>PMZX01000384.1:0-2273 GCA_003170035.1 Myxococcales bacterium | reverse complement strand
CTGCTCTTCCAGCTGCCAGGGCCGCTCGGCATACACGTCGTCGAACAGCGTGGACAGCGGCGACTTGCTGGGCAAGCTCTCCACCTCGGCCACCAGCACCGCGAATTCCTGCTCGCAGGCCTGCACGAACTCCCGTTCCTCCTCTGCATTCCACAACCCCTTGCGCTCGAGGTAGGAGCGGAAACGCCGGATGGGATCGCGGGATTCCCACTCGCGCAGCTCGTTGGGATCGCGGTAGGCGGTGGGGTCGTCCGAAGAGGTGTGGGCGCCTCGGCGGTAGGTAAGAGCCTCGATGAGCGTGGGCCCCTCGCCCCGGCGCGCGCGCGCCGCGGCCTCGGCCGTGACATGGGCCAGGGCCAGCACGTCGTTTCCATCGACCAGCACCGCCGGCATGCCATAGGCGATCGCCTTCTGGGCAAAGGTGGGCGTGATGGTCTGGGCCGAGCGCGGAGTGGAGATGGCCCAGCCGTTGTTGCGGCACAAGAACAGACAAGGGGCCTTGCGTACCGCCGCCATGTTGCACGAGACGTGGAAGTCGCCCGTGGATGTGGCGCCGTCGCCAAAGTAGACCAGGCTGACATCGTCGCGGCCGCTCAGCTGGGCCGCCATGGCCATGCCCACCGCGTGCGGGATCTGGGTGCCCACCACCGAGCTGACCGACACGAAATTGAGCGCGCGCGAGGTGTGGTGCACGGGCAACTGCCGGCCCTTCACCGGATCCTCCGCGTTGCAGTAGAGCTGGCACAGCAGCGTGCGCAGNNCCCACCAGCGTGGCCTCTTCGCCCCAGGCGGTCAGGTAGAAGCCGATGCGGCCCTGGCGCTGGAAGCGCATCAGTTTCTCGTCGAGCAGGCTGTTGTGCACCATGGTCTGCAAAATATGGCGCAGCTCACCGGCCGGGATGGCAGGCTCCCGCTCGGGATGCACCACGCGTCCCGCATCGTCGAGAACCCGGATGAGGTCGAACTTCACCAGGCGTGCTTAACGGCAGCGCCCACGGTTGTCAAGGCGCGGGCCGGGCAGGATACTTGGACGCGAAAGGCCACCCATGAAGCTTCACCTGAAAGACGTCGTCAGTTACTCCGGGACCGACTACCTGGTCGAGGGTCTGGTTACCTACCGCGTGGGCCGCCGCAAGCAGGTGCTGGCGCGCCTGGTCGACGGCCAGCGCGTACTGTGGATGGAACCGCTTTCGCACGATCTCGACGAGCGGGTGCTGTTTCTCGAGGAGGTGCGCGACCTCGACATGACCACGCCGCCGCCGGCGAACATTTACTACAAGGGCCGGACCTACCTGCGCGTGCTCGCCGGCCAGGCCGAGGTGGCAACCAGCGGCCGGACACCGGGCCGCGTCCCCGGGACCTGCGAGGTGTGGCGCTATCGAGCCGCGGGCGACACCTTCATCCAGATCGAGGCGTGGCCCGAGGGCCTGGTGGTTTTGGCAGGCCCCTCGGCCCACCAGGGCATGCTACAAATACTGCCCGCAAAGTAAGAGAGGAGACCGCGATGTACAAGCTCGTGTTGCTTCGCCACGGCGAGAGCACTTGGAACCAAGAGAACCGATTCACCGGCTGGACCGACGTGGACTTGTCGGACAAGGGCCGGCAAGAGGCCAAGACCGGCGCCCAGGCGCTGAAGGACGGGGGCTACACCTTCGACGTGGCGTACACCTCGGTGCTCAAGCGCGCCATCCGCACCCTGGGGAGCGTGCTCGACACGCTGGACTTGATGTGGATTCCCGTGCACCGGTCGTGGCGGCTCAACGAGCGGCACTACGGGGCCTTGCAGGGCCTCAACAAGTCGGAGACCGCGGCCAAGTACGGCGAGGCNNGACATCCCGCCGCCGCCCCTGGAGAAAACCGACCCGCGCTTCCCGGGCAATGATCCGCAGGGACGCTACAAGGACCTCAAGCCCGCCGAGTTGCCCCAGACCGAGTGCCTGAAGGACACCGTGGCGCGCTTCCTGCCGCTGTGGCACGAGACCATNNTGCGCGCCCTGGTCAAGTACCTGGACAACATCCCGGAGAGCGAGATCGTCGAGCTGAACATCCCGACCGGCATCCCTCTCGTCTACGAACTCGACGCCAACCTCAAGCCGATCAAGCACTACTACCTTGGCGATCAGGCTGCCATAGAGGCAGCGATGAAGGCCGTCGCCAACCAGGGCAAGGCGAAGTAGAAGCCAACTACCCACGCAATCGGCGTTCGAGAAGCTTGTAGGCGTCGGTCAGTTTCTGGGTCAGCTCGGTGGCGGTTTTCTGCTTTTCGGGTGAAC
>PMZX01000494.1 GCA_003170035.1 Myxococcales bacterium | reverse complement strand
CCCTCCCGCGATGGTGCGCCGCCAGCGAAGCCGGCGGGCTCCCCACGCGACTGGCTGCCTCTACTCCTTCGCGACCGAAGATCGCGTGCAGCGATCCACGGCTTTCCAGCGTGGCGAGCAGCGCGGAAGCGTCGCCAAATTGTTCCTCTATGGCCACCGATTCCAGACGGTGGGTTCGCAACTCACCCGGCAACAGGCTCGCCATGTCCTCGATCCGCAGGCCCTGGCTCGGCAAGCGACGAAAGCTGCGCCGTTTCGCGTGCAGCCGCGCGGCCAACCAGCGATTGCCCTGTGCCGTGCTGAAATGGCGCACGGGAGCGCTCACCAGCAGCCAGCCCCCAGGCCGCAGCACGCGCAGCACCTCACTCCCGGCCGAAGGCTGGAACCAATGCCACGAAAAATTCGAAACCACCACATCGAACGAACCCCCGGCATAGGGCAGCGCCTCGGCAGCCGCATGGCACAGCGAAACCCCCGCCAGCACGGGCTTGCGCGCCGCGCGCGCGAGCATGGGCGCCGACACATCCACGCCCTGCCACGCGACGCCGGGAAACGCCTGCAGCAGCCGCTCGGTCGCAAAGCCGGTGCCACAACCAAGGTCGAGGCCGCGTCCCCGAAAAAACGGCCCAGCGCCCGCAACCAAACGCCTCAGCAGCGTCTGATAGAAGAGGCGGTTCTCAGCAGAGTCGTAGCGCCGAGCCCGCTCGTCATCGGACCATGGGCCGACCCTCACGTCACGCTCGGACGCCTCAGGCTTGCGTACGATATTCGGGCGCATGGCGGATAGAGCGCAGCTTTTACCACGTGCCGCGCAGATGTCTCGCCGGCATTCACAAGCACGGCCTTCTGCGTGGCCGGCGAGATGAATGAACCCACCCACTTGGCTACCGCCGCGAGCTCATCTCGAAGGCCTTCTCGATTTCTGCTATTGTTGTCCGCATGGCCACAAAGAAAGACAGGACGTCTTCTGCGCGGAACGCCGGCCGCCCCTCGGTCGCATCCATGCGCAAGGCTCCCCTGCCCCCTGGGGATGACATCGGGGCCGCCGACATGGGCCGCCGGGTAGCCGCCAATCTGCGCGAAAAGCGCAAGGCACGCGCGCTTTCCCTCGATCAACTGGCGTCAGCCTCGGGCGTCAGCCGCGCGGCGCTTTCCCAGATCGAAACCATGAAGAGCAATCCGTCACTGGGCGTGTTGTGGAAGATCGCCGTCGGTCTGGGCGTCCCGTTCGCCGAGCTCATCGGGGCAAGTTCGCGAGGTGTGGCACTGCTGCGCCGTGGAGACGTGCAGGTTTTGCGCTCTGCCGACGGCCGCATGGAAAGCCGCCCCCTCACCCCGGCCGGATCGTGCCCCTGGGTCGAGGCCTACGAACTGCGCTTGGCCGCGCGCGCGGTCCACAGTTCGGACGCCCACGCGGCCGGCACGCGTGAGATTGTGATCGTGCTCAACGGCCAGTTGCGCCTGCGGGTGGGCAGCGAGGTGTACGAGATGGGAGCCGGCGATTCCGTCTCGTTTCTGGCCGACCAGCGGCATACCTACGAGAATCCCGGCAGTTCGGAGATTCGCTGCCACGACGTCATCATCTATGCCCGCTAGTCCACCGGCGTTTTTCCGAACGCGTGTCTCGTTAACAGAACTTTTCCTTGACAGTCCCACTTGCCTGTCGTAGAAAACGATGAAACGCAATCCGCTGTCGCCAGCCGCAATCCAGTCTTCACGAAAGGACGTCCGATGAGCTCTCAGGCCTATCGCTTCGAAACCTTGGCTCTGCACGCGGGGCAGCCGCTCGATGCGACCCTGTCACGCGGCGTGCCCGTTTATCGGACGACTTCCTATCTGTTCAGGAATACCGAGCACGCGGCCAACCTGTTTGCGCTCAAGGAACTGGGCAACATCTACACTCGCCTGCAGAACCCCACCACCGACATCCTTGAGCAGCGCGTTTCACATCTCGAGGGCGGCGCTGCATCGGTGGCGGTGGCCTCTGGCACCTCGGCCATCTTCTATGCTGTCATCACGTTGGCCCAGGGCGGCGACGAGATCGTGGCGGCTAACAACCTGTACGGCGGCACCTACACCCAGTTCGACGCCATTCTGCCGCAACTGGGGATCAAGACCCATTTTGTCGACCCGAAGGATCCGAAGAACTTCGAACGCGCCATCAACGATCGGACGCGTGCCCTGTTCATCGAAACCATCGGCAACCCAGTGCTGGATTTCACCGACGTGGCCACAGTGGCCGAGGTGGCGCACCGGCATGGTCTTCCGCTTATCGTGGATGCCACCTTCACAACCCCCTACCTGCTGCGCACCATCGAGCACGGCGCGGATATCGTCGTCAATTCACTGACCAAGTGGCTGGGTGGCCACGGCGCGGCCATCGGCGGCATCGTGACCGACGCAGGGAAGTTCGATTGGAAGAATTCCCGTTTCAGGCTGTTCAACCAGCCCGACAGCAACTACCACGGCCTGCGCTGGGCCCACGATCTGCCCGAGCCGCTGGCACCCATCGCCTTTGCCCTGCGGGTGCGCACCGTACCCCTGCGCAATCTGGGCGCGTGCATTGCGCCCGACAATTCATGGATCTTCTTGCAAGGCATCGAGACCTTGCCCGTGCGCATGGCCCGCCATTGCGAGAATGCTCTCAGGGTCGCCGAGTTTCTCAAGCGCCACCCCAAGGTGGCCTGGGTCCGCTACCCCGGACTCAAGGAAGACCCGAGTTACGGCGTGGCCAGCCGATATCTCAAACGCGGCTTCGGCGGCATGGTGGTCTTCGGCCACAAGGGCGGATACCAGGCCGCGGTCAAGCTGATCGACAACATCAAACTCTTTTCCCACCTGGCCAACGTGGGCGACGCCAAGAGCCTCGTCCTGCACCCGGCCAGCACGTCCCATTCCCAGCTCACCGAGGAGCAACAGCGTGAATCCGGACTGACCCCGGATCTCATCCGTCTTTCCATCGGACTCGAGCATCCCGACGATCTGGTCGAGGCGCTCGACCAAGCCCTTTCGCTCGGATAGAAGCGGTCAAGCGCAAGCCAGTCATGCGAAGGAGATAGGTACCATGTCGAACGTTTTCGCCGACAATTCCCTGTCGATTGGTCGAACCCCCCTGGTCAAGTTGAACCGCCTCACTGCCGGAGCCAAGGCCACCGTTCTGGCCAAGATCGAGGGCCGCAACCCTGCCTACTCCGTCAAGTGCCGTATCGGCACGTCCATGATTAAAGACGCCGAGCAACGGGGCGTGCTGAACCCCGGCGTGGAAGTGGTCGAACCTACCAGCGGCAACACCGGCATCGCGCTGGCCTTCGTGTGCGCCGCCCGCGGCTACAAGTTGACCCTGTGCATGCCCGAAACCTTCAGCCAAGAGCGCCGCCGCGTGCTGGCCGCCTTCGGCGCCAACCTGCTGCTGACGCCAGGCTCAGAGGGGATGCCCGGCGCGATCAGACAAGCCGAAGTTCTGGCGGCCTCGGATCCCGCACGCTATTTTCTGCCCCAGCAGTTCAAGAATCCGGCCAATCCGCGCATCCACGAGCAGACCACCGGGCCCGAGATCTGGAACGACACCGACGGAAAAGTGGACGTCCTGGTGGCGGGCGTGGGCACGGGCGGCACCCTCACCGGCATCTCGCGTTTCTGGGAGAAGGTCAAGGGCAAGCCGCTGCACTCCGTGGCGGTCGAGCCGAGCAAGAGTCCGGTCATCACGCAGATGCGCAGTGGCGCCCCGCTCAAGCCGTCGTCGCACAAGATCCAGGGCATCGGCGCCGGCTTCATCCCTGACACGCTCGACCTCAGCTTGGTCGATCAGGTGGAGCAGGTCTCCGACGAGGAAGCGATCGAAACCGCGCGCCGGCTGGCGCGGGAAGAAGGCATCCTCTCGGGCATCTCGTGCGGAGCCGCCGCCGCCGTGGCCGTGCGCCTGGCTCGCCTTGAGCAGTTCGCGGGCAAGACCATCGTGGCCATTCTTCCCGACTCGGGCGAGCGCTACCTCTCGACGGTTCTGTTCGAGGGCATCGGCTAGGCGGCGAGATAGGGCACGGCCTGATCGTGTAAGGGCGAGTTGCGCTCGCCCACCGCGCCGCACCCGCGGTTCCATTGACCTGGGTAGACCGCAGGTCGCCCCTACCCCACGGGCCCGTGCGCCCGTGACGCGTCCTAGGCGGCCTGCGCTGGCACCAACGGCGTACCAGGCTCATCAAAGGAACAACCATGAAGCTGGCGGGAAGCACCAAGGTCCACGAATTGCTGACAACCTACCCTTTTCTCGAGGACTTCCTGGCGGCACAGAGTCCGAGATTCGCGATGCTGCGCAACCGCATGGCGCGCGCAACTATCGGACGAGTCGCCACCTTGCGAACCGCGGCCGGGATTGCCGGGCTCGACCTCAATGCCCTGCTGCAGGCCATCGCCGCCGAAGTCGAAAAGCACAGCGGACAGCGTCCGCAAACGGAGCTGGCCGCAGAGGCACCGACGCGCGAGCAGCGACTGGCGGCGCTCAAGGCGATCATCCAGGATCTGCACGACGGCGGCGACCTGGCGCAGGCCAAGGCTCGCTTCAGCGAGGCGGTCGAGGACGTGGAAGCTTCCGAGATCGCTGCCATGGAGGAGGAGCTGATCCGCGGCGGCCTGCCCGTGTCCGAGGTGCAGCGGCTGTGCGACGTTCACGTCGGGGCTTTCCGCGAGGCGCTGGATACCCACGTCCAGATCGGCTCGCCCCCTGGCCACCCGGTGGACACGTACGTCGCGGCCAACCGGATCATCACCGAACTCGCCAACCAGCTTGCAACCCTTGCCCGGCAGGACGACGAGTCTGCCCTGGAGCGCGCCGCAGCCATTCTCGAACGCCTGGTCGGCGTCGAGAACCACTACCAGCGCAAGGAGAACCAGCTCTTCCCCTTGCTCGAGCGCCACGGCGTGACCGGGCCGTCGCAGGTGATGTGGGGAGTGCACAATCAGATTCGGGAGTCACTGAAGCAGATCCGCGAAACGGTCCAGCAGCGCGATCGCGACAGCTTTGCGGAGCTGGCACCGGGCCTGTCGCGCGACCTGGTCGAAATGGTCTACAAGGAAGAGAAGATTCTCTTCCCTATGGCCTTGCAGACCCTGTCAGAGGAGGAATGGGTCGAGATTCGTCACGGCGAGGATCATCTCGGCTACGGCCTGGCTCAGCCGCGCGCCTCCTGGCCAGCCGCTGCCGCACCCACCGCCGGCACCCAGACAGTGCCCCAGGGGCTGCTCGGGCTCATGACCGGCGCCCTTACCCTCGACCAGGTCAACCTCATCTTCACCCATCTGCCGGTCGACCTCACATTCGTCGACGAGAACGACACCGTGCGTTTCTACTCGGGAGGTCCCGAGCGCATCTTTCCGCGCAGCTCGGCGGTCATCGGACGCACGGTGCAGAACTGCCACCCGCCGGGGAGCGTTCACATCGTGCAGAACATCCTCGACTCGTTCCGCGCCGGCAAGCAAAGCACGGCCGAGTTCTGGATCCCGCTGCACGGCAAGTTCGTGCACATCCGCTACCTGGCCCTGCGCGACGCGGGCGGCGCCTACCGAGGGTGCCTGGAAGTCACCCAGGACGTCATCCATATCCGGCAACTCCAAGGTGAGCGCCGTCTCCTGTCATGGGACAGCGGCGGGTGACCCGCAGTCCCGTACTGCAACGTGCGGTTCAGCCGCGCCAGCTATTTCTTCTTCGCAACATCGCTCATCGGAATGCCCAGCGCTTCACGGCGTGGTTGAGATCCGGGAACTTGAGCGGGTCGCAGAGAGAAGACCGGCGTGTTGTTGCCGACCAGATCCCAGTTTCCTTCCTCGGTGCAGAACTTCATGGCAAAGCCGCGGATGTCGCGCTCGGCGTCCGCTGCGCCCCGCTCGCCCGCCACGGTGGAGAAGCGCACGAAGACGTCGGTCTTCTTGCCGACCGAGGAGAAGATCTTGGCCTTGCCGTACTTGCCTTCGCGTCCCACCCCGATGGCAAAGGCTCACCCCGCATGGCAGCCTCTGGCTGACGGCGGGGGCAAGAGATCATGAAGACGCAGACCGAGATCAAGCGCAGCCAACCGAACGGACGGATGCCGGTGATCTTCGCGGCGCACGGCGCGCCTGTCTTGCTCGACGACGCCGTGTGGATGGCCGAGCTTTTTGCGTGGGCAAAGGCGATGCCAAAGCCGAAGAGCATTCTCATGATCTCGGCGCACTGGGAGGAGCGGCCGACCACGCTGGGCGCGACCCGGGCGGTGCCGCTCGTCTACGACTTCTATGGCTTCCCCGAGCAGTACTACCAGACCCGCTACCCCGCTCCCGGCGCCCCCGAGCTCGCCGGCCGCGTGCGCGAGCTGTTGCGCCAGAAGAACATGCCGGTTGCCGACAACCCGGAGCGCGGGCTCGACCACGGGGCCTATGTCCCGCTGGTGCCGATGTATCCCGACGCCGATGTCCCTGTGCTGCAGATCTCGATGCCTCGCCTCGACGCCCGGGAACTCTTCAAGCTGGGCCAGACCCTCGCACCTTTGCGTGACGAGGGGGTGCTCGTTTTCGGCAGCGGCTTCATCACGCACAACATGCGGTACGCATTCCGCCCCGGCATCCCGCAGTGGGCAAAGGAGTTCGACGCCTGGGCAGCCGACGCGCTCTCGCGCTTCGATGTGGACGCGCTCATGGATTTCCAGGCCCGCACCTCGGCGGCCCGGACGGCGCTGCCAACCTGGGAACACTACGCGCCACTGCTGGTGGCCGCGGGAGCCGCGGGCGACGCGCGGCCGCAGACCACCTTCCCCATCACCGGCTGGTGGATGGAGGGAGCGTTCACCAAGCGATCGGTGCAGTTCGACTGACGGCCTAGAGCACCGAACTGTTTGCCTCCCGTCGTGAAATCGCGCATTTGGGTCGCGTCCCGTCGTTGCTCGTCGGTCAAATACGTCGAGTATTCTCCC
>PMZX01000128.1:1300-5949 GCA_003170035.1 Myxococcales bacterium | reverse complement strand
GCCCGACCCATGACCAGAAAGCCCACTGCCGCCAGAGCTCCCCACATCGGCCCGGCCATCCCGATGCGCGCATCTTCGGCCGGCGAGCGGGGAGGCTGGCGCAGGCGCACGAATGCGCCCACGCCCGGGATGAACATGGGCGCCGTGGCTGCCAGGCCGTAGTGCCGCAGCCACGCCACGTGGCCCATCTCGTGCAAATACAGCGACACGATCAAGCCCGCGGCGAACTTCCAGCCCCAGGCCATGGCGTAGACGCCCAGGGCCAGCGCCATCGACAGAAAGGTCTTGGCCTGCATCAGCCCAAGCAGGATCAACTTGCCCTTGCCCAGCAGGAACAGCAGCGCCCACTTGAACTTGAGCAACAGCACGCCCACCGCGCCCAGCGCCGCGAACGCGCCCGCACGTTTCTTCGCTCCGGGTCGTGCTGCAGCGGTCTTGGCCGCGAGCGGACCAGAGGCGGCAGGCGCTACCCTTGCGCTCATGTCGGCGGCCATCTGGCTGATGCGTGAATGCTGGGCCGAGCCCGGCGGCAGGAGCGTGAGCATCCGGTTCCACAGCATCAGCGTCTGCTCCAGGTTGCCGTCGCGTTCAGCCCGCGCTGCCTGCGCGGCCAGGCTCTTCAGCAGATCCGCATGCACCAGGGCCTGGCAGGAAGGACAGGCGAGCAGGGCCACGGGCAACTCGGCCCCGCAATCGACACAAGGCCGGGATACCGGAGGGTTCTGGGGACTGCCTGCGCCGTTCACGGGGTCCCGGCCGCCGACGGCTCGGCCGCTGGAGCGGGCTCGGGCACCAGCTTGAACGGTCCGTTCACGATCACGCGCTTGTTGAATTTCCAGGCTTCGTACAGGCCGATCCCGATGATGATGATGCCCATGATGTTGCTGGCGCCGGCCAGGAATGGCGCTGCCAGCGCCAATCCCCAGATCACACCAACGAAAGCGACTATGGCGATGGGCAGCGGCATGCTGGGCTTCTTCCCGTCACGGCCCGGCGTGGTCGTCAGTTTGGTGGGCTCGACGCTATTCTCGGCGGCAGACGGCGCGGTGGACTCTTTGACGGCGGTCGCCGCTTCGTTCTTCTTGATGCCCTCGACAAAGCCCTTGAACACGATGGGGACGTAGCTGGTGGTGATGGAAACGTAGGTCAGCACCATGGCCAGGGTCTGGTATTTCCAGCCTCCACGCCCACGCGAACCCTTGCGCACCGCCAGCCCCACCCCCACGCCGACGATGATGGCGATCAGGCCCAGTTCGTAGCCTGTGAAATGGATGATGAGGGACCAGACCAGCGTGCCCGCGGCCCCGACCAGCCCACCGTAGAGCAAGGCGCGAAGGAAAACCCATCTGTCCCGAACGGCGCCGGTGAGTTGATCGCGACAGGTTCGGCACACGATCTGTCCGCCCGCTTCGAAGTAGTCGCTGGCGATGGACTGCTTGCAGCGCGTGCAGACCTTGGTGCTATGCGCGCTTGCGAATTCGGCTTTGTAGAACTGCAGTCCCTCGAAACTCGACGGAGGCGCATTCCCAGTGTCCATCGTTTGACGATTGTACGCGCGTTTGCAGGAGAGCGTCAAACGTGCCGGGCGACCGCAGGAGACCGCAGGTCGCCCCTACACGAGAGGTGCGTTCCGCGAGCGGTGGCCGTCGCCGACGACAGCCCGTAGAGGCGACCTGCGGTCGCCCGGCGTACGTCAGTTGGCGCGCTCGCCGACTGCCTTGCGCGGCGCAAATGTCTCGTCCCAATTGCGCCGGTATTCGTCAGAGGCGACCTGCGCTGGCCCGAGCGTGTCGCGCATGGGTCGCTCGGCGGGGTGGATCACCTCGACGTCGAACAGCATCGGCAATTCCGCACGCCGTCGCATTCGCACCAGCTCCTGGCCGCACAGCGACTGCCCCTCGGCCAGCGGGCGCGCCTCGCCCATTTGCAACTCGCCTTTGCGCACCCGCATGAACCGGGCGCCCTTCTCATCGTCGGTGGGGGCATAGAGCAGCGCCACGTCTTGGTCGGGCCGGTGAGAGAGCTTCCTCACACTTATAGTGTTACCTGTCCGAGGCATCCGCGCAACATTGGGCAGCGTTTAGTGCCTCGCAAATGGGGGTCAGTTGCCCTGCCAGCAGCGCAACCGCCGTGTGGCGCGGGTGCGGCCGCCACGCTATAGCAACATGCGTGAACCCCGCTTCCCTCGACGCTGAGCCGGCTGTTCTGTGCCGGGGCCTGCGTAAGATCTACGAGGCAGGGCGCGGTTCGGGGCGAAAGCGCGCCGGGGCGGTGCTGGCGCTGGAGGGCCTGGATCTGTCCATCCGGCGGGGCGAGTGTTTCGGGCTGCTCGGACCCAACGGCTCGGGCAAGACCACCACGGTGGAGATGTTGGAGGGGCTGCTGCAGCCCACGGGCGGCGAGGTGAAGTTGCTGGGCATGGATTGGGCGCACGACGAGAGCCGGCTGCGCGAGCGGCTGGGTGTGGCCCTGCAGGAGACGCGCCTGCCGGAGAAGCTGACCGTGGAAGAGGTGCTGACCCTGTTCCGCAGCTTCTATCAGCGACCGCGTCCNNTGCGCGCTGGTGGCTGAACCGGAGATCCTGTTTCTCGACGAGCCCACCACGGGCCTGGACCCGCAGTCGCGCCGGCAGATCTGGGGACTGGTGGCTGCCTACCGCGCTCGCGGTGGCACGGTGGTGCTGACCACACACTACATGGAAGAGGCGCAACGTCTGTGTGATCGGGTGGCCATCCTGGATCGAGGGCGGCTCATCCGACTGGGCACCCCGGCGGAACTAATCGCGGCGCTGGGCGCCGAGCACGTGGTCGAACTGGAGCTGGAATCAGGGGGAGGGCAGGGCGCGCTCGACGAGGCCACGCTGCGCGGCTTGCCCACCGTGACCGAGGTGCACCTGTCGGGCGAGGGTGTGTGGGCCTTGGCCGCGGTCGAGCCCGAACGCACGGTGCCCGCGCTGCGGGCGTTGCTGCAAGAACGCGGGCAGCACCTGCTGCGTCTGGGAACACGCAAGGCCACGCTGGAAGACGTGTTCGTGTCCTTGACCGGAAGGGCCTTGCACGATGACTGAGTCGCGGCGTCCGCGTCCGGTGGTGCAGCTCACCCTGATGCGCNNTCGGTGGCGCTGGGGATCGCCTTTCGCGTGAAGGGGCCCGAGCCGGTGGTGGTGGGCGCGCTGCCCGGGGTGACCGCAGTGGCGCGCGATGCCCTCACCAAGGGGGGCGTGCAGGTTCGGCCGTTCGATGAGACGGCTGCAAAGGCCGCCTTGCGCTCGGGCCAGGTGGCGGTGGTGCTGGTGCCGCCTGAACGGCCGGGAGCGCCGCTGACCTATCGTTTCGATGCCGCGCGGCCCGAGGCCCGCCTGGCCCGCGCCACGGTCGATGTGCTCTTGCAGAAGGCAGCGGGCCGCCAGGAGCCGCTGGCGGTTCGCGATCAAGAGGTGAGCGAGCCGGGCTCGCGCTATATCGATTTCCTCATTCCGGGCCTTTTGGCTATGAACCTTATGTCGGGCTCCATGTGGGGCATCGGCTGGGTGATCGTGGAGATGCGCGTGCGCAAGCTGCTCAAGCGGCTGCTGGCCGCGCCCATGCGGCGACGGCATTTGTTGTTTGCTTTCGGTCTGTCCCGCCTGGTGGTGATCCCATTCGAGATTGCGGTCATCCTGATCTTCGCGCGCGTTGTGTTCGGGGTACAGGTGGCCGGCTCGTACGCGGCGCTGGGACTGGTGTGCCTGGCAGGCGCCGCCAGTTTCGCGGCCATCGCCATCCTGGTGTCGTCCCGCGCGCAGAACATGCAGACGGTGAGCGGCCTGATGAACCTGGTGATGCTGCCCATGTTCGTGCTCTCCGGAGTGTTTTTCTCGTCGACACACTTTCCGGAGTTCGCGCGTCCCTTCATCAGCGCGCTGCCGCTCACCGCCATGTGCGACGGCATGCGCGCGGTGACCATCGACGGCGCCGGTCTGCTGGGCACGCTGCCCTACCTGGCCGTGCTGGCCGCGTGGGGAACCTTGTCGTTCGTACTCGGCCTGCGCTGGTTCCGTTGGGGGTGAAGGAGCGGCGGAAGAACTCGCCATGGCGCCCCCTAAGAACGGATCCATTATCGCCGAATCAGCGCCCAAGTGGAAGCTGGTTCTTGGGCCCAAGATGCGGCGCAATGGCGCGTGCGAGAGCAAACATGGCAGACTCCCTCGATACCCGTCTGCAAGCGCGAGTGCTTGACCAACTCCGCCTGGCGCAACTGGCGCGAACGCTTGCGCCCCATGCGGCTGCGCCCTATTTCGCCCACATGCGCTTGGACACAGACGGCCGGGTGCGCGACGTCTTGCTGGGCCCGGACACGCGCACCGGCGGAGGCGTGGCCATCATCGACTGGCGAAATGCGCCCCTGGCCGAAGTCTTCTTCAGTTGTGTTGATGGCGACGACTACGAGGTCGATGCCGACGAGCGCACGCTGGCCGGCACGCTGGTGGAGCGCAATCTGGTCGGCTTCGCGCAAGGCGAGTTGTGCGAGATCGAGACTGCAGAGGGCCGGCTTGCACTGAAAGACGGTGCGTGGCGCCTAGAAACCGGGCCGACGCCCAGGCTGACCTTGCGGCCCGAGGACGCGCGCCTGCGCTCCAGCTCGCCCGCAGACGTGGTGCTGGATGCGGC
>PMZX01000128.1:0-1263 GCA_003170035.1 Myxococcales bacterium | reverse complement strand
GGGGACCAGGCCCGGCGCGCCTTTCGCAAGCTACCCGAGCGCGAGAGCCAGGACGCCAGCGCCGGGGTCATTCGCATTAAGCGCGATCCGGCGCTGCGGGGGGTGTTGGTCGAGCTGGCGGCGCGACAGCCCGGCCGGCAGCGCGACGGGCGGCGAACGCGGCGGCGGGATCTGTTGCACCTCTTTGGCGATCGCGTATTGATGCAGAAGTTGGCCGCAGCCTCGGAGCAGGGCATTGGCGCGGGCATGGTGGCCGAAGTGCTGGAACACACGCACGTGCAGTTCAGCAACACCGCCGAGGAGGAATTCGCGTATGTGGACGCGGAACGGCTGGTGACGGTGGACGGCCGGCCCATAGATGACGGCACGCCCACCGAGGACGCGGGCACCCTGGATACCGAGGACTACGCCGTGCTGTTCGAGCTGGATCGGTTGCGCGCCCTGCGCGCGGGCGAGCGGCCGGCAGAGCCGCGTCGCTACGACTGCCTGGTGCTGGACGAGGCGCAGGAGTTTGCTCCGCTGGAACTGGCGCTCATGGGCCGCGCGCTGGCGCCGGGTGGCACCCTGATCGTTGCAGGGGATGCGGACCAGCAAGTGGATCCCACGGCGTGCTTCTCGGGCTGGCCTGGCAGCATGTCCGAGCTGGACTGCGCCGCGTACGAGACCGCGGTGCTGGAGATCAGCTACCGCTGCCCGCCTGACGTGACCGAGCTGGCGCGGGGAATCCTCGACGGCGGAACCGTGCCCTGGCCGCCCGGACCCTCGACAGTGGGCGTGGAATTCGCCAACGAGTGTCACCAGGCCGATTGGCTGACCCGCGAGTTGCGCACGTTGCAGACCAGTGATCCGCTCGCCTCGGCGGCGCTCATCTGCCGCACGCCCGAGACAGCGCGGCGCCTATTCCAGCACCTGCGGCGCGGCCTGGGCTTGCGCCTGGCGCTGGACGGCGACTACCAATTCGTGGGCGGCATCAACGTCACCTGCGTGCAGCAAGCCAAGGGCCTGGAGTTCGACTACGTGGTGGTCCCTGACGCCTCGGCCTCGGTCTATCCCGCTACGCCCGCCGGCCGCCGCGCTCTGTACGTGGCGGTCACGCGCGCCTCGCACCAGTTGGTCCTGTCCACCGTCGGGGCATGGACGGGGATCTTGCGCCGGTAGGCGGCGATTTTGATTCTGGAACACCCGAGGTCACTGCAGGTGTGAAGTGGCGCGGACATTGGCGACGTGTTACCCCCTCGCCCCGGCGCGAGCCGGGGAGAGGGT
>PMZX01000512.1 GCA_003170035.1 Myxococcales bacterium | reverse complement strand
TGCACCTCCGCGATCAACTCCATTTGCTCGCGCACCATGGGAATCGCGGACTTTTCTTCAAGCAGACCTGCGATTGCCTTCACTCGATCGCGCAGACGCTCGAAGGCGGGCTCGGATCGCAAAAGCGCCAGTTGCAGACTGAGGACAAGCAGGTCAAAGCGCTTGGCCTCCTCCGGCTCGGGGTCCAGCTCGGACGGCAAGCCCGCCACTTCGTGCGACAGCTCGGCCAGCCCCTCACTTGAAAGCCTGGTCCAGGCTTCGGCCTTGGCGTACTTTTCCACCGCGCGGCGTTTGGGCCGAACGACGAAGTTTTCCAGGTTCATCGCGGCGACCTCGCCGTGCAACATCCCGGCGACGGCAAGGCGCAGCTCGGCCTCGTTCCGTGGCTCGCCAAAGACGGCGGTCGGCTCAGCCAGGGCCGTGACGACAGTTTTCTTGTCCAGCTCGCCGATGGTCTCAAGGCGCCGCTTGAACAAGCGCTTGCCCAGCAACTCGCCGAGCGCGCCGTCCGTCGTCGCCGGGTTCTGGCCGAAATACTCCAGGTTCTGGCAGTAGTCGAACAGGTAGAAGCACTGCTTGTGCTTGCCTGGGCCAAAGAGATCGGGACAGAGCCGCGTGCCGCGCCCGAGCATCTGCCAGAACTTGGTCTTCGAGCGCACCACCTTGAAGAACACCAGGTTGACCACTTCCGGGACATCGATGCCGGTGTCGAGCATGTCGACCGAAAGGGCGATGTGCGGCGCCTTTTCCTTGACCGAGAAGTTGTCGATCAAGCTCTGCGCGTATTCGACCTTGAAGGTGATGGCCCGGGCGAACTCGCCCCTAAAGCGTGGATAGTTGGCGTCGAACCTCTCGGCGATGAAATCCGCGTGCGCCTGGTTCTTGGCGAACAAGATGGTCTTGCCCAACCGATCGCCCCCTGCCACGGTAAGCCCTCGGGTCATCAGGTGGGCCAGCACCTTGTCCACGGTGTCCTTGTTGAACAGCCACTTGTTGACCGCCTCGGCCTCCACGCGCTCGGGCACCCCGCCCTCCTCATCCCATTCCAGGGCGTCCCACTGTTCCCGCTCCTCTTCGGACAGTTCGGCGTAGGTGATGCCCTGGCGCTGGAATTTCACCGGCACCGACACGGCCCTGGGCGGGACCAGAAACCCATCCCTCACCGCCTCGTCGAGTCCGTAGGCATCGGTGGGAACACCGTTCTCCAGATCGAACAGCTTGTAGGTGTTGCGGTCCACCTCGTCCTTGGGCGTGGCGGTCAGNNGTGCCCGACCCCGAAACGCCGTTCTCCGTCCCGCGAATCGTCGATGAGCCCCATCATCGTGGGATAGGTCGAGACGAAAACCCGCCCTTCCTCGTCCTTTTCAGTAACCAGGTTGACGGGCGAGGCATCGGGCAGATGTTTCTTGAACGCGCCCACGGCCTGATTGACCAGAGCCACCCGGTCGGCCAGAAACAGCACGCGCTTGACCCAGTTGCAGCGCATGAGCAGGTCGCAAAGCGCGATCACCGTGCGCGTCTTGCCCGCGCCCGTGGCCATCACCACCAGCGCCTTGCGATCGCGGTCGCGTTCGAAGGCCTCGCCGATGCGGCGAATGCTCCGCGTCTGATAGTAGCGTTCGACGATATCCTCGTTGATTTCAGCCGCGGCCAACGACTTGCGCGTGCTGCGCCGCTGGATGACCAGCTCGATCTCCGCTTTCTTGTAGAAACCCTGCACCTGCCTGGGCGGGTACATCTGGTCGTCCCACAGCCAGTGGTCATAGCCGTTGGAATAGAAAATCACGGGGCGCTGGCCGAAGCGCGCCTCCAGGCAATCCGCGTACAGCTTGGCCTGCTGCTGCCCCACGCGCGCATCCCGTCGCGTGCGCTTGGCTTCCACCAGGGCCAGGGGCTTGCCGTCGTCGCCCCACAACACATAGTCCACGAAGCCCTTGCCCTGGTTGTTGGGCATGCCGTCCACTTCGTACTCGCGGTCGCGCGCCTGACCGAGCGGCCAGCCCGCCTCCTTCAGCAGCAAGTCGATGAAGGCATCGCGTGTCTCGGCCTCGGAATAGTCGTGCGTGTCGGGTTGCGCGGTCGCGAGTTTCCGCGCCTCGGCGACCTCGGCTCGCAGGCGGGTCAGCTCGGCATCAAGCGCGGCCTTGTCCGCCAGCAATGTCGACAGCTTCTCGTCCCGCTCGCGCAGGCCGAGTTCAAGCTTCTGCAGTTGCTCGACGGTCTGCCCGGGGAGTGGCGCGAATTTGGGCAGCGCGATTGTGTCGAACACCAGCCCCGCGGCCGGCTTCGCGCCCCGCGCATACAAACGCGCCAGCCAGTACGCGAAATGGAACAGCTCGCGCACGGCGGTCACCGCATCCGACGGCTGGATCGGGCGATGACTGTGAACCGCCTGGTTGCCGAGGGTGTTGATGATGCGTGCCTTGCTGAACACCGCCTCGCCCGCCGTGGTCTTGAAGCTCGGCTCGTGAATCAAGGCGCTCAGATTGTCCTGATAGGGCAGGCGCAGGGCCGAGTCGTGCTTGTACATCCACGCCACCGCCAGTTCCAGGCTGCGCCGGGCGTAGAAGCAAGCCGTGCGCGGGTCGGGATAGACCGTCGAGGCAGCCTTCTGGGCGGACTCGTGGATGTCAGGCCACTCGGCTTTGAGGAAGTCGAAGACGGTCATATCCGCCCTCTGGCTGGCCTGTCACAGCTCCGTGTCATAGTTTGTCACAGCTCCGTGTCACAGCCTGTCACAGCTTCCCTGGCACATAAAGCCGGTTGGGATCGGTCGGGCTAGATCCCATTTCCCGCACCAGCCCCTTCTCCAGAAGCCGTTTCAGATCCCGCTGCAGCGTCCGGCGATTAACCGTGGAGAACAGGCTTTCGAGATCAGCTACCCCAAGCCGGCCTGCCAAAAGGATCTCAGCCAGCACCGCCGATTGGCGATCATTCAGGTGGTGGGCGCGGGCGACCACATCGGCGCGGATGGCGATCGTGCCGCGCGCTTTGACCTCCTCCATCTGCGTGGCCAGGCCGCCGACGAAGAACTCCAGCCAGCCGGTGAGATCCATGTCGTGCTCGCGCACGCCCTGGATGGCGCGGTAGAAGGCTGGCCGGTCGCGATCGTAGAATTCGCTGATGGTGAAGAGGCGCTTGAAGTCGAAGCCCGCCCGGTAGAGGCACAGGGTGGACAGCAGGCGCGAGGTGCGGCCGTTGCCGTCGAGGAAGGGATGGATGTGCACCAGCTGGAACTGCGCGATGCCGGCCACCAACACGGGATGGATCTTGGTCTTGGCGCCCAGCCAATCGACCAGCTCCCGCATCAGCGGCGGAACATCCGTTGGCGGCGGCGGGGTGTAGATGACCTCGCGGGTTTTGCTGTTCACGACGTAGTTCTGCGCCTTGCGATAGGCACCAGGGCCGCCCTGGCCTCCCCGCACGCCCGCAACCAGGCGCTTGTGGATCTCGCGGATCAGCCCTTCGGTGATGGGCGCGCCACTGCCGAGATACTCGGAGACCAGGTTGAAGGCCTCGCGATAGTTGAGCAGCTCACGCACGTCGTCCCGCTTCGCCCCGGGAACCTTTTGCCCCGCCCACAGGCGCTCGGCCTGCGCCAGGGTCAACTCCGTGCCTTCGATGTGCGTACTGTGGTGGGCTTCCAGCAAGAGCGCCCGCTGGCTCATGCGCCGCACCCACTCCGCGGACAGCGTCGCCGCCTCCAGAAACCCGCGCGCCCGCTCGATGGCCGTCAGGCCCGAGGTGAGGGCGTTGGTGATGGCAAAACGCGGGGCGAAGTCGGTCACGTCAGATGCTCTTTTCGCCTGATTTTATCAAATGCCCATCAAATGACCTAACATCGCGAAAGTGAGCGGCAATTTGCTAGGCATTCGAGGCAACGAGCCCGTCCCCATCAAATGGCGCAAGGGTCTCCTCGAATGCGTGGCCCGCAAAACAACGTGTCGCGAGCATCGGCCATCGACCTGGGCCGTCAGCAAGTTGCCTTGTCCTCGCTGGAGGCTCACAGGACGTCGGGGATTTCCCGCGAAGAGCGAAAGACCGTCACAATGTCGAGCCGGTC
The DNA here is from genome assembly GCA_003170035.1 of Myxococcales bacterium. Taxonomy (GTDB): domain Bacteria; phylum Myxococcota_A; class Polyangia; order Fen-1088; family Fen-1088; genus Fen-1137. The sequence continues at coordinate 5,234 of PMZX01000512.1, read as the reverse complement.
TTCGAGAACTCGATAGACGATTCGGTACGGAGGCCGTACCAGCTCGCGAAGATCATCCCGGGATCGTTCGGGAACCATTCTGCCCGAAAGCGGAAACTGCTCCAGGATGTCGACAGCCGTCACGATGCGCTCGACGACGATCGCCGCGTACCGGGGAGAATCGCGTGCGATGAAGTCGCGGATGGCAGCCAGATCCTCCGCGGCCTGGGGAGTCCAGCGAACCGGGATCACCCGAGAAACCGCTTCTTGATGTCCTCGTGTGCAATCGTGTCACCGGCGGCGGATTGCTCTAGGCCGCGCTCCACCTTGGCCAGGAAGTACAAGCGCTCGATTGCGTCCTCCACCGTCGCGCTATCGGGCAAATGCTCGACGATTTCGACCATCTTCTGCTTCAGACCCGTGGATGCCATGAATCGATAGAATACCACATGGCCGACTTCAAGCAGGTTGCAGCACAGGTCAGCCCGGTCGAGGTGGCCCTTGTGGACTGCGTGGAGCACCCACCGAGCGCGCGCGGAAGTTGAGCGCGCGGGGCGAAGTCGTCCACTTTACGCCGAGGCTGCTTGAGCCCATCCCTGGTCGTGAAGGCGCGTCCACGCCGCGCGGACGTGGCCGTCCTTCATCTGCGAGCGCTTGCGCTCGCTCCAGGCATGGACCTTCGCGATGACGTCGTCGACGTTATCCGGGGCCGAACCGTGTTTCATCACCCAGTGGACGGTCCCGAGAAGCTCCATCCCGAATGGCGTCTCGAATCCGTCGATGAGAGCCGCGACCCGGTCGAGCCGCTTGAGCGTATCGGGCCGATCCGCCAGAAACGCGCGCGCCTCATCCAGCGCGCCGGGAAGCAATTCCAGCGGCGTTTCCGGGCTGTTTTTGCCGTCGCCGATGCCGCGCGTGTAGTGCCCCTCGATGTTCCGCAGCGCCTTTCGCAGGTTGTCCGCGTAGGGCCCGTAGTGGTGCGCGCGAAACTCCAGCCGCAGGTTCTCGCCCGCCTGCTGCAGAAAGTACGCAAGCTTCTGCACCTCGACCAGCGATAGCCGGTAGTCGTAGTCGGTTTCGAGGTAGCGACCGATGAGCGCGAGCACGGCCGCACGGCCCGGCGTCATCATCGGTTTCTGTTGTCGGTCGATCATTACTTCGGCGGAAGGAGCCTCGGCAGGCTCGAACAAGACGACCCGGCCACCAGGCAATCCAGAGAGAGCCTCAACGATGAGCGACCTGACGATGGACCAGTCGAGTCCTCCGTTTCCACAGCCCAGAGGCGGCACCGCGATCGACTCGATCCCGAGGATGCGGATTTGGTCAGCGAGGTCTCGCAGTCCATCGCGGATGTATTCGATCCGCGATGGCTGATGCCAGTCCTTCTTGGTCGGGAAGTTGATGATGAATCTCGGCGAAGCGAGCCGCCGGACGACATACATCCGACCGACGACGACCTCGCCAGCTTTGCAGGCGCGTTCATACGCCGCGAAGTTTTCCGGGAAAGCCTTCTTGAACTGCAGGGCGAGGCCCTTGCCCATCACGCCCACGGTGTTGACCGTGTTGACCAGGGCGTCGACGTGGGCTGTCAGCAGGTTGCCTTGTCCGCGTTCGATGGTCATGGCTTCGCTCCTAGTAATACCACTCTGGCCGCGCCCTGACTTCAGGCTTGTGATCGGCTGACTTGATGGCGCGCAGGACTTGCTTGGCTGCGGATAGCGTCATGGTCCCAATTTCGGTGACCGCAGTCCATGGGAAGAATTCCCGGACCAAGAACTCGGCTTGTCGCTCTTCCTTCACGTCGGTCCAATATCGCATGCCCATGACGCGCCATGGCACCTCTGCAAGCTGAGCGAGATCATCGAAGTGCAACGCATGGGCAAGCTCGGCGTGGCGGTCCGTGAATGCCCATGGGCGTCCGAGAACCACGGCAAGCGAAACCGAGCTGACGAGATGGACGATGTTCTCCTGCCCACCGCCATAGTCCGTGTGACCCCTGCTGACCACATAGAGCATCACCGAGCGGGGGCAAAAATTGAATGGCACGTAATCACCCAGAGTCCCGCCTGCCCGCGTAGTAACGGGTCGGTGGAGCCTTCGCTGCTTGATGTGAAGGTGCCCGATATTCGTGCAGGGGAGTTCACGTGCAATTCTTTCCTTGTCGCACCACAGGCCACCCTCCTGGATGATCCCAGGCAGGTTGTCGACGTGAGTGATGTGAAATATTTGATGATCCTCGACCGTGGTCATTCGGCACCTGTCTGCAGACCGGTTCGGACGCTCTCATCTAACTTGCGGTGGAGCAACGAGATCAGCGAGAGGTAGTCGGCCGCATCGTCTTCGCCTTGCCAGAGGATCTTCGGATCGTGCGCCAGGGGATTTCTCACGGCGGCAAAGCAACCCTTGAGGAGAGAAGCGAACCCCTTGTGCTCCGATTTCTCCGTTTCCGTTCGGAGCGAGTTGATCGCGAGCGCTGGTCGGTCGGTCGAGAAGACCCGGTCCACCAGCGCCGCGCCGTCAGCTTGAACGCCGGACATGTCACGGATCCGCTGGGCGAGGCCCTTGGCTGCCTCAAACACGGCGTGAAAGTAGTTGTCCTGAAGAAGCTCGCTCCGACAATACTTCNNAGACCTCGGGATGAATGCGTCGGCCCTGGAACTTGGCGCGAATGGTGCGAACTCTCTCTTCGGCTTCGTCAAGCGTCTGCGCCGCACGGCACGCGCAAAACTTGCCATCCTTGCCAAATTCCAATCCGGAGAACGCGAGAATCGTGTTCAGTTCCTGCCGACGGGCTTCGAACTCATCAATGCGTCCTGCGAATCGGGCAGGTACCAGGAACGCTTGAACGAAGTCGACGATGTGATTTGCACAACCGTGCTTGCGCTGGCAATCGAGGAAGATCGCGTAGAGCCGTCGCCATTTGGTTGATTCGCTCGAGTTGTCCACCAGGCCACGACTATGCAGGACGCGAGAAATGTCCGATCCAGAGCCACATTCGCCGAGAACTTTGGCCAGGGCCTCGATCTGACCTTCCGGGAGGGAGGGAATGGTGCTCACGTCACAATTCTCCCCGGAAAGCGCGGNNGCGAAGAGCGCGTCGAGTTTGGCGAGCGAGGCGCCGTGGGCGGATTTGAGTTTGTCGACGGAGATAGCCAGTCGGGCAAAACGATCTTGGTCGCCTTGGGACGGCAAGATGATCGGCATCTGCTTAACGTCGCCAAGATTGATCCCCCGCACAGCCACGCCCTTCGTGTGTTTCGCCATCCATCGCTGGAATGCCTCCGTTCGAAGGCATTCCCGAACGAAGACGGATGAGACACCCTGAATCGCGAGACGAGCCGTATCTTGCGTGATATTGGCGCCATCGAGTTCAGGCGGGACGACCGCAAACCGCCCGACGTGGCCGCGAATGGACATGAGCAGATCGCCCGGCTTCAGTAGGGATCGACGAAACGAATTGGAGATTGCCTCCGTCGTCTTCCGAACGCCTGACAGTTCAATTCCACTGTCTTTCATGTCAACAACGCGAACGTACTTCACGCCGATGTCCTGATCTGGACCAGGCATCAGGATGCCGTAGCTGATTGGGCGATTGGGATCGACAAGATCGATCATCGGACGGACCGGCAAACCGTGCGTGTTCCGTATCGGGTCGCCAAAGAGGTCTAGGAAGATGGATTGGGTGAGGGTGTCGAGTTGGGCGAGGGCGGCGCGGCGCTTGGCCCGCAGTGCCTCCGCCCGGTCCAGCACCTCCGCAATCCGCCGCTGCTCGGGCAGGGGTGGAAGAGGCACAGCCAGGTCTTTCACAATGCCTTGGCTGATATTTGGCTGCGCTCCTCCGACGCCTCGGGCGACAATTGTCGCGACCTGATTGCTCAGAGCTAGAAACAAATAGCGAACGTCGGCCGTCTTGGGGTCGGGAATGATATGGCACACGGCCTGATTGGTCGTGGCAGGAACGCCGAGAATTCCGAGCCTCCCAACTGTGGCGCCGTACATTGCAAGAAGAACAGCCCCCGCTGGCACCAGCTTCACATTCGTCTCCTGCAACGCCGCTTCGGTGACGTGCTCCTCTGTATCGTTGATGACCGTTTCGCGAAGCTCTCCCGACTTGACCCACGGAATCGTTCCACCCTCGTAGTAGCGGTCCAATCTGCTACGCGAAGGCGTGCCGCCTGTACCCGTAGTACAGAACGATTCGATGCGCGCGGTATTCCACGCCATCACTTCAGCATCCCCTCCAGCTCCTTCATCCCCTTCTGGATCTCCGTTTCCAGCTTCGCCAGCTCGGCCAGGATCTCCTTCGGCGCGCGGTGTTCCACGGGCTCGTGCACCACTTCTTTGTAGCGGTTCAGGCTCAGGTCGTAGCCCTGGGCTGCTATGTCTGCCTTGGGCACGCAGAAGCTCTGCGCGGTGCGGGGGCGCTTGCGTTCGGTACTGTCGCGTTTTTGCCAGCGGGCGAGCGCGTCGGGGAGGTTGTTCTTGTCGTGCTCGTCTTTCCCGAGCGCGGCCTTGGGCACGGGGCCGAGCTTGTCGTCGGAGAGAAGCGGCGTGCGCTTGTCGTCCAGGCTCCAGCCGTCGGCCGCCACGTCGTAGAACCAGACGCGATCGGTGCCGCCGGAATTGGTCTTGGTGAAGAGCAAGATCGCAGTCGACACGCCGGCGTAGGGCTTGAACACGCCTCCAGGCAGCGACACCACGCCGTCCAGTTTCTGCTCTTCCACCAGCATGCGGCGCAGTTCCTTGTGCGCGTTGCTCGATCCAAAGAGCACGCCGTCGGGCACGATGACGGCGGCGCGACCGCCGGACTTGAGCAGACGCAGGAACAGGGCCAAGAAGAGCAGCTCGGTCTTCTTGGTCTTGACGATGGCCAAAAGATCCTTGGCGGTGTTCTCGTAGTCGAGGCTGCCGGCAAAGGGCGGATTGGCCAGCACCAGCGTGTACGCTTCCTCGTCGCCGGCATGATCCTGGGCCAAAGAGTCGCGGTAGCGGATGTCGGGGTTGTCCACGCCGTGCAAGAGCATGTTCATGCTGCCGATGCGCAACATGGTGTTGTCGAAATCGAAGCCGTGGAACATGGCCTGGTGGAAGTGCTTCTTCAGCTTCGCATCGTGCAGAAGATTCGGCTGGCGCTCGCGCAGGAACTCGCCGGCGGCGACCAGAAAGCCTGCCGTGCCGCAGGCCGGGTCGCAGATCGAATCGGTGGGCTGCGGCGCGGTCATCTCGACCATCAGGCGGATGATGTGGCGGGGCGT
>PMZX01000088.1 GCA_003170035.1 Myxococcales bacterium | reverse complement strand
GCTCCGGCCAGGCGCAGGCGGAGCAGAATCTCGGCCAGCTCGCGGCAGCTTTGCACGCGGTCTTCGGGTCTCTTGGCTAGCAGCCTCAGGATGACCGCCTCCAACTCGGCCGGAATCGCGGGATTGCGCTGGCGGGGTGGCTCCGGTGCGCGAGACATATGGGCCATCAGGATGGGCATGATCTCGTCAGCGTCGAAGGGGACCGCACCGGTGAACATCTGATATGCGATGCAGCCCAAAGCGTACAGGTCCGCGAGATGGGTGACACCGCCGAAGTTGCTGACCTGCTCAGGCCGCAGGTCGCCTCTACATGCGAGCGGCCTCTTACTCCAAATCCCAGGACAATCTCGCGATAGTTGCATTTGCACCCGCGAGCCCCCACACTTCCGCAGAATATCGCTTACGGGGATGATGAACGTGACTCGCTCTTGCTTGCCTGTCTTGCCGGCGCTCGTGGCCGTCTTTCTTTCCACGGCGTGCGTGGACCTGACGTCTCCCCTGGCGGGGCGTCCGGATGCGGCTTCCGACGCCGCAAGCAGGGGCGGAACTTTGGCGGCTGGAACTGATGCTGGCCGAGGTGGTTCGGGGGGCAGTGCCAGCAGCCTTGGCACAGGAGGAACGACGTCGGGTGGAACAGCGATGGGCGGAACCAGCCAGGTGGCGACCGGTGGGACAGCGGGAAGCATGGTGGTGGACGCCGGCTCCGTAGTGGATGTGGTTGCGGGCGACGCGGGAGGCACAGGTGGCACAGGCGGAATTCCTGCGGCGGATGCGACCGGGGATGGGCCCGAAAACGGCGACACCGGCGGAATCGCTGCGACAGATGTGCCTGCCACGACTGACCTGGCCTCGCCTCAAGATGTCGGGGTTGACGTTCCATTCTCTGCCGACACGAATTTGCCGCCTGATCTTGGCCTGGTCGCACCGGACGCCGCCGAGACTGGAGCGCCGGATGCTCGCAGCGCAGACGCCAGCGACAGTCCCGGAGCCGGAGGGATAGGCGGAGGCGGCGATGTGGGAGCAGATAATGCGCCCTCGCACGTGATTATCAGTATCGACTTTGTCGGGGGATGTCCGCAGAGCGGCTCGCCGCCATCTGGAACAGTGGTCATGGGGGCCAACGAATCCGCTGGGGCGAAGCCAGCCACGCATTGGAACAGCGCACCCGGCGCCGCAGGAACCAACCTGCCACTGATGTCGGCAGGTGGCAGCCCGACCACCGCATTGGCTAGCTGGAACGTCAACGCGATAGACGTGGCGACGGACACCTGGAGCAATTTGTTCGCCGACGTTGCGGGCGACACACGCATGATGAATGGCTACCTTGATCCGAGAGCATTCAACTACAACGCCACGATCAGCGTGACGGGCTTGCCCAACCCGGTGAGCAGTGGATACGACGTCTACGTCTACTTCTATTCCTATATCCCCGGGGTGGAGACGCGCCTGTATCAGTACAATATTGGCACGACAACCTATTCCGTGACGCAGACTGGGCCGTCCGCTAGTGCCTGCCCGGCATATAGGCTGGCTTCTGACGGCGACGCAGGTACAGCAGGCGAAGGAAACTACGTCGTGTTCCGCAACCTGAACGGCGACCACTTCACCTTGACCGCGCTGCCGGCACAGAACTCATCGGGGCAGCAGCGTGCCCCGGTCAACGGCATTCAAATCGTGTATCCGTCGGGATACTAGCTGCGCTCGTGTTTGCTGGTACAAGTGCGCTCTACGGTCTCAAGTACTTCGCCAGTCCAATGTTCTGATCTTTGATGGCCTTGGCCAACAGGCCCGCGAGCTTGTCGGCGCCTGCGAGGTTGGTGTGCGTGGCGCCGGCGTTCGCGTGGAACGCTAAACCCGCGTTCTTGGATCCAAGCGTATCGTACCAGGCCGTCGAGAGGGCTGTGAGATCGATGTAGGGGCAATTCTTTGCAGCAGCAGCGGCCTTGGCTGCCGCTGCGTGAAGGCTGGATTGGTCACCNNTCACCGATTGGGTAGCTCTGCACACGAGCAGGCGGAGATACCAGAATTGGATTCACATTGGCCGCTTGTGCGTCGGTCACCATCTTTTCAAGATTGGCCTGGACCACGGCGTCGGTATTGTTCCCATCATTGTGACCAAATTGGATCATCACCCAGTCGCCCGCTGTCCATTTCGCCTTGATCATATCCCAATAGCTGTTGAATGACCCGGACGCGGCTCCGCTGTTTGCATAGTTGGCAAACCCCACGGGAGGTCCGAAATACTGCGGGATCATTTGGCCCCAACCGCCGTAGACATTCCCGGTCTGGTCGCACACCGTGGAGTCGCCGGCGATGTAGACCATGACAGGCTTCGTGCTGGCCGAAGCCAGGGCATATCCGATTCCTGTGACTTTGAGGCTGGTTGGGCCGGAAAGGAACAGATCAAGCCCTGCGTATCCTACCGGACCGCCGGCGTGGTTGGGTTGTCCCTCCATCGGCCGCACATCGACGACAAACGCGTACTCTTGTGAGGCCGTTCCCGAAGCCAAGAGACCCCGACTCGACTCCGCACTGACGAAGACCGGACCCACGCTGCCGAGCTGAACCGTGACCACGTAGTCCCCGGCCAATGAAGTTGCGTCTGCTGGCGCGGGCGGTGTTTCGGAGGTGTTGTAGGTGGTGCTGCCGAACAAGCACTGCAAGCAGACTGGACCCGAGCCCCCGCCAGGACAGAAGCCAGCGGACATGGCTACCGACGTGCACTTGGCAGCATTGTCCGCGGTGGGCGAGGGATATCCTGTTGGGATCCCTGTGCTTGCTGGAGGGGCACCGCCTGCTCCACCAGTTGTCGTGCCGCCGCTACTCGTAGCACCGCCGCTACTCGTGGCACCGCCACTGCGCGTNNCCGCGCCGCCTTTTCCACCCGCCCCACCTGTGGCAATGCTGCCCCCAACCGCAAACGTTCCGCCCGTGCCTGACGTTCCACCGGTGCCTACTGGCGAGCAAGTACCCATACAGCGAGCCCAGATGTCAGACGGTACGACCAGATCGGTCGCGCAGCATACCCATGCGCAGACCGTGTCCGTGCATTGGCCGTCGACAGGGATCGGGACGTTCTCATCCGAGGAACAAGTCCACTTGTCGGCACCCAGGTTGGCTTCACATTGGGCCATGGCCGTGTATTGCGCGTTGCACCTCGCCATGGCGCTCACCGTCGCANNTGCGACGCGCATATCGCCGTGCAGGCCTGTTGCAGCGTCAGGCCTGTGCCCGAACTGCTGGAGGTCTTTCCACCTGAGGCGACGCCGCCTGAGCCGGCGAGAGTTCCGCCTGCCACAGGTCCCGTCATGCCACCTGAAGCGATTCCGCCGNNNCACCGCTCGACGTACCGCCGAGAGTTGTTGCACCGCCGCTGGAACTCGCATCCTTGGGTTCGGCGCGGTCACTGCTGCTCGAGCACGCGAATATGAACATCATCGCTGCCGGGAGTACGCGGAAGATAGAACCTGTGCTTTGCATAGGGAGGCTCCTCGCTATGCAGGGGTAGCTACCTGGCAAGTTGGGTTGAATTTAAGTACGTTGAGGGCAGTTTTCGATCCAGCCATCAACCTCGCAGGACTCGTGTTCGCCCCATGCCAAGGTCCGATAGCGCGGATTGCGCCAAGTGGGTCAGACCTTGTGCGATTCTTAGACCCGCTTTCGTATGGTCCGTTCCCCCTAGGAGTTCGCAGAACTGATCTGCCCAGCAACACTAGGGAGAAAGCGACAACCCCATGCGCTGCCCCATCCAGGTCTCGAACGCCAGGCGCCACCCATTTCCGGAAGAAGTCGCGGCAGTGGGCTTGGCCTTGTTTTTGCTGGGGTCGGTTAATTGTAGCTCCGGCAGTTCGAATCCTACGGCCGATGCGGCGGCAGGGAATCCGGGCAATGCGGGAGAAACCGGTGGGTCAGCCGGCGCAAGTGGCGGGGCTGCGCAGGGTAGCTCGGTTGGCTCAGGCGGCGCCGTGGATTCCGGCGGAACGCGTGCACAGGGCGGAACGTCGAGTGCGGCGGGCTCCATTGCAACCGGAGGAGTATCGACTGTCGGTGGCGCGACTGAGAATACGGCCGTTGCCTCTGGCGGCAGCACAGCTCAAGGCGGCTCCACGAGTGGCGGTGCGCCAGGGGGAAGTGGCCCATCTTCGGGCGGCAGCACAGGGCGGGGCGGCTCCACGAGCAGCGGAGGTTCGGGCGGACTTGCGGGGGCCAAGGGAAGCGGCGGGACTGCTGGGTCGGCCGGAACCAGCGGGTCGGCGGGAACAATCGCATTGGGGGGGACGACCAGCCCGGGCGGTTCAACGGCGACCGGCGGAACCAGCGTGCCGGGCAATCGCCAGCAGCTCAACATCAATCAGTTCTGGAAATTCAAGCTGGCTGACGTGACAGGCGCGCAGACGACCAGCTTCGATGATACGTCGTGGTCTACGGTCGGGCTGCCCCATTCGTTCAGCCTGCCGTACTTCTCATCGCTCAAATTCTACACGGGCACCGGCTGGTATCGGAGGCACTTCAACGTCCCAGCGGAATGGTCGGGGAAACGGGTGTTTCTGGAATTCGAGGGGGCGTTTCAAGATGCCCAGGTCTACGTGAATGGGAAATCGATCGGCCGCCACTTCGGGGGGTATACCGGCTTCTCCTTTGACGTGACTAGCGCGGTGGCGACCGGCGATAACGTCGTGGCGGTGCGGTTGAACAACAGCTGGAACGCGCAACTGGCACCGCGTGGCGGCGACCACCAGTTCTCGGGCGGGATCTACCGCGACGTGAACCTGGTCGTCACCGATCCCCTGCACGTTACCTGGTACGGCACCTTTGTGACCACGCCGACGATTTCGGCCACGTCAGCCACGGTGAACATCAAGACAGAAATTCGCAACGACTATGCGACGGACAAGAACTGCACACTGAAAACCGACATTGTGGACGCCAAGGGCGCGACGGTGGCCACGGTCTCTTCGACACA
>PMZX01000518.1 GCA_003170035.1 Myxococcales bacterium | reverse complement strand
TGGAGAATTCGGTCCAGGGGGTCCGCGAAATCATCGCCGCGGCTGAGACCCTGTAGCGGAGGCTGGCTCCCCACGCGACTACGGCTCGATGGTGGGCGCGTCGTCGCGCATGAACGTCACCAGGAACTTCTGGATGGCCGTGCGCGCATTCGTATTCTTGGTCGACACGAAGTGACCGTCATACCCATCGGGCTGGTACTGGATCTGCCCCACCGTCACCACCGGGGTCAGGCTGAAGAAGTTCTGATTGGCCTTGATGGGCGGGACGACGCTGGCCATGCCGTAGTCCTTCTGAGGATCGGTCGCATAGTCGTCGACCAAGGGGGTCGCAACCGGGAAGCCCGCCGCCTCGGCGTAGCGCCGCTGCGTTTCGACCGGCGAGTAGCTGTCGTTCGTGCCGTACACGTGCAGAGCGTGGTGCCGGCTGACGTCGAGCGAAGGCTCGAGGAAGAGATGCCGGGCGAAATTCACCGAGTCCGAACGCTCGAAGTACATCTGCATCAGGTTCAGCACCGGGTCGTTCGTCCCGACGGTGTTCTCGCCGAGAACGAAGGGCAGCAGGTCGGCCAGGTTGACCGGCTGGCTCTTCTGCAAAAGGGTGAAGATGAGTGTGCCGCCCGTGCCGCTCATCACCACCGCGCCATAGCCGGACTTGAAGGCCAGAGCGAGGGAGGCGGCATTTCCACCCTGCGAATGTCCGTAGAGCGCCACCTGCGCGGAATCGATCTTGATGGACTGGGCGGCAAAGCCGTCGAGGACGCGCGGAATAGCCCACAGATCGGCCGCGGCCTGCAGGGCGTTGTCGCGTGCCGCGCGTGGATTGAGGAAGTTGTAGACCAGCTCCCCGACGTCCTTGCTGGAGTTTCCTTTGCGCGTCCCGTGCAGAATGCCGTCGTAGCCTAGGGTCGCCAGGGGAACGGCGAGGCCGCCTGAAGCTGCACCCTTGGCGTAGTCCTCGGCCAGGCCCAGCTCGACGGCAGAGCGGTAGGAGCCCCCCGTGCCGTGGCTGTAGAGCACCAGCGGCCAGCCTGTGGCCGGGGCCGTGCCGTGCGGAACGGCGAGCGAGATGCAGACGGCTTCGTTGCGCACGATGCTCGCCGTCCCGTCGCTGGCCAGCTTGATGCCCCCACCGTCCTGCGGTTCCAGGTAGGGAGGCGTTCCTTGCTGGAACACCGGAAGGCTGATGGTGCCCTGATACTCGTCGAAACTAGCGCCAGCCAGTTGGCTGGGGAAACAACCCCGCTGGTGAGCCGCACCGGTCAGGCCATCGTCACAGGGAGAAACCGCGCCCGGATCATTGCAGCGGACGAGCGCGCTCAGCGCGGGTGCAGGCGCTGCCGCAACCGCGGTGTGGATCGCGGCCAACGGGTCCTCGATCTTCTCGGTGGTGAAAACCGCCACCGCGGCCAGCTCGTCCGCGGTCAACTTGACGGGCGCCTTGTCGTCCGCGAGGTAGGCTCGCAAAGGAGCGTAGGCAGCCCAGGCAGCCGCCAGATCGGGATCGGCCGGCGCCGCATCGGCCAGCATGGCGGAGAAGTCGCTGTCAGGACCGAACGCGGTTCCCGCCTCGTCCATCACGATGCGCCTCACGATGGCCGCATAGGTGGTCCCAGGCCGCAAAGGACGGCCGAAGGGAGGACGCATCACCATGTAGCGGTCGCAGATGTAGGGGGTCCGCCCCTCGTCCATGCCCCAACTCAAGCCCGAGCCGAAACCGTACTCCGGAGAGCCGGGCGTGATGTTGAGCAAAGCCACCGACCCAGCCTGATTGAAGCTGCCGATGTCCGGCATGCGCGAGAAGCGCATGTAGATGGCTTGATTCACGCCAAAGCCGGTCGAGTCCTGCTCGATGGCGCCCAGGTAGCGATCCACCAGGTCGAAAGGCAGCAGCCGCGCGCCCGGCCGTGGATAACCCGCCATGCTGATCCGGCCGTTCTTGAGGCGAATGTCGTTGGGGAAGGGCAGCCGGTAGAAGTCGTCGTTGGCTGGCTCGCCGGTGCGGGGCACGTGAAACAAAACTGTCGGCACCGCAGCCACCTGCCCATCGCAGACCGCCCCGGCCCAGGGTTGCACCAGCCCCGGCTGGTTGCAGATCCCCGACAAGCACAGCAGCCCTGCCATGCAGTCCGTGGCCTGCGTGCAACCGGTGGACAGATCGCCAGAGCCCGGTTGCGCGCAAGCCCCGGTCAGCCCCTGGCGCGCACACATCAGCCCAGCGCCACATTGGCCATCGTCCGCACAGGTGTCACTCACGACTCCGGTACCGACCGGCGCGCACCTACCCCCTAGGGGGCCTTGCGCACAGTAGTAGCCCTGCATGCATTCGGCCGAGAGAACGCAGGCCGCATCCGGAATGGTCGAGCCGGCGGGTTGGCAGGTGTACGTGGCTTTCGGGCAAGAAAGCCCGCTGCGACAGTCAGCCAGGCTCTGGCAAGGACCGCCGACGCCCGTGCCTGCGTGGGTCTGCACCTTGCTGGACGAAACGCCACCACAACCGGAGAACGCTAGAGCGAGGACAATACCGACTGAGAAGAACGACTGCGGGCAAATGCGAAGTGTCATAGGCAAGGCTCCTTCCCCGAGAGAGTAACCCCGGCTGCAAATCACCACAACGCGGCCCGCGGCCTAGCACTACTGATTGAAATTCTCCCGTCGCCGTCGCTGCTGTGTGTCCCGTCTGCCGCCTCGCTCCTCGNNGAGAACTTGTTGTTCTTTTCGTACAGGACTTGGAAGCTGTCGCGCGATTCCGGGGGCAGAAGCCGCTTCACCTTTTCCTGTCGACCCCGTTCGAAGAGCACGAACACGCGACGGCCGCGGTGGGTCTTCACCCACTCCTCCATCTTCTCGTCGGCGTTGTCGGTGTCGAAGACCGTGCGTTCCTCCTGCGGGCCTTCGTAGATCTCGTTCTTGGTGTAGAAGGTTTCGCCCCGCCAGTACATGGAGTAGGCGATGAGCCGCTCGTCGGGCGAGCGGCGGTGCCGGTAGTATTCGGCCACGGTTTCCTTCTGCGACCAGAACGGTGCCACTTCCCGCATGAACACATCCAGCAGGAACCAGGTGAAAAGCACGGCCGCCCCGCACAACCCCAGCACAGCGGTGCGCAGTGATCTGCGCCAGGCCAGCGCCAGCAAGCTCAGACCGAAAAAGATGGCAAAGACGACGATCGGCGTGCGGAAGTCCAGTTCGGCAGGCCAGGGCCGCCCGGTCGGGCTGTGAACGTAGTCATAGGAAAACAGCCACAGGAAGCGCTCGCTGGCATCCTTGGCGTTCACCAGATCGGCCGTCACCAATAGCAGGAGCGGAACGCCCGAAAGGACGGCCAGAAAACCACGTCGCGCATCCCGCCGGGTGAGCAGGTCGTCGAGGAAACAACCGATGACGATGCCCAGCCCGGGAATGGCGGGCATGACATAGTGGTGAAACTTGGTCATGGACATGGACACCACGGCGTAACCCGCCACGAACCAGATGGCGCCCAGCCAGTACACCGATTGCCGGCGCACATCCGCTGCCTTGCGCATGACCATGGTCGCGATGGCCGCAGGGGCCAGGGCCACCCAGGGCAAGGTGCCGTAGCCCAACTCGCGTAGGAAATACTCGAACGAGCCCCGATCGCCGTGACGGCCCAGCATCATGCGCCGCCAGTGGTTGTCACCGAAGAGCTCGTTCCAGAAGGCCCACCCGTGTTTCGCGATCATGGCGTGGTGCCAGGGCGCCGCGACCACGACCACGACCACGATCGAAAGCACCACCGCAGGCAGAAGCTGCGCGCGTCGCAGCCGCTTCCAGTTCCAGGTGAAGAGAAGGTAGGCGATGAAGATGATCAGGGGCAGGCCCAGGCCGGCAAAGCCTTTGGCCAGCACTGCCAGGCCGCACAGCATGGCCGCGATGTAGAGGTAGAGGGGCGCGCGGTAGCGGCTGCGTGCCGCAAAGAACAGGAACAGGGCCGAGCCGAGGTAGTAGGGAATCATCAGGACCGCGCCATACATCAGAACTTCGCCGCCGCCCCACGGCACCTTCACCTTGAGCTGGACCGAATCGACGATCAGTTGTGGCAAGACGATGAGCAGGAACACACCTACGGTGGTGTAGAAAAGCGGGTGATGGGGCCAGCTCCGCCAGCCGCGGCCACGCCGAGGCAGCACCTCGTCGCGATCGTCGAGCAAGGCGAGGGTTCCCAGCGCCAGGGCCATGGTCAT
>PMZX01000412.1 GCA_003170035.1 Myxococcales bacterium | reverse complement strand
ATGAGGGCGCAGGCGCGAGAAACCGCACGCGAGTACATCGACCGCGAGAGCCACCATGTCTGGGGGCAGCGCTACTTGCTGAGGGTCGTGGAGCGGGAAGCCCCCGCGACTGTCGAGTTGGGGCAGAACGAGCTCTTGTTGCACGTGCGACCCGGCACCGAGGAGGGACGGCGTCAAGAGCTGCTCGCCCTGTGGTACCGGGACCAGGTGCGAACGGCGGTCGCGCCGCTCGTGGCGAAGTGGACGTCTGCCCTGAAAGTGCGAGTCAAACGGGTGTTTGTTCAGCGGATGAAAACGAAGTGGGGAAGCTGCAACCCACGCTCAGGCAACATTCGCCTGAACACGGAACTCGCGAAGAAGCCACGCGAGTGCCTAGAGTACATCGTCGTGCACGAGATGGTGCACCTGCTCGCCCATCACCACGACGAGCGGTTCACATCGCTGATGGATCGTTGCTTCCCCAGTTGGCGGCACGTTCGAGGAGAACTGAATGCTGCGCCTCTTGCGCATGAGGCGTGGGAGTACTGACGTAGAAAGGCCGACATGAAAGCTATTGCGTTGCGATTTCGTCTCGCGACCGAGGTCGTGCGACTCATTGAAATGAAAAGTAGTGCGGGGAGGGGGACTCGAACCCCCATGTCTTCCGACACCAGATCCTAAGTCTGGCGCGTCTGCCAGTTCCGCCATCCCCGCATAATGATTTCAATAGGTTAGCCGAGTGATTTCGTAGCTCAAAGTACTATTGGCACCACTTGGTACCAAGTTCTGTGATCCCTTCTCTTGAACCTCTTGGAAAGACTAAGCAATCGGCCCAAAGCGCGCAAGACTCCGAATCTGGTGCGTCTGCGGTTCAGCCGGACCGGCATTTCGCAACTCGGTCTTGGCTGCCATGGCCAGTCGGCAGCGCGGAAGTCCGAGGTAGGGCGCTCTGGGGCGGGCGGTAGTCACCACCCCGACCTTGGCTTGTTCACAAAACATGCTATGTTCATGAAGTCGTGAACTTAGGAGAATTTATGAACGTTGCTTTGCCCGCTGGCCCGGCCCTGGAGCGCGCTCTCTTGGACGCGGCGCGGCGGCTGTTCGCTGACATCGATTGGCCACAGGCGGAATGGTCGGTCTCTTTTGCGCGAGCGCCAGTTGCCTCGGCGGCCGACGCGATAGTCCAGATCGGAACCGCCGACAGGCCCCGAGCACGCCTCTATGTGCATGCAAAAAGCGATGTCCGCCCTGGAGCATTCGCAGCCTGGGCTCACCAACGACAAACACCGCCGTCCAAAGACCCTGCCATCTCCGTTCTCGCAACGCCTTTCGTATCTCCGCGGCTGGCGCAGCTCTGTCAGGAGGCTGGCTGGGGCTGGGTCGACCTCGCAGGCAACTGCAAGATCGATCTGCCTGGGCTCCTGCACATCGAGCGCGCCGGAATCCCGCCGGTTCATCGACAGCCTAGTCGCGAGGCGAATCTTGGAACGGCTGCGGCTGCGCGAGTGCTCCGTGCTTTGCTGAGCCCTGCCCACGCTGGGCGGATCTGGAAACAGCGAGCGCTCCAGACGGATACCTGTTGGCAGCTCCCCGGCGATCGTCCGGTCAGCCTTGGCTTGGTGAACAAGGTCGTCCAGTATCTGCGTGATGAAGGATTCGTCGAAGAAGTGGAGGTAGACGATGTATCGGGCATCCGCGTCGGGGACCCGCGTGGCCTCCTGACGGCCTGGAGCAAGGCCTATCGCTTCGATCGCCACGAGCGTCGCAGCTACTTCACGCTGCTCAAGGGCGCCGCCCTCCGCGAAGCCCTCTACCGCCTTGGGGGCGAAGCTGGCAACATGGCTGCCTATGCCGCGTTCTCCGCAGCCGAGCGCCAGGCGCCCCACGTGCGCCAGCCTAAGACCTGGCTCTACGTCGATGCCCAGTTCCTGGACGTGTTCGCGCGGAATGCCCAGGCCAAGGAGGTCGACTCCGGGGAGAACATCGTCGTGCTGATCCCGGACGACTCAGGCGTGTTTCTTCCTTTCGAAGCGGATTCCTATGCTGGAGAACGAACGCTCGTCTGCACCGACCCCGTGCAGACCTACGTCGATCTCGTCCACTGCGGCGGCCGCGGGGAAGAAGCTGCCCAGGCCCTGCTCGACCAGAAGATATTGCCGGCCTGGAAATCGGCGGCGCGGCCATGACGAGCGAACCGCGCACGCAGCACGACTACGGCCAGCGCGACGTCGAAGCCGCGCGGCGGGTTCTCGTGGATCTCGGACAGGTGCTCGGGTCCTGGTTTGCTGACAGCATCGTCGTCGTGGGCGGTTGGGTCCCCGACCTCTTGCTCCCGAACACCGAGGAACCTCATGTCGGAAGCATCGATGTCGATCTGGCGCTCGACGCGGACAAGCTCCGGGGAGGTCGCTATGCAGAGATAGTCAGATCGCTGCTCGCGACCGGGCGGTACGAGAAGACTGACCAGCAGTACAAGCTTCGTGCGGCAGTGGACCTCAACGATGGCGGGCCAACGGTCGTTGTTGAGATCGATTTCCTCAAAGCCCCAAGGAGGCGACGGAGTGGCAAAGGCGAACGCTTCATTCTGGGGTTTCGCCCGCTCGACGCTGACGGCTGCGCCGCTGCATTCCTGCGGCCGGAGCATGTGCCAATTGAAGGACAGATGATCTCGGGTGCGCAGAACAGCGTGAGTCTGCTCGTGGCGTCCGTCCCTGATTTTCTCGTTATGAAAGCTCACGCGCTGGCTGGTCGAGACAAGCCGAAGGATGCCTACGACTTTTGCTTCTGCCTGAACTACGCGCATGGCGGCATGGAGCCCATCGCTCGAGTCTGGAGGGAACGATCTGGCGACCCGCTCGTCGCCGCCGCCATCGAATATCTCAAGGTGAAGTTCGCGACAGTCGCGTCCTACGGGCCTCAGCAGGTCGCCGTCTTCTACGAGGCCACGTCCCGCGAGGAACGCGATAGACATTCTCGACGCGCCTACGAACTCGTGAGCCGCTTTCTCGCCTTGGTCGCCACCTAACGTGGGCCACACTTGCTTCTTGCTTGCAGGACAATTGGCTCGTTCGACACAGACTCGTCAGCCCAGCGAGCTGTGTTGCCCTCCAGTGGGCGAGACCACATTGACGCTGAGTGAGCCGCTACGGCCACTCGTCGTAACCGTCGGTCTCAGCCCAATCGCGGCCGAGGACGAAATCGTCGTCGATCTCGCCGAAACCTAGCGGTGCCTCGCCGGGGACGTAGCCGAGCGCACGGTAGCCGCGGAGTCGCTTCTCGAACATGCGGGCGAGAATCGGCACTAGGACATCGACGTAGTCGTAGATGCGGACTTCGCGCTTGGCGGGGTGCAGGCGGTGCAGGCGTCCCGTGTACTGAATCAGGGTACCCTTCCAGGAGACCGGCATGGTCAAAAACAAGGTGTCGAGCCTGGCGTCGTCGAAGCCTTCGCCGACGTAGCGGCCGGTCGCGACGATCACCCGCTCTCCCGAACCCGCTTGGCGGGAAAGTCGAGCAATCGCGTCCCCACCCTTTGGGATGGTGTCCTGCGACGGGAACAGCCGATCGTAGGACTGCATGCTGAGCTCGTGTCGCTGCGACATGGTCTCGGTCAGCACGAGCGAGGCCATGCGCCGTGCGTGGCAGGCCTCGACGGGCTCGGCGAAGAAGAACCAGGCATGGGCGCCGTTCCCGGAGCGGGAGCGCTCGATAGCCACGGGCAGCCCCATTGCTCGGCAGGTGTCAGCGAACGCGAGCACGTCATCCCGCCAAGAGATCTCGTCGAAATCGGCCGCCACGAACCAGCAGGTGTTATCCGGCAACAACGGGTAGACACCGATGGTGTGTCGGCCGTTCAAGTGAGCGAGGACGACTGAATCATCGACCGGCACAAACGCCTGGCTTGAGCATTGGGAGCACCGGGTTTTCGGCTTGCCACAGACGCCACGGATCCATTCGTTGGCGCAAGCAGGCGAATAGCCCGACTTGCCGGACCTAGCGTTCTGCCAACGTCGAGGAAAGACATCTTCGCGGCCACGGAAGCGCTCGCGGAAGAGGCGGACCTTCTCGGCAGCGGTGCGCGGAGGTGACGAGGTGATAGACGCATCGGCGCCTGAGATGGCCGCGGTTTGCGTTGTCGCAAGCACACCCTGGCGCAAGGCTGCCAGCTTGGCGCGCGCCTCGGCTTGCGCTCGGGTGAGGTGATCGACTTCCGCTTGAGCCTCGTCGATCGCTTTGGTGAAGAGGTTGTTCGGGTTCTCATCCACGCGCGGAAATCGTATCCGGGGAGAGCGATCTATCCAAACGTGTCGATTTTGCCAGGCACTTCGGGACACCCAGTTGGTACCAGCGGTACCAACAATTCCCGAACGAAAACAGGCAGTTCCTGCTGGCTTGGCACCAAATTCTCGCTCCCTGAAATGCTCGAACCCACCGGAAAATCTAGGCTATTTCGTGAATGGCCGAAAATCCTAAGTCTGGCGCGTCTACCAGTTCCGCCATCCCCGCGTTGTGATTTCGCGACCTTGTCGTCTGGCGTGGAAAACTAGCGTACTGCTTCTCCGTCGCCAAGTGCTGATCCTGGACGCGGAACGCCAGGGTTGACATTGCAGTCCGCTGCTGCTCAACCGGCCCGCGCTGCCTTGAAGACGGCCATGGCCACCATCCCGATGCCCGCCAGGCAGACGACGAAGCCCACCGCGCCCGCGCGAAACCAGGGAAGAACGTCACGGCGGCCCTGCTCGTCGAGCAGGTGGTGAAGCGAAACCGGCGACCACAACCACCCACGCACATCCGATCCCAGACGCACGAGGGCTTTGCGCAAGGCCAGATGGTACACGATGCCTGCCCCACCTCCGCCGACCAGCCCGACCAGTGCGAAAAGGGCGCCAAGCAGGAGTTGCGAGATGACCCCTGGCAACGCAAGCAAGACCAGGTAGCCCAGAAGTCCGAGAACAAAGAGGGCCTCGAACACAGCGGCGCTCCTTTACAGCGGGTGGCCTGCCGCTGACAACGCTGTATCGATCATTCTGGGGAAGTCTACACCATCACCCGATCGAGACTGATCAGCGGTGACCGCCCCCGTGTCCACCGCCGTGGCCGCCACCAAAGCCACCGTGACCGCTGAACCCGGCGTGAGAGCTGCCACCGCCTCCACCGCGAAACCCTCCACCGCTGTGAGTGCCGCCGCCGACGCTGCCGCGCGAGCCGCCGCCCGAGCCCCATCCGCCGCGACCGCCGCCGCGGTATCCGCCCCAGCCATACCCGGCCCGGTACAGGCCGGCGTACCAGCCAAAGCCCCGGGGACCGCGCGGGCCAAAGTAGGGATAGGCGCCCCAGCCCCAGACCCAGGGCGCCGCCAGCCACATCCAGCCATAGCTGGGGTAGTACACNNTAGGAATAGGGATTGGCGTCGTTGGCTGAACCTTCATAAGTGTACTGGTTGCCGTAAGGCATCCAGATCCAGCCGTACTCGCTCGTGTACACCCACTGGCCCCCGGCCCCCGGCTCACCTGCCGGCGCGGGCTGTTGAGTCTCGGGCTGCGCTTGGGCCTGAACCGGTGGCGCTGGCGGCAGCTGGGGCGGCGAAGGTGGCTGCAGATCGGGCGCTGGCGTGGGCGGCTCCACCGCTTGTGGCGCAGCACCAGGGGTTGAAGCCTGGCTGGTCGACTCAACCGGGCTCATGCCCTGAGCTTGAGCAACGCCAAGTCTGACAATCAGGGAACAGATAGAGACAGTCAGTTGGATTTTCATGACGCCACCCCCGTCCTGTCGGAAGGTCCTCGTGTCGAAACAGTGAACACCGGGATCGACCAGCCGCGCGCCAAGAGCTGCCTGTGCAGGTCGGTGGCATTTGTCCCGGGGAAGTCATCTTCCGCTATCACGACGTCATCGCCGAAATCGTCTGGAACTGGCAGTTGCTCCATGAATGCCAGCAGCGTCTTGCTGTTGCTGGTGGCAATCACATCGCAGCCTTCGTCCTCGTACATGGCCACCAGCTCTTCGCGCAGGCCTGGATCAGACGCTTCGATGAATACCCGATCGGTGTCCACGGCGACGAGGGTTCGTCCTATCCAGCCCAGCGGTCGGCCCGTCCTGTCCACGGCCACAGGAAGCGCGTTGGAATTGGCAATCTTGTCGCTCCCGGCCAGTGGCGTGCGCAACCGCCACGAGGAGAGGCTCGCAGTCTCGGTGTATTGGGTCTTCATGGGAAGCCTCCTTTCGGGGCACAACAGAACATCAAGCAAGGCCGGTGCCAGGATCGAGCGGGGCACGGCACCTTGGTTCGGCTTGGCCTGTGCATGCTTCGAGCACGAACAGCAACGAAGCCGCGGCAGTTTGTCGCGGCCAACGATGGCCATGTGGCAGAGAGTCGCTGTGCTGGCCGCAAGCCTCCGCGCGAAGCAGGAAGAGAGCGTCGCCCCGTCGTGGCACAGTCGATGCACCGTTCCGATCCGTACAGGCCAAACGAGGTGTCATATGACCAACGACCACGTCAAGCGCGTCTTCACATTGCGAGAGTTGGCGCTTGGGGCGCAAGAACGGATGACGGTCTCGCGGATTGCCATCGCTGATGACGATCCCGAAAGTCTGGATCTGCTGCGACGGGCCCTGGGGAACCCTTTGATCGAAATCTGCGAGGCAACCAACGGGGCGGAACTGGTGCAGCTCCTGGCCGAGGACGGCCCGTTCGATCTGGTCATCACCGACATCCACATGCCGTGGATGGAAGGACTCCAGGTGTTGCACTCCGCGCGAGCAGCGGAAGTCAGCGCGCCCGTCCTGGTGATTACCGGGCTTGAAGGGACCGATCTGCAGGCCAAGGTCGCTCGCCTGGGCAACGCGAAACTTCTGCGCAAGCCGTTCGGAATTCCGGAGTTGCGCGCGGCGGTCGCTGACCTGATGGCGAGGCAACTCGCGGCATGATCACCCGCGGCCCGCGCGGCAGCCGGTCGTCGCTATCGCGACTTGTCGTCTTCTCCTGCTTCGCGTGAGGCGAGGCGCTGGATGGTGCGGCGATCGATGCCAAGGATGCTGGCCGCCGAGGTCTTGTTGTGACCAGTGTGCTCGAGCACTCGTTCGATGTAGCGGCGCTGCAGCTCCTCCAGCGTTGGCCAGTCGCTGTGGATGGCAGACAGGACGGCAGGTGCGGCGCCCTCGGCGAGCGCGGGCAAATCGCCGGGCAAGATCACGCCGTGCTGAGACATGGCGACCGCGCGCGCGAGGGCGTTGTCCAACTCCCTGACGTTGCCGGGCCACGAGTAGGTCCGGATCCGGTACATGGCCTCTTCACTGATGTGCGGTTCGGCACGACCGAGGAGCGCGGCATGTCGCGCGGCCAGGTGCAGGGTCAGGACGATGACATCATCGCCCCGTTCGCGCAGGGACGGTACCCGCAACGAGACCACGTTGAGGCGATAGACCAGATCCTGGCGCATCCGTCCCGCGCTCACTTCGGCGCCCAGATCGCGGTTGGTNNGCCGAGATCACGCGGACGTTGACTTTGATAACCGCGGAACCCCCGACGCGCCGGACCTCGCTTTCCTGGATGACCCGGAGAAGCTCTCCCTGCATCCTGGTCGGCACGTCCCCGATTTCATCCAGGAAGATTGTGCCCCCCTCGGCGGTTTCAAACAAACCCTTGTGAAGAGCGCTGGCACCCGTGAACGAGCCCCGCTCGTGCCCGAACAGCTCGCTCTCCAGAATACCGTCCGCCAGGGCGGCGCAGTTGAACGCGACAAAGGGACGCTCCGCGCGGCGGCTCCGCTCATGGATGGTGCGCGCGACCAACTCCTTGCCCGAGCCGCTCTCGCCCGTGATCGACACCGTGGCGTCGGTGGGCGCCACGTGGGCGATCTGCTTGTAGAGATCGAGCATGGGAGCGCTGGTGCCTACCAGCACATTGCGCCCGGCAATCGCGGCACGCAGCGAACGGTTCTCCTTGGCCAGGCGTCGCCGCTCCAGGGCGCGAGCCACGGTTGCACGAAGCGCCACGATGTCCACCGGCTTGGCAAGGTAGTCGGCGGCTCCGCTGGCGATGGCGTCCATCGCGGCACCTGGCTCGGCGTAGGCGGTGATGAGAACAACGGGCGTGTCAGGAAACTGCTTGGTGACCGCGGCAAGAACCTCCAGGCCGCTGGCACGGGCCATCTGGACGTCGCTCAACACCAGGTCGAACGGGTCTTCGGCCAGTCGGTCAAGCGCATCTTGACCGTCGGTCACGGTCACCACTTCGTAGTTGTCACGTCGAAGGACGGTGGCCAGAAGCTCAAGAGTCAGGTCATCGTCCTCTGCGATCAAAATCCTGCCAGGCGAAGCCACGCGGGTAAGATTATCATGGAGATCCAGTGAGGCCGATCTGGTTTCGAAGGAGAGGATCGTTGAGTAGCGAAGATCCGAAGCCTGCAGTGCTGTCCAACTGGCCTGTGGTTGTCGCGCTTGGCCTGGTGACGCTGCTCGTTGCCGGGATGATCGGGCTCGACGTGTTCTTCTCACAGATTGATGCGCGCACGACTGCCGATATCGTCGAGAACGTGCAGCGTTCGATCATCCTCCTGAACGAAATCCGTACCCATGCCAAGCGTCAGGTTGCGACGAACGACGAGCACGAAAACGACCAGTCTACCAAGGCCATCGCGGCGGTCGCCCGCGACTACGACCCACTGGCGACCTACCAGGGAGAACGCGCGGAGTGGCTGCACCTTCAGGGTTTGCTGCGCGAACTATCCGAAAATCCAGCGAGCCGGCGACGGCCCGCTTCCGTCATGGAAGAGGAGATCGACGACTCCATCAACAAGCTCGTGTCGATCAACTTCGCCGAGGGAAGCGACAACGTGGCCTCCATCCGCGCCGCGCATCGCCAGGCGGTATGGAGCGACGCGGTGGTCGGCGGAATCGTGCTTGTCACCGTCACCATCATCTCGATCTGGCTGCTTCGTCTGCTCGGTCGTCAACGCCGCCTGATTGTCGAACGCGTGCAGTTTCTCGACGAAAAGAACCGAGAGCTGGAAGCCTTTGCTGGGCGCGCGGCCCACGATCTGCGCAGCCCGATGAATCCGATCCGCGGATACACGGACCTCATCCTCGAGTCCCCGGGATTGTCAGAGGACGTCGCCGGGATGGCGCACCGGATCCGTCGGGCCGTCGACCGCATGACGGGCGTCGTCGACAACATGCTGGCGCTGTCGGTTTCCGGGCGTCCACTGCCGGGACATTCATCGTCCACTCTGGTTGTCGGGCGGACGATCGAGGAGATGGGACCGGAGCTGCAAGGGGTCGATCTGGTGACCAAGTTGGTTGCCGGTCGGGTTGCCTGCGCCGAGGAGGTCCTCGCCCAGATTCTGCGGAATTTGATTGGCAATGCCATCAAGTTTCGCGCGCACTCCCGGCCGCTGCGTATCACGATCGAGACCCGGGACGTCGGGTCGATGGTCGAACTCGCGATCGAGGACAACGGCCTCGGGATGGACTCCGAGAGCGCCCGGCACGCGTTCGAGCCATTCTACCGAGGCCAGATGGACCGCGAACTCCCCGGTCACGGCCTTGGCCTCGCCATCGTCGATCGCACGACACGAGCGCTTGGGGGAACCTGCGAGCTATCGTCGGTCATCGATCACAGCACGCGCATCGTCGTCCGGCTCCCCCGGGCCTGACCAGAGGACTTCGATCGCCGGCAGGATCCTACCGGTTCGCGGAGGAAGATGCGTCGCAGGCGTGGGGGTCGAACAGCGGGATCTCGGGACAGCTCGTGGTGCTGGTCCCAAACTCCCCCTCCACGTCCAGAACCAAGACTCCGGAGGGTGCGCAGTTGGCTCTTTCGCTGTCAATGATGGTTGCGTACTCGCCCACCAACGCCGCCGCGTCTACCACATCCAGTGCCAGTTCA
Source organism: Myxococcales bacterium (assembly GCA_003170035.1). GTDB lineage: Bacteria > Myxococcota_A > Polyangia > Fen-1088 > Fen-1088 > Fen-1137. Next base: position 1,352 of record PMZX01000412.1, on the reverse strand, counting down.
CCCGATGTCGTTTTCAGCAGAGCGGAATTCAACGTGGTATCGGTCGGCACTTTGATCTGGACGGTGAGTTGGCCCCTGCCAGAAGGCGGCGCAGTGTAGGTCGCCAAGCACACCAGTTTCTCCGATCGGGCATCATGGGCGACGACCAGTTGAACCGCCGGCGAAGGTTGCCCAGGGAAGCCCTGGGCCGGGCCGGCAGACAGCAAAATCGCTACCACCAGCGCGATTCTGCCCACAACCTTTCCTGTCGTCTTTGTCCGCAACATGTTTTCACCTCTCCCGCTTCAAATTCTAGCAAGCGCGGCGCCAAGCGCGAGCCGGGCGGCGGTACGAAAGCGCGCAAATCATGCGTAACTCGTTTTCCGCCGCCTCTATCGTCTACTTGAGCGGAATCCGCGACTTGTTGCGGGACAACCACTTGGCGAACGTCTGCAACTCCGGATTGAGTGAGCGGCAGAACGAAAGGTCCCGAGCCCCGCAGTAGGCACTCTCGGTTTCTGCCTTAAACTGGAACATGTTTCCAAGGTCGTCGGCCCCGGGGAAACCGAAGCTGCGGTAGACGTCGGGCGAGACTGGGTTGTAGGCAACCGGCTGTTCCAGCGCATAGCTGAGCGCGGCGGCCATCTCGCTGCCGGTGAGATGCTCGCCCGCCACGCCCACGGTCTTTCCAATCAGGTCAGGACGCTTGAAGATCCCAAACGCACACTTGCCGATGTCTTCCACTGCAATGCCGGGCAACTTCTTGTCTCCCATGGGCAGCACGAACGCCAGCTTGCCATCGGGCCCCTTCTTGGGACCCATGCCAAAGCCAATCAGATTGTCCCAATAGAACGACGTCACTATGAACGTCGTCGGCACGCCCAGATCCCTGAAGAAATGATCTGCCTCGGCCTTGGCGTCGAAGTGCGGCACCTTGTATTTGCCTTTCAGCGTCGGCATGCGCGTGTCATTGAGCGGGAATGCTTTGCGCGTGTCCTCGAAAGTGGACCAGATGGCGTGCTTCACGCCTGCGTTCTTGGCCGCCTGGGCCAGGGCGTGCCCCTGGGCAGTCTCCTTGTCGCCAGAAAAGTGCTCCCAGAAGTTGGTCACACAGTAGGCGCCATACGCGCCCTTGAAGGCTTTGGTCAGGCTTGCCACGTCGTCCAGATCGCCCGCCACCACCTCCGCCCCCAACTTGGCCAGCGCCTGTGCCTTGTCGCCGGTAGGTTTGCGGGTAATGGCCCGAACGCCGAACTCGCCGCTCTTGTCGGCAAGGATGGCACGAACCAAGCCCCCGCCCTGAGCTCCCGTCGCCCCTATCACCGCGATGATCCTCTTTTCCATGACGTCCTCCCTAGCAAATTGAGTCATTC
>PMZX01000357.1 GCA_003170035.1 Myxococcales bacterium | reverse complement strand
CTGGCCTTTGTCATGCTCTACCGGATCGGCGACACCATCGCCGGAGGCATGGTGCTGCCCTTTCTCATCAAGCTGGGCTTCTCCAACAGCGAGATCGGCTACTGGAGCAAGGGCGTGGGCTTCGCCGCGACCATCGGCGGCGTCATGCTGGGCGGGGGTCTGGTGGCGAAGTACGGCGTGCGCCGTTGTCTGCTGACTTTTGGTTTGATGCTGATGGTCGCCAACACCGGCTACCTGGCGCTGGCCCTGCACGGCAAGAGCGTGGCGCTGCTGGCGACGGCCATCGGCATCGACAATGTGTGCGGCGGCATGGTGGACGCGGCCTTCGCCGCCTTCATCATGTCCTTGTGCAACAAGTCCTTCTCGGCAACCCAGTTTGCGTTGCTGTCGAGCGCTTCGACCATCATCGGCCGCATCATCAGTGCGGGCTCGGGATGGCTCGCGGCCACGGTGGGCTGGCCGGTCTTCTTCGGCATCACCATCGCGGCGGCGGTACCGGCCCTGCTGTTGCTGGTGCTGGCCTTCCCGCACAACGCGGGCGCTATCGAACAGACGAATTAACATGGGAACCCTGGGAGGGTTCCCAACCCCTCCCGCGATGGTGCGCCGCCGGCTAAGCCGGCGGGCTCCCCACGCGATGAAGGTCAGATACTGACCCGCAGGCCGAGGCCGAGATCGAAGAGGCCGGGGTTGCGGCTCGGAACAATGGGTACACCAGCCAGGCTCAGGGCGTCGGTGCCGAAGCGAAACTCGCCGTGGTTATTGCCCCAGTGGACCGCGCCAAAAGCCTCGAAACGCAGGTGGGTGAGCAAGATCAACGAATAGTCGAGCCGGGTAATGCCGGAACGGTCGGAAAGATTGGCAAGGTTCGAAATGGTGAAGGTCGTGTTGTCCCACGAATAGGGCGCCGGCGCGGTCGCAAACACCGCTGCATAGTGCCGGCCAAGGTAGAAGAAGGTCGCTGGCTCCCGCAGCAACTGCGAGTGGGGCAAGATGAGGCCAGGGTAGACGGCCGTGTCACTGTAACCAAGGCCGTTGTAGAAGTACTCGGCGCCCAGAGTGAACACGTCCTTGTCGGCGTACTGGATCGAGTAGGAGACGCCGCCCGTGACCTGCGGCTTGACCCCGGAGCCAGGCGCAACCGGATAGAGCATGTCGACCGCGGGCCCGAGGTATTGGGCAAGCGCCGCTTGGTCGAGTGCACCAGTGGCCGGCAGCGTTCCCAGGGTCAGGGTCGACGGATCGACGCCACGGTTGAAGCCCACCCGATCGATGTCCTGCGCGAAACGCAGCGCCACCTCGCCGTAGAAATCGAGATCCCAGATTCCGGCCGAGACATCGGCCGCCAGCTTGGGCTTGTGCCCTCGCTGCGCAAGAGCACCCAGGCCCATCTCGGACGCGCCCCACACCACCTCGGCGCGGGCCGCGCCCGCCACGGCGCTCGCTGTCGGGGTGGCGTCGGCTCCCTCGGTCAGGCCATAGGCGTAGAAGTTCCAGCCGCGCGCCTCCCAGGGCACGTGCAGCTTGACCATGGTGGTTCCGGTGCGCGCATCGAAAACGTCGAGCGGGTTGCGGTGCTGGATGTGCAAAAAGTCCGTCGGGGTCCAGAAGCGCGCCGTGCCCCAGCGCACATGCTGGCGGCCTGCGGTGACGAACACCACATGCTTGAGGTCGAAGCGCAGCCACATCTGATCGAGGGATACCCGCGGCGTGCGCGTGGCCTGCGCCCCCAGAAGCGAGCTCAAGCTGGATGTGCCCCCGCTGGAAAAGCCGCCCTGAGATCCGCCCGCGGTGGTTGACAGACCCGTGCTCGCGGTCGCGGGCAGGGTCGGGTCGAAGATCGTGCGCGCAAGCACGAAGCCGCGCACCCGGTCGTTGGGCCGCACGTCCATGTACCCGTCGAGCAGAGAAGGCGACGACAGAGTCCAGTTGGCCGCATTCTGGCCTTGCAAGGCCGAGCTCTGCGCGCGCAGGTAGATCTGGCCACCAATCTTGAGCGGATCCTCCGGTGCCACTTCCGCCGAGAATCGCGGCGCTGCCTCAGGCGTCCCCAGATTCAACTGATCGCGCGCATCCCTCGGTTCCGGTTTCGGGGCCGGGGCCGGAACCGGGGTCGGGGCCGGAGGGACCGGAGCCGGGGCCGGTTCCACAACCGGCGCGCTCGGCGCCGCAAACATGTCGGCCTCGCTCGGCCGTTCCTGCGCCTGCGCAGGGCTTGCCAGTCCGGCGATCGCTACCAGCAGCGCCCCGATGCGCCGCCCGGTCATCGGCTCTTGCTCTCCAGCCAGGCCTTGGTGAAGAGGTTCTGCTCCAACGGATGCATGTCCACCGACTTGACCAGGATGAAGGTCGAGTTGGCCTTTTCCACCTCGTCGTAGAAGCGCATCTCCTCCGGGTAATACACGTCGGTCTTCTTGGATTCACTGTAGGTCTTCTTCCAGCGCGGATAGTACGAGGTGCGCAGCAGCCGGCCTGACAGGGCGAACTCCTGGCGCTTGAGCACGTTCTTAGTCTCCTTGTCGACCCACAGCTTGATGACCGGGAAAGCCAGATCGATGTTGGGTTTGCCGGTCAGCTTCATCACCTGCGCGGTGTAGGCGCCCAATTTCTCCTGACCCAGGTCCTCGGGCCCGTACTCCTCGGCCAGGCGCGATTCATCGAAATCCGAACGGCGCGANNCTCGCGCTCGGTTTTGCGTTCCCACTTGCCCACCGACGGGTCGTAGAACCACAGGTTCTTGTCGATGCGCAGATAGCCCTGGCCCTGGGAAGCCTTGGGTTTGGTGAACAGGATGATGAACCTCTGGTCCTGGCTGCGCCGGAAGACCAGGGCCTCATAGGCCACGTCGACCTTGTCCTTCTCCTTCTGCTCCATGTACACCAGCGAGCGCCAGTCACCCTGGTTGCGTTGCCGCTCGTCTACGACCTTGAGAATCTCGACCAGCTCGGTCTTGCTGAGAGCCGCGGCCACGCTCGGGGCGAGTAGACTGAGGACCAGGGCAAAGGCGACGAAAAGGCGGGACGTAGGCATGAGTATTGGCTCCAGGGGTTATCCAAAGTGGGACATCGCCGACACGGGCTTCAGTCGCGCGGCCCGGTAGGCCGGATACAGCGCCGCCAGGGTGGTCACCAGGGTGATGAAGAGCGCGGCGCGCACCAGGCCACCGCCGTGCAGGGCAAGCTGAACCCGATCGGACATGAGAAAAAGCTGTACCGAGAGCGGCACATGGATGCGGGCCGCATTGATCGCGGCACCCAGACCTGCCCCGGCCAACGCGCCGGTGCCGGTGCCGATGAGCCCGAGCAAGAGCGACTCGTAGAGGAACATGCGCAATACCCCGCCCCGTTGCATGCCGATGGCACGCAGGGTGCCAATCTCGCGCGTGCGCTCGCGGAT
>PMZX01000411.1:12836-13228 GCA_003170035.1 Myxococcales bacterium | reverse complement strand
GACGTGTGGCTCAATACCCCGCGGCGGCCGCAGGAGGCGAGCGGAACCAGCGGACAAAAGGTATTGCTCAACGGCGGCCTCAATCTCTCCATCCTCGACGGCTGGTGGGCCGAGGCTTATGACGGGCTCAACGGGTTCGCCATCGGCAACGGCGTGTGCCATGTGTCGACCGCCGAGCAGGACAGGCGCGACACCGAGTCGCTCTACCAGGTGCTGGAAACCGAGGTCGTGCCCCTGTACTACGAACAGGACGAGCACGGCGTTCCACACGGCTGGGTGGCGCGGATCAAGCGCGCCATCCGCACCCTGGGCTGGCGCTTCAACACCGATCGCATGGTGCGGGACTATGTGCGCGAGTGCTATCTGCCGTCGGCCGGCGTGAATAGCTGCGC
>PMZX01000411.1:7490-12792 GCA_003170035.1 Myxococcales bacterium | reverse complement strand
CCTCCTGCGAATTGCCATTCTTCCAAGTCGATCCGCGGACTGCTATCTCGGAATTCGAGCAGCTTTTGGTCTCGAATTCGGGGGAGGACGCATTCGACGTTGCGGTCAAGCTGCTCGCAGCGAAGCTCGTCGACGAACTCGAAGAACGAGAGACGGGTAGGCCGCGTAGGTTTGTGCTCCAGCCGCCGTCACCGCGTCTTCTTCGCGAGGTCCAGGGGCTCTACCAGGCAGCAATGAGGCGATGGCCCGATTTCAACGGCGCCACGCCGGAGCTTGGGGTCACCGCTGAACAACTGTCTCGCTGCATGCGTCCGCTGGTTGGGTGGCGTCTCTTGACCACAGATCTCTCCCATCTAGATGCTGCCCTTGAACAATTGGTGGCTCGCGACGCGAAGGGTGAGCTAGGCCAATACTTTACGCCCCGAGAGGTCGTGCGCCTCTGCGTGGTGGCGCTCAATCCACAGCCAAAGGATCAGGTCATCGACCCCGCCTGCGGTTCGGGCGGCTTTCTTTTCGAGGCTGTTCGACACGCCCTTAGCCACCACAAGAAGGCCCCATCCTGTCTCGGCATGGACTTCGGAGCCAGAGCCGTGAAGGTGGCCACCTTGCTGGCGAACGCCATATGCCCCGGCTCGATAAAGATCACGAAGACGAACAGCATCGACGGGCGCGCTTATGTCAGCCACCATCCGCGCGAGTGGGATGCCTTTCAGGCTGGCTCGGTGTCGGGTCAGCCGGGCACGGTAGATGGGTGGGGAGCCTGGAGTCGACTGTCGTGTACTCTCTTGCTCACCAATCCACCATTTGCCGGTGACGTCGACGAACCCGCGGTGCTATCGGCATACGAGTCTCAGCGGCTTGCCGGAGCGAACCGCAAGGGAACCGTTGGCCGTGAGCACTTGTTCCTCGAACGGGCTGTGAGCCTGCTTCGCCCCGGAGGGCGGCTGGCCATCGTGCTTCCGCAGGGAGTCCTTGCGAACCCAACCGCGTCCTACCTGCGTCGATGGGTGCTGACAAAGTGCAGGGTTCTGGCCGTCGTCGGGCTTCACCCATTCACTTTCGTTCCCAACACCGGGGTCAAGACCTCTCTCCTCTTCCTTGAGCGGGCCGCAGGCGAAATGCCCACGGACTATCCAGTTCTATTTGCTGTCAGCAAGGAGCCGGGCAAAGACAGTAGCGGGCGCCTTTCGGGCTCGTCGGACTACGCCAGGATAGGAGCGACGCTGAGCCGGTTCCTCTTCTCCCAGGGGCTGGGTTGGGCAGCCAATCCCCCGGACGAAGGTGCCTTTGCCGCCGAGACTGTGTCTATCAAGGAGGTTGTCGAAAACGACCGGCTCGATGCGGAGTACTACGATCATGAGACCCGTCGCCTGCACGCATCCACCGCGTCGAGGTCGGCAAGCCGCCTCGCCGACTGTGTCGCGCGGGGCGTGGAACGATTTCGGCGTGGGTCAGGCGAAATCGAGTACCTGGACATCTCCTCTGTGGACGCGCGCCTTGGCACCGCGATTCCGACTAGGATGGACGCCGCTGATGCGCCCAGTCGGGCCAGCTATGTGGTTCAATCGGGGGACATCCTTGTCAGCACGGTTCGGCCTGAGCGCAACACGGTCGCGCTGGTTGGACCAGGACGTGCGGTGCCGTTTGTCGCCTCAAACGGTTTCTGCGTCCTGCGGCCGCGTGATCTGCCACCTGAGGTGCTCTTCGCCTATTGCAAGACAGATTCGTTTCGGAGACTCCTTGCGAGGCACGCCACCGCGTCGATGTACCCTGCTGTTACAGACAGAGACGTGTTGGACATGCCTTTTGTCAGGCCCGCTGACCAACTGGCGAAGGCGGTCACTGAGCGAGTTCGCGATGGATTGGCCATGCTCGATGCGGCCAAGGCGAAGATCGAGGAAGCCATCAGGCTGATGGATGAGTTCGTGAGAAAAGGACCCGAAACGCCACGTGATTCAGCTGGATCCCACGCCGCTGAGCCTGGTGCAAAATACCGTCGGAGAAAAAAGCTCTCCGGCAAGGAAGGTCGGCGCCCATCAAATCCTTCCTCTCGTCGCTCGGGCCGCGGTTTGAGACGGCCTTGAGAGAACCTTCGCACTAGTTCTCAAGGAAGGCATCACGTGTTGATTAGCACAGCGGCCGGTCCCCGTTCCGGCCTGCCGATCCGTTTCCGGCCTCGGCCCGCCGGCCTCCGGCCCCGCCGCCTTCAGAAGGCGGCTACGCCGCCTTGGATGTCTGGTGCTCCGGGCCGTCGCCTATCCAGGCGTCGCGCTGCAACTGGCGGTTGAGCTTTCGCAGGGCACTGAGCTCGATCTGGCGCACCCGCTCGCGCGTGAGCGCGAAACGCGATGCGATCTCCTCCAGGGTCATGCCGCCATGGTCAGCGGCTTCCAGCGCGCAGGCCTCGCGCAGAACCGGTTCACTGGCATGGGTGGGTTTGGCCCCGCGGGTGTCGCGCGTCTCAGCCGTCAGATTGAAGCGGCAGATGGCGTACGGGCAGGGGCCGGGCAAACGGCGGCACGCGCCGTGCGTACTCTCAAAGATGTTGAGGCGGGAAGCGTCTGCCATGTCTGATCTCTCGGTTAGGGGGTGGCTCGCCGCGAGCATCCGTCCAATGGCATGTGTGTTCGGCACCTCGGCCGCGGAACTTTAGCCGTGGCCCGAAGGGATCAGTTCCAACCTGGCCGGATCTACCTTTGGAGAGGTGCGCCGGCGTCGGCGTCGGCCGTCTTTTCAGGGAGTTGGATCTGAATATGGGCGCGTCGTGCAAATACGAACAGGGCGACCAACCCGACGATGACCGCGTACCACAGGGTGCACAGCCGCGTGACGAAGGTGGCGGCCGCGGCCACGCTGCGCCCGGTTCCCGTGCCAAGCTGCCCGAGCAGGGCGAGCATGCCAGCCTCGGTGACACCCAGCCCGCCGGGCAGAAACGAGAGCGCGCCGGCCACGGTCATGGAGGCGTAGATGAAGGTGCCGGCCTGCATCCCGACGGCAGCCCCGGGAAAGCCATGCACCACCACCCAGAAGGCCACGCACTCGCAATACCAGCTCACCGTGGACAGCAGCACCGCGACGACCAGGGGACCGGGCCGCAGCAGCGTGGCGGTCGCCTGGTAGGCCTCGTGCAGCTTGTCGGCAAACGAGCGCACACCGGGCAGGCGACTCGACAGGCGCAGGAAGAAATGGGCGATGGACTCGACTGAAACCACCACCAAACCCAGGCCGATCACCACGGCCCCGGTGGCCAGAAAGCGCCGGTCGACGTGAAAGGTGAAAACGCCCACGCACGCGAGGAGCAAGAGACCCACCAGATCGGTGAAGCGTTCAGCGATGACGATGGGGGCGGTGCGTGCGGCGGGAATGCCCTGCGACTCGCGCAAGAGCAGGGCCTTGACCGCCTCGCCCAGCTTGCCCGGGGTGACGGTAAGGGAGAAGCCAGCCAGAAAGATGAGGAAGCTGTGCCCGACCGTCACCTGAGGCAGGCCGAGCACCTTCAGGTAGTAGTGCCAGCGCACGAAGCGCACGCCGTAGTTGAGCGAGGCCAGCGCGAGCGCTATCAGCGCCACCGTCCAGTTGAAAGTGGCCAGCGCGTGCCCGACGCTGCGGGCCCCGGCCCAGACCGAAAAGCCGACGTAGATAGCCACGCCAGCGGCAACCCCGAGGGTCACGCGCCAGATCAGCTTCTTCACGCCTATCCCTCCAAGCCCTGGTCGCGCAGTTTCTCGACGCGCTTGCGCTCGTTGTGGTCCAGGATGCGCTTGCGCAGCCGGATGTTCTTGGGGGTGACCTCGACCAACTCGTCCTGGTTGATGAGTTCGAGCGCGGCTTCCAGGGTGAGGGCCAGAGGCGGCGTGAGAAAGAGTTTCTCATCCGCGGCAGTGGTGCGGATGTTGGTCAACTTCTTGGCCTTGGACGGGTTGACGATGATGTCGTTGCCGCGCGCGTGCAGGCCCACGACCTGGCCGCCATAGACAGGCACTCCCGGCGGCAGCAGCAGGGCTCCCCGTTCCTGCAGGTAGAACAGAGCGTAGGTGTTGGTCTGGCCGGGATCCTGCGCAATGAGCACGCCATTGGTCCGGCCCTTGAACGTTCCGGCGTAGGGGCCGTAGTGGGTGAAGTTGTGGTTGAGAATGCCGGTGCCGCGCGTGTCGGTCAGGAACTGCGAACGGTAGCCGATGAGCCCGCGCGACGGGATGACGTATTCCAGGCGCATGCGGCCTTCGCCCGCTGGTCCCATCTCCTGCATGCGGCCCCCGCGCCGGCCCAGCTCCTCGATCACCGGGCCGTTGTAGGCCTCGTCGAGATCGATGACCAGTTCCTCATAGGGCTCCAGTTTTTCCCCATTGGGCCCCTCCTTGAAGATGACCTGGGGCTGGGAAACCATCAGCTCGTAACCTTCGCGACGCATGGTCTCGATCAACACCGACAGGTGCAACTCGCCGCGGCCCAGGACTTCGAAAGTGTCGGGCGAGTCTGTCTCCAGCACGCGCAGAGCGACGTTGGACTTCAGCTCCTTGAACAGGCGCTCGCGGATGTTGCGCGAGGTGACGAACTTGCCCTCATGGCCGGCGAAGGGGCCGTTGTTCGAGATGAACTGCATCTTCACCGTGGGCTCTTCGATCTCCAGCAGAGGCAGCACGACCGGCCTGGCGATCTCGGTGATGGTTTCGCCCACGGTCAGATCGTGCATGCCGGTGATGGCACAGATGTCGCCTGCCACGGCTTCCTGAAGCTCGAAGCGCTTGAGCGACTGGTAGCCCAGGATCTTGGCCACACGGAATTCCTCGCGGCTGCCGTCGCGATGCACGCACAGGGCGCGCTCCCCCTGGTGGATGCGGCCCGAGAGCATGCGGCCGATGGCCACGTAGCCGAGATAGTCGTCGTAGTCGAGCGTGGCCACGTGCATGGCCAGGGGTGCGTCCATGTTTGCCAGCGGCGGGGGCGCGGCCTGCACGACCAGATCCAGCATCGGTGACAGATCCTTGCGCTCGTGCGCAAGATCCCTCACCGCATAGCCCTCGCGACCCGAGGCGTAGACCACGGGAAAATCGAGCTGTTCTTCGCTGGCCCCCAGCGCGCAGAAGAGGTCAAAGGTGTCGTTGACAGCGGCGTCGGGATCGCAACCAGGGCGATCGATTTTGTTGACCACCAGGATGGGCCGCAGCCCAAGGGCCAGCGCCTTGCGCGTGACAAAGCGGGTTTGCGGCATCGGGCCCTCAAAGGCGTCCACCAGCAGCAGCACCGAATCGACCATCTTGAGCACCCGTTCCACCTCGCCGCCGAAGTCGGCGTGGCCGGG
>PMZX01000411.1:0-7467 GCA_003170035.1 Myxococcales bacterium | reverse complement strand
TCGACCAGCGTGGTCTTGCCGTGGTCAACGTGGGCGATGATCGCAATGTTGCGGACGTCGCGACGGCGGGGTGCTTCGTCAATTTCGGGGCCGGAACTGCTCATGTGAGGCGCGCAGGCATACCACATCCTGGGAGGCAGGCCGCAATTGACCGGGCGCGATGACTACCGAGCCCTGTTGCGGTAGGCTAGCCGCGTGACGGAACGGACCGATTTCGGGCTCGACGAACTGCACGCCGAAGAGCGGGGCCTTCTGCTCGGCCTGAGCCTACAAGGCACCGACGGGGCGGGCTTGGCTCGCTTGGCGGGCGATCGCTGCCTGGTGTGTCGCGGAGCCTGGCAGGATTTGCGCGCCCTTTCCCGTTCTGACCGGGCGGCTTTGCTGGCGAAGTGGATCGTCGAAGTCAGCTCGCCGTTCCCGCCCGGAATGGAAAGGCTGCATCCAAGCTGGCTCGCGCAGGCCATTGCCAGCGAGGCGGTGGAGCTTTGGCCTGCGCTGCTTTCGGGGCTGCCCGGCGCGCAGGCGGTGGAATCGTTGTTGTCGCAGACTGTCGACGCGATTGCCAAGGGTAGCGAGGCGTGGCCGCCCGAATCGGTGGCTGAACTCCAGCGCTCTGTCTTCGGTCGACTGGCGCCGTTTTGTGTCGGGCCTTCGGGTCCGCTGGGTGCGGGACTGTGTCGCCTGGGCTGCGAGGAGCTGCTGGCCGAGATTGGCCGCCGGGGTGCCATGCTTCAGCAAGAGCTGTGCGCCGAAGCAGACGCGTCTTTGTGGGCGGTCGCCGGCCGACTCCCCGCGACGCTGGGGAGGCAGTGGGTGAAGTGGTAGAAGGCGAGGGCATGGGCCGACTGGTCAAGAGCCTGGGACGCGTGGTGCCGGCTGCGGTTTTCACCGCAGAGGCGGAAGCGGCATTGGTTCGGGCGCGCGCTGAGGAGGATGCCGCCGCCTTACGATCCGAGGCACAGGTTGCCCGCGAGCAGGCCGAGCGCGACGGCTTCGAGGCGGGCAAGCAAGAAGGGATGGCGCAGGTGAGCGCGTTGTTGCTCGCCGCGCAGGCGCGTGCCGAACGCGACCTGGCTGGCGCCAAGGACGCAGCCATCGTGCTGGCCCGTCGCATGGCCGAGCGAATCGTGGGCCGCGCCGTCGAGCTTTCGCCCGAGTTGATGGGCGCAATCGTCGCAGAGGCCTTGGCAGCCAGTCGTGCCAAGGCCGGTACCGTCGTGCTGCGCGTGCATCCGCAGGATCTGGCTGCGGTCGAGCGCGAGCGGCCGCGATGGCTCGCGCGCGTGGCAGCCGCAGTTGACGTGCGCGTGGTGGCTGACCCGGCCATCGGTCGTCATGGGTGCGTGGTGGAAACTGCGGTCGGCCGTGTGGACGCGCGCCTGGACAAACAACTCGACGCCCTGGAACGCGCCTTGCGGGGCGCGGCCGGCACGTCCTCGTGAGACAGGCATGGCTGACCCCGACGTTGAATCTGCGCTGGTTGAACTGGGCGACGCCCTGAGGGCGCTGGATCAGGTCAATCCGCGGCGGCTCGCGGGCCGGGTAACGGAAGTGACCGGCCTGGTCGTGCGCGCCACCATCCCCGGTGTGCGCGTGGGCGAATTGGTCTACATCGATCGGGAGGCGATGCCCAGGCCGGGCGGGGCGGATCGGCCGCGCCTGCAGGCCGAGGTGGTCGGGTTTCGCGGCGACGAGGTCGTGCTCATGCCGCTCGGAGAGGTGGCGGGCACTGGCCCGGACGCCGTGGTGAGCCCGACCGGGAAACCGCTTGCGCTGCGGGTGGGCCAGGGAGTTCTGGGGCGGGTGCTGGACGGTCTGGGAGAACCCCTGGACGGGCAGGGGCCCATCGCAGGCCCGACCGAGGAATGGGTGGTCGACCGGCCCGCGCCGGACCCGCTCACCCGCCGGCGCGTGGCCAAGCCGCTTGCCCTCGGGGTGCGCGCGATCGACGCCTTTATGACCGTGGGCGAGGGCCAGCGAGTGGGACTCTTTTCCGGCTCAGGGGTTGGCAAGTCGACGCTGCTCGGCCAGATCGCCCGCAACACCGAGGCTGACGTCAACGTGATCGCCTTGGTGGGCGAGCGCGGTCGCGAGGTGACCGAATTCCTCGAGGACGCGCTGGGGCCCGAGGGGCGCGCCCGCTCGGTCGTGATCTGCGCGACCAGCGACGCGCCCAGCCTGGTGCGACTCAAGTCGGCGTTCGTGGCCACCTCGGTGGCCGAGTGGTTCCGCGACCGAGGTCGGCGTGTACTGCTCATGATGGATTCGCTCACCCGCTTTGCCCGCGCGCAACGCGAGGTGGGCCTGGCCGCGGGCGAGCCGCCGGCGCGACAAGGTTTTCCCCCCAGCGTGTTCGCCCTGCTGCCGCGTCTGCTCGAACGCACCGGCAATTCGAATCTCGGGTCCATCACCGCGCTCTACGCCGTGCTGGTATCGGGCGGCGACATGGAGGAGCCCATCGCCGATGAGGTGCGCGGCATTCTCGACGGGCACATCGTACTCTCGCGCGAGCTATGCGACCGCAACCACTGGCCGGCTGTCGACGTGCTGCCGTCGCTGTCGCGGGTGATGAACGCGGTGGTGGATGAAAAGCACCGTGCGGCCGCCGGACGCGTGCGTGAGCTGATGGCCGCCTACGAGCAGAAGCGGGATCTCATCGCGCTCGGCGCCTACAGGCGCGGCAGCGACGCCCGCACCGACGAGGCCATCGCTGCCATGGAGGCCATCAATGCGTTTCTGCGCCAGGGAACCCACGAGGTGTCGTCATTCGAGGACACGCGCAAGCGGCTTCTGGCGCTGGCGTAGAAATCAACTTGCCCGAGGAGAGGAAGATGAGCGACTGCCTGTTCTGCAAGATCCGTGACGGCCAGATCCCCGCGGCCATCACCTTTCGCGACGACGACGTGCTGGCCTTCAACGACATCAACCCCAAGGCGCCGTTCCACCAGCTCGTGATCCCGACCCGCCACCTGGCCAGCCTGGCCACGGCCGACGCCGCGGACGCAGCATTGCTGGGCAAGCTGATGCTGGTGGGGGCGCGTCTGGCGCGTGAATCGGGCCAGGCCGCAGGCGGATTCCGGGTGGTGATGAACGCAGGGGCTGATGCGGGACAGACAGTGTTGCACGTGCATTTGCATGTCTTGGCGGGCCGGGTGCTCGGCTGGCCGCCAGGATGACACTCCTGCAGCAGTTCTGCGACTGGCCGACGGTGCGCAGAATGTTCTGCCTGGGAATGGCGAACGAGATTCAGGACGATGAGTGACGACAAGTTCAGTCTCGACCAGATCCGTGAACATTGGACACGGCAGGCGATGGAACACGGCCAATCGCCCGCGGCATCATGGTCCGACGTCAACGTCATCGAGATGGAGATTCGCGAGATCCTGCAGTACCTGGCCGAGGGTGAGCGCGTTCTGGATGTTGGATGCGGCACTGGGTACTCGACCCTTCAGTTCGCGGCGCAGAGACGGATTGCCATACGGGGTCTGGATCTCATTCCGGAAATGATCGCGGAAGCCCGCGCGCGGCTTCGGAATGTCGTGACGGGACTGCCTGGCACCGTGGATTTTGGCGTCGGCGACATCACCGGACTGAACGAGCCTGACAGTACTTATGACAAGGTGGTGGTGATTCGCGCAATCATCAACCTGGGGGATTGGCCTCGACAGCGACAGGGTTTAGGGGAATGTGTACGCGTATTGAAGCCGGGAGGGTTGCTGTTGCTCTCCGAGGCTACGCTCCAGGGATGGCGGCAACTGAATACCTTCCGGCGGGAATGGAACCTGCCTGAGATTCCCGTGCCTCCCTTCAACCGGTATCTGGACCAGGAAGAAGTGTGCAGCGCTGTTGCTCCAGGGCTGGAATTGGTCAAGCTGGTGGACTTCGCGAGCACCTATTATGTGGGCACCCGGGTTCTGAAACCTTTGCTCGCTCGGGCCCTGGGAGCGACGGTCGATGTTGCCAATCCCGAAATGGAGTGGAATCGCTGGTTCGCGCAATTGCCCGCCGTGGGGAATTACGGAACCCAAAAACTCTTTGTCTTCAGAAAAGCATGAACCACGCTGGCCGACGGGCTTCTCACATCCTGATGTCGACCAGCGTCTTCTTGCGTAGCTCGCTCAGAAAATTCTTGGCCTGGCGTTCCATCTCGCGCTGGTGCAACTGACCGCGGATCTGGTCGCGCACNNTCGTCGACCTTCATGGAGAAGACCAGCTCCTCGATGGGCTTGGGCAGGATGTCCTTGCCGAACCAGCCGAGATCGCCGCCCTCGGCGCGGGTAGCGGGGTCCTCGGAGTATTCGCGCGCCAGCCGGGCGAAGTCCTCGCCCGATTGGGCCCGCTTCAGCAGCAGTTGAGCCTGCCTTTCCTTCTCCTGCGCGTTGGCCGCGTCGGCGCCTTCCGGGATAGAGAGGAAGATGTGGCTGGCGCGCACCTGCAGGTTGGCCGACTGCATGTGGCGCTCGTAGTAGCTCTGCACGTCGGCGTCGCTCACGTGGATTTTCGCGCCCACCGCAATGTTGATGACCCGATACTTCAGGATCTGGCGTCTGGTGTTCTGGCGGTAGGTGGCGAAGCTCATGCCCTCCCTGCGCAGCGCCTCGCGCAACTGGGCGTCGTCGAGGCCATTGTCCTTCATGATCTGTTCGATGGACCGGTCCACCTCTTCGCTGCTGATGGAGATCTTGAGATCGGCCGCCTCCTGCACCAGGAGTTGCTCATCCACCATGCTTTCCAGGATCTGGCGGCGCAGGGCCGAGGCGCGGGCGGCTCGCTGGCCAGGATTGGAGATGGCGGCGATGTCGGCGGCCATCATCGGGGCGGCCCGGTCCTCGACCTCGCTTTGCAGGATGATGTCGTTGCCAACCACAGCGACGATCTTTTCAACCACGCGCGCCTCGGCCAACGAGGGCAGCAGGAGAAAGGCGGCCAGGCACGGGCACAGTCGGGTCATGAGCATGAAGCGGGTTCCTAGGGTTTGGGTGTGGGGGCCGGGGTCGGGGAAGAAACCGGGAGAAGCGGGATGGTAGCCGGCCGGCCGGCGTCCGCGGGCGGGGCCAGGGCGATCTTGGCCAACTCGTCTTGGTTGATCTCCACGCGGATCGACTTGCGTGCCTCTTCCACCAGATCGTGTTTTCTTTGCGTCCGCAGCTGCTCGACCAGTCGCCTCTGGATGTCGCCCTTCACTTCAGCCAGGGGGCGCGTCACCTCGGGCCGGCGGTCGAGCAGCTTGAGGATGTGAAAGCCCTTGTCAGATGCGATGGGGCCGGCCACGTCGTTGACCTGCGCCATGGCGAAGGCGGCCTCGACCAAGGCCTTGGGCACGCGCGTGGTCTTGCGGTCGAAGAACGTCAGATCACCCGCGCGCGGCTTGGAATCCGGGTCTTCCGAATAGCGTTCCACCAGGTCGCGAAACGATTTGGCGTCGTTGCGCCCGGCCTTGGCCTCGGCGGCGATCCGGCGCGCCGCGGTCTCGTCGTGCACGAGAATCTGGCTGACGCGAACCTCCTCAAGACGGACAAACTCGGGCTGGTGCTCGCGGTAGTACTTCTCGACGTCTGCCTGCGGGACGTCCTCGGCGCGCAGCTTGTCGTTGATCTCCCGCTTCTCGAACTGCGCCACCATCTGTTTCTTGGCGATGCGCTGCACGTCGGGGTCGCGATCGTATCCTCGCCGCAGCGCCTCGCGCGCCATCAGCTCGTAGCGGATGAGTCCCTCGAGGAGTTCCTTCTTCTTCTCCGGCGTGGAGTAGCGCGCGAGTACGAACGGCATGTGAGAGTAGCGGGCCAGCACCTCCTGCAGATCACTGGCTGTGATCTCGGTGTCGTCCACCCGGGCCAGCACCGGCCCGGAACGGGATGCACCCTTGCCCCCGGGTCCAGGGCTGGGCTTGCAGGCGCACAGGGCCAGGGCTGCAAGGCAGAGAACGCAACCGCGCATGCTGCTTGCATGGCACAGGTGCGCGCGTGTAGCAAGTCGCGGACGGCAAGACCTCCCTCCGGGTGTGACTGGCCGGTCCTGCTCCGCAGGACTGACAACCGGGTTCGCCCCTCTGGGTGTAGAATCGGCGCCAGAAGACGATGCGCCCTCATATCCGTGTCGACGATAGCGACATAGCGGCATTCTGCCGCAAGAATCACATCTGCAGGCTGGCGTTCTTCGGCTCGGTCCTGCGCGGCGACTTTGGACCCGACAGCGACATCGACATCCTGATCGAGTTCGAGCCAGGTCACGTCCCGGGCCTGACCTTCTTCGCATTGCAGGATGAGCTCGGCCAGATGCTCGGGCGCAGGGTCGACCTGCACACGCCCGCCTCACTCAGTCGCTACTTCCGCGACCAGATCTTGCGCGAGGCAGAGCCAGCCTATGTCGCTGCGTGATCCGGTCGTCGCGCTTCGACAGATGCGCGATCACGCGCGAGAGGCGATGAACCTCGTCGCGGGGAAGAGCCGGGCTGACCTTGATGGCAGCCGGATCCTGAGCCTCGCGATCGTGCGCCTGCTGGAGATCCTGGGTGAGGCCGCAGGACGTGTCCCAGGCGACGTTCGGCAAGCGCACGCGACCATACCCTGGTCTGAGATCATCGGGATGCGGAACCGACTCATCCACGGATACGACCAGGTTGACCTCGACATCGTGTGGGCTGTGGTCACCTCCGACCTGCCTGCCTTGGTGGCCCAACTCGACCACATCACGGCTGGCGGCTAGGAGCCCAGCGCGCGACCAGGCGGGACTCTAGCGACCCTCGTGCTCCACCACGCGCACGGATCCGTCCTCCGCCAAGATGAATCGCGCGATGCCGGCGCCATAGGGCCCAACAATCGTCACCCCATACAGCTTCCCCTTCTCGAGCGTCCCGCACCCTTCAATGTCGAATCCATCAATTGGTTCCCCATATCGCCATTCGCGTACCTCCACCGAGCCCACCCGCGTCCGACGGTTTACGTGGCAGACAAGCTTTCCCCGCTTTCCGTCGGCGGCTTCCCATATGTCGATGACATTCACGTGCGGCGCGCCGCCAATCCATTTACCCGCTCTGAACGTGAGCACCAACCCTCCGTCGGCAATCCTTGGCATGATTGGGAAACTTGCAGCCATCCTGGGGCACGCCCCGACAAGCAGCAGTGCAATCAAGAACCGACGCATTTCCCATTCCTCCAGTTGCCGGATCGTTGCACACCGAGCCGACGGCGCAAAGCCAAAGCGGTCGCGCGCCCCAGCGCCGATCGGCCAGCCTGCGCGCGAGCGATTAGCGTTTGGCGGCCAGCGTGGGCGGCTGGCGTGGGCGTGAGCGGTCCGCGGCACGCTCTCCGCCTCCCGCGTCCCGCCCACGAACTCGCTCACCCTCACGCCCACGCGACCCGCGCCCCGCGGCCCGCGATCCGCGCGCCGCTACCCCGTCACGCACGCCAACACCTCCTGCAGCCTCCTCCGCGCTGCTCCCAGGTGGTCACGCTTTTCCTGGTCGTC
>PMZX01000025.1:13475-18437 GCA_003170035.1 Myxococcales bacterium | reverse complement strand
AAGACCAGCCCCATCAGCATCTTGAGGGTGGTGGTCTTGCCCGAGCCGTTGGGGCCGAGGTAGCCGAAGATCTCGCCGCGCCGGACCTCGAAGCTGGCCTGCTTGACTGCCTCGATGCGCTTGCGGAAAAAGCCCAGCCTGAACGTCTTGGCCAGATCGTCGGCGCGTAGTACGACGTCACTCATGGTGGACAGGCGACGGATTCTGCCACAGGCGGGCGGGATTCACATCCATCACCCCGGATGGTGGCGATACCAGTAGATGGTGCGTAAGAGGCCCTCCTCCAGATCGACGCGCGGCTGGAAGCCGAGCAGCTCCTTGGCCTTGTCGATGTTGGGGATGCGCAACTCCACATCGGCCTGTTTCCAGGGCACATGCTCGATGTGGGACGAACTGGAGGCCAGCCGGATGATTTCCTTGGCCAGGGCATAGATGGTCAGGGTGGAGCGTGGGTTTCCGATGTTGAGGGCGTGGCCGACCGCTTGCTCGCGTTCGAGCGCCAGCAGAATTCCATCTACGATGTCGTCCACGTAGCACCAGGCGCGGATCTGCGAGCCATCGTTGTGCACTTGCACGGGCTCGCCCCGCAGGGCCCGCACGATGAAGTGGTGGACCGCGCCTTCACCCACCTGGCGCGGACCGTAGATGTTGAACGGGCGGACTGAACAGGCGGGAAGCTGGTACTGCTTCCAGTAGTTCATGGCCAGATGCTCAGTGGCCAGCTTGGCCACCGCGTAGGTCCAGCGCGCTTCACCGACTGCGCCCAGGGTGGTGGCGTCCCACTCGGTGACGTTGTAGGCGTAGCGGCCGAAGACCTCGCTGGTGGAGAAGTCGATCACGCGCTTGACGCCACCCTTGGCCGCGGCTGCCTCCAGTACGTTCATGGTGCCGAGAAGCGACACGCGCATGGTGAGCACGGGGTTCTTCAGCACGGTGTCCACGCCCGCGATGGAGGCCAGGTGAATGATCGCGTCACAGCCTTCCATGGCCTGGCGAACCGCCGTGCTGTCGAGCACGTCGCCCTGGATGANNTTCACATGAGGGTGCTTGTCGAGGCCGGCCGACGACAGAGCGTTGCGTCGGAGGGTGTCGAGAATCACGATCTCGTTTTCCGCAGCCAGTCGTTCGGTCAGGTGGGACCCGATGAAACCGGCCCCCCCGGTGAGCAGCAGGCGGCGACCAGACAGGCTTGCGATTGGTGTAGAACTATTGTCAGGCATGGGCGGCAAGATTTTCCATCATAAACCCGATATGGAAACATGTGAATTCGATGGGGTCTGAAACCACACCCCCCCGCGTTGCGCGTCCCCGGCGGGTTGGCGTGCTCATCCCGCTCTTTTCCGTGCGCACGAAGACCGGGTGGGGCGTGGGTGAGATTCCGGATCTAGCCCGCCTCGGCGCCTGGGCGCGCGAGGCCGAATTGGCGGTGGTGCAACTGCTTCCGGTCAACGAGGTCCGCGGCGGGGAAACCAGCCCGTATTCGGCCAGCACCGCTTTTGCCATCGATCCCGTGTACCTGGGGCTCGACGAATGCGAGGACTTCGTCATGGCCGGGGGACGGGCCGCGCTGTCGCCGGCCGATCAGCGCCTGCTCGACGAGGTCGCGGCCAGCCCCACGGTGGACTGGCGGCGGGTGCGGCCCCTGAAGACGCGGGCGCTCCGGCGCGCCTTTCACAGGTTTCTCGACGAGGAATGGGATCAGTGCAGTGGCCGCGCCTTGGAACTGCGCCGTTTTCGCGAAGAGCACGACTGGCTGGCCGAGCACGGCCTGTATTGCGTTCTGCACGACCGCCTGGCCAAGCACTGGCAGGACTGGCCGGCCGAGTTGCGCGACCGCGTGCCCACGGCTCTCTCGCGGGTGATCGAAGAGAGTGTCGACGAGCTGCTCTACCACTGCTGGCTGCAATGGCAGCTCGATGGCCAATGGCACAAGGCGCGTTCCCAGGCTCAGGCCTTGGGCGTGGACTTCATGGGCGATCTGCCTTTTGTCGTGTCCGGCGATTCCTCGGACGTGTGGAATCACCGCGGCCTGTTTCGCCTAGACATGCGGGTGGGTGCGCCGCCTGATCCGTTTTCCCCGACCGGCCAGGACTGGGGCCTACCGCTTTACGATTGGCCCGCGATGGAGCACACCGGGTTCCGCTGGATGCGCAATCGGGCCAGCCGGGCCGGCGAGATGTTCGGGCTCTTTCGGGTGGACCACGTCATCGGGCTGTACCGCACGTACTACCGGTCAGCCGACGGACGCAAGGCAGGCTTTTCGCCTTCGGACGAGGACGCCCAGATCCGCCTGGGTGAAACCTTGCTTTCCATCATCGGTGGTTTTGGCCGGGTGGTGGCCGAGGACCTGGGCGCGCTGCCGGAGTTTCTACGGCCTTCGCTGGCGCGGCTGGGGCTGCCCGGCTACCGGGTTCTGCGTTGGGAGAAGACCGATGTGTGGCGCGACGGCAGGAAAGAGACCTTTCTGCACGACCCGGCGGCCTGGCCCGCGATCTCGGTGGCTACCTCGGGCACGCATGACACCGAGATGCAGGCCGCGTGGTGGGATGCCATCTCGCCCGACGAGCGGAGGCTGTTCACTGGCTTGCCGGGGCTGCAGGGCATCGATCCACACCAGCCTTTCGACGACCGGGTTCGCGACGCCCTTTTGCGCGTACTCTACGACGCGCCCTCGGAACTGTGCCTGTTGCCTTTCCAGGATCTTCTCGGCACGCGCGAGCGCGTGAATGTCCCGGGTACGGTCAATGACAGCAACTGGACATACCGCATGCCCATGGACGTGGACGCCCTGCGTGCCGACCGCGCCACCACCGCCCGGCTGGCCAAGCTGTCGGCCGAATCGAATCGCGGGATCGGTGTCGCGCGCGACGGCCTCCGGTAGGGGCTACCTGCGGTCGCCCCGGCTACGCCCTATTTTCCGCTGTCCCGCAGCCGTTGTGCCTCGGCAAACGCCTGATCGGCGAGCGCCTTCTGGCCGAGTCTAGTCGCCAGATCGCCGATATCTTGCCATACCCACCAACGACGCGGGTAGAGCCTGCCGATCTCCTGAAAGAAGTTGATACCGGCCTGGTACCGGTCGGGCCGGTCCCAGAACGGCGTGGCGATGGAGACGATCTGTGCTTCGGTCTGTTGCGGGTCGAGGGCGTGGCACCGGATGGTGTATTCGACACTCGCGGTCCAGTCGCCGAGTCCGGCCGATGCGGTGGCGATCCCTTTGTAGATGGCGAACATCTCCCGGCTCAATGGAATGCTCTTTTCAAAGTCCTGCCGGGCGGCCTCATACTCTTTCCGCCTGAGAAAATACTCGCCGCGGTAGACCAGCGACTGGGCCGAATACTGCTCGGTCTGCACTGCCCGGTCGAAGTGATACCGGGCCTGGTCCCAGTTGCCGAGTTGCTGATACACGATGCCCAGGTTGATGTGGATGATGTGCCAGTTGGGCGCCGTTTCCAGCGCCAACCGATAGTACTTGAGCGCATCGTCGTATTGCCCGCGGCGCATGAAGACCAGGCCGTAGTTGACGTATGCGCGCGATGAGGGCGCCTTGTCGATGATGTCGCGGTAGTAGGCTTCTTCGTTGGCAAACACCCGGTTGCGCTGGAACGTCAGAAGGAAGAACGCAGCCGTCAGAACGATCAAGCCCGTGACGGCGAAGGCGCGGACAGCCGCATGCGAGCGGCCGATGCGGAAGGCGAAGAGCGACGCGGGGATAGTCCAGGTCAGCGACAGAATGGCAAGTGGCAGGTAGGGCCGGTGCTCGTTCACCATTTCGGCCAGCGGCATGATCGAGGAGGTGGGCGAAATGAGGGCGAGTGCCGAGACCGCGGCGAACGCGAAATACGCGTAGCGCGGGTACAACCATGTGACAAGTCCGGCCGCCAGCACCCAGCCGGCGATCGCCAGCAGCACCTCGGGCGCCAGCAGGGAGCGGAACACCGGATAGGTCAGGTCGTCGGCCACCAGCCGCACCGGTGCGAACCAGGTCAGCACGTAGTGCCACCATGCTGTGGTCTGGGTAGCCAGGTACACGGCCGGCGTCATGTCGGCCGCGTGCCGTGCTGCCTGCTGGTAGCCGGCCATGGCATGCCGGTAGCAGACAAGATAGAAGCCGGTGATCGCGACGAAGATCCACAGTCGCTTCAGCGTGGCAAGGGTACAGGTGGCCGCGATGTCGCGCAGCAAGCCGCCGTGCACGACGTCGGCAGTGTTCCCTGTCCGACGTCGCGACGTCTGCACGACATCGTAGAGAAAGTACACGGCCAGGCCGCCCACGGCTTCGATCTTTGTGAACAGGGCAAGCGCGTACAGAATCGCCGCTGCGACCGGAAAGACCGGAGGCGAATTGTGATGCCGGGGCCGCATGTACAGCACGATCGATGGAAGCAGAAATGCGGCAGTGAGCAGCGACGACCGGGCTGAAAGGTAGTTGATCACGCCCGACGTGGTCGGGTGCACGGCAAACAGCAGCGCCGCAACAAGAGGGATGGTGGCGCGCTCCGCAAACGGCAGGTCGGGATGAAACTCCTGCAGGATGCGACGGCAGAGGAAGTACAGCCCCAGCACGCACACGAGGTGCAGGAGGATCTGCGTCAGGTGCCACGACCAGGTGTCGTATCCGCTGATTGCGTAGTTGAGAGCATAGGTCACCTGCAGCACCGGTCGGTAGTCGGCATTGGCCGGAAGGCTGGTGAGGGTGCGGCCGTCGAGAAAATACTGCGGAATGAACTTCAGACTCCGAACATAGGAGTTCTCCAGCAGGAGATGACCGCAATCGAGCGGGTAGTCGTGCCGATAGTTGTTCGAGAACACGGCAAAGACCACCACTGTCAGGACGGCGGCGTGCAAGGCAACATGGTATCGGAGATAGAGATTCCTCATTGGCTGCGGTGACCGACGATGAAGGCGCAACAATATACGAAGTCGGTCACTCACGGGCAGGGGATGAGGTGGAAAAAGGAGGTT
>PMZX01000025.1:0-13439 GCA_003170035.1 Myxococcales bacterium | reverse complement strand
TGGCCCGCGGCGGCTGTGGCTGACGGCGGCTTTCGCTGCGGCACGCGCGTGGTCGACGTGGGGGACCACATGGCCGAGGTGCAGAACAAGTGCGGCGAGCCTGACTTCGTCACCCAACGCACCGAGAGACGCATTGTCAGGCACACGGTCAGGGTGCGCAGGGGCCCGGTGGAGGAGTGGGTGACCGAGGAGATCGAGGTCGAGGTTCCCCTCGACGAATGGACCTACGACTTTGGCCCCAATTCCTTCCTNNAGGGGCGACCTGCGGTCGCCCGTAGGGAATGGCGGCGAAGTCGTGGGGGCGACCGCAGGTACCGCAGGTCGCCCCTACACGAGGCTGTACAAAGCGGGGCCAGCGGGGTGACCGCAGGGCCCCTACGGTTTCTTCTTGGTGGCGCTGGGGGCCGCTGGCTCGACGTAGGGAACGAACTTGCCGTTCTTCACGGTCAGCATCTCGAAGGCGTCGATGGTCAGGCCGTTGTGGTCCTGGGCCGAGAAGTTGAAGACCCCGGCGGTGCCGACAAAGCCTTTCGTGTCCTCTATGGCGGTGCGGACCTTCTCCTTGTCGAGGCCCGCGGTTTCAATGGCTTTGACCAGGATCATGAATGCGTCGTAGGCATGGCCGCCAAAGGTGCTGGCGTCCTCGTGGGTGCGCATCTCGTAGTCCTTCTTGTACTTGGTGAGCACGGCCTTCTGCTTGTTGGCGGCAGGCAGGGACTCGGCCACCAGCAACCGGCCAGCCGGGAAGATCACGCCCTCGGCGGCGGGGCCTGCGGCCTTCACGTACTGGATGTTGCCGAAGCCGTGGCTCTGGAAGATGGGGATCTCCAGCCCAATCTGCCGGGCATTCTTGATGACGATGGCCTGGGCCGGCTCGATGGACCAGTTGACGAAGGCCTGCACGCCCGCGGCCTTCAGCTTGGTCACCACCGCGGTGAGGTCAGTGGCCTCTTTGTCGTAGACCTCGTTGGCGATGATGGTGATGCCGTACTCGGGCGCGAGCTTCTCCAGTTGTTCCTTGCCCGCCTTGCCGAAGCCCGTGTTGCTGGACACCACGCCGATCTTGGCGATGCCCGCCTTCTTCATCTGCTCGTAGATCTTGCGGACCGCGTGGCTGTCGTTCTGTGGGGTCTTGAACACGTACTTGCCCACCGGCTTGACGATGGCCTCGGCCGCCGCACAGGACAGCAGGATGGTCTTGCCATCTTCGGCCAGGGTCTTGATCTTCATGGTCTCGCCGCTGGTCGACGGGCCGATGATGGCGAAGACCTTGTCCTCGTCGATGAGCTGCTTGGCAAAGGAAATGGCCTTCTCCGGGCTGGCGCTCGAATCCTTGATGATGAGCTCGACCGGATTCCCCTTGACGCCGCCCTTCTTGTTGACCTCCTGGACCAGCATCTCCAGGGTGCGAGCCTCGGGCCCGCCCAGGTTGGCGGCCGGGCCGGTCACGCCGAGGATTGCCCCAATCTTGATCGTCTCTTTTGCCAGCGCGGGCGTTGCCCAGGCCATGCATGACAACATCAACCCGACTAGGATCTTGCGCATTCGATGTCCCCCCTGGTAGTGAGTGCCTGTCAGCGGATGGTTCCGCGTTTGGGGGCTATTCTGAACGCTGGTTCTCGGCGTAAGTCAACTTGGTTGTGCGCTGCGCAGAGCAACCACCCGCGGCTGAGGACATTCGGAGTTGTGATGACGCGTGGAGAGAGGCGGTTCTGTTCATCCTGTACCTGACAAGCCCAATTGCTTTGCTTGCCTCAGTTCTTTCGCTTGGCTACGCTCAGTCCGCTCATTATGAAACTTCTGAAGTATTCCCTGTCGTTGCTTCTCGGCAGCTCGCTCGCCGCGTCCGTCGCGTTGGGCGGAAATCCGCTGGTGAGAAACATCTTCACTGCCGATCCCACCGGCCGGGTCTTTGACGGGCGGCTTTACGTCTATACCTCTCACGACGAGGCGGATGCCACCTACTGGGACATGGTGGATTGGCGACTGCTCTCGACTGCAGACCTGGTCACATGGAAGGATCACGGCTCGATATTCCGAGTGAAAGACTTTACGTGGGCGAGCCGCTGGGCGTGGGCGCCGGATTGCATCAAAGCGAACGGCAAGTATTACCTGTTCCTGCCAGTGGATCGCACGAAGATTGGCGTTGCAGTTGGCGACAAAGCGGAAGGACCGTTCAAGGATGCCATCGGAAAGCCGCTGATTGACAACTCGACGCTGCCAGACGCGGGGCCGGAGCCGATTGATCCTGCCGTGCTTCAGGACGATGACGGCCAGACATACTTGTACTTCGGCTGCCGCCAGCCAAGGGTCGTGAAACTCCGTCCNNGACCCTGTTTTGCCCGAAGGCTACGGCGAAGCGCCCTTCGTCTTCAAACGAGCCGGGAAATACTACTTTGTCTACTCGAACGGCTGGGCGTCGTCGTCCACGCAGGTCTATGCCATCGGAGATCGTCCGATGGGACCGTTCACCTACGCCGGAAAGGTGATGGAGCACGCCGCCTCCGTCACGCAACATGGCTCCGTCGTCCAGTTCAAGGGCAAGTGGTATGTGCTCTATCATACAAGCGAGCTCTCGAACGGAAACACCTTCCGCCGGTCGGTCTGCATCGACGAATTGACCTTCGATGCGAACGGCCGGATCAAAACCGTTACCCCGAGCAAGAGCGGCCCGGCGCCCGCCACTTCAGCCAAATGAAAGACATCAATAGCGCGATACCTGCAATTCTTCTGTCCGCCTTGTTGGGCGGTTGTCTGCGCCCGCCCATCGGTTCCGGTGCCGAGACGCTTGCTCAGGGGCTCCACTCCAACGGCGATTCTGCGGGCATCGTCCGCTGCAATGCGGGCGCAAGTTGCTCGCAGTCGGGCCTGGAATGCACCAATTCATCGGGCATCTTGTGTACCTGTGTTGGACCCAAGGACGCCGCGTACGTCACCTGCAATAGTGCAAGAACTCCGTCTTCGTCGGGACAATCAACGGCTCTTGCTGCCGACTCATCGGAAGTCGTCGCGGCGAACGGTTCATCGAACCCGGCGGGGGTGCGTTGCTCGGATCGCCCGCCCTGGAAAGCTGCCGGGGAACCCGCCTACCGAATCAGCGTCGATGCGAAACAATCGGGCACAGCATGGAGTCGATTCTACGAGAAGATGGTGGCCGCCGATCACGCGAACACAGTATTGGAGACAGCTTGGGGCCGCAATATCCAGGGCGCACTGCGNNCGACAAGCCCGTGTACAACTGGGAGCGCCTCGACAAAGTGTATGATGCAATCATCGCCGCCGGCATGCGCCCGTTCGTGGAGATTGGCTTCACGCCTCCGCCCCTCGCGTCGAATCCCGCAAAGACCCTACATTGGTACAACCATGCGCCGGCCAACATCAGTCCGCCCAAGGATTGGCACCGCTGGATGGATTTCATGGCGGCCCTGGTGCAGCACTTGGAGCAGCGCTACGGCGTCGAAGAGGTGAGAAAGCACTGGTACTTCGAGATCTGGAATGAATCGTCCTGGATGTACTCCCTTGGAATGGCCGGCTACAACGAACTGTACGACTACACGGTGCAGGGCCTGGTGCGCGGCGACCCGGACATCAAAGTGGGCGGGCCGGCAGAGTCCGGCGGAGGCTCGGCCGTCGGCATCACCAATCTGGTCGAATACTGCCGGAAGCACAATCGCAAGCTCGACTTCGTCACATATCACACCTACGGTCAAACCAACGATACAACCGTTGCGCTTTCGGTTCCAACCCGCAGCTTCCACGAGGAGATGGTAGGCACGGTCAAGAAGATCGACTTCGGCGGAGATGTTTTTGTAACGGAATGGGGCGCTTCTTACTCCGGAGCCCCGGCCCGCGACACGGAGATTAGCGCAAGCTTCATCGCAAAGACAGTTCACTTGATCGGCACTGACAACGGTATTGCGCCACCGAGCGGGTTGGCCTACTGGACGATATCCGATCTGTACGAAGAGTTCGACAGTGGAACCAAGCTGGCGTTTCGCGAGGGAAATTACGGCCTCATGCTCAAGGGGGACCCGCGGTATCCGGATTCCTACGATGTTGCAAAGCCGGCATTCAATGCATTTCGCTTGTTGCATATGATGGGCGAGACTCGCGTGGCCACCAGCGGGGGGCGCACCAGCGACGGGGTTGGCGCCGTCGCGACTCTGGCCGCTGACGGCAAGTCTTTGCAAATGCTGGTCTACAACCACGTGGACGGCGGACAGGCCGACCCGCTGGCTTCAAGCCTGGTGTCCGTGCAATTCAACAACATCCCATTTGCCTCTGGCAAAATCCGCGTACGACATTATCTCGTCGACTACGCGCATTCGAATGCTTACTACAGCTTCACTCAAATGGGTAGGCCGCCGCAGCCCACGCAAGCGCAGTGGGCAGAGCTCCGCCGCGCGGGCGAGCTTTGTTATTACGAGACTACGGTTTCTCCCAAAGACGGGGCCTGGTCCGTGACATTTCCGCAGAACACCTACAGCGTTGGGCTGCTCGCGCTCAGTCCTCAGCCCGGTGCGGCTCCTTGATGAATTACTGCTAATCCGTGAGCAGAAGATAGAACCGGTTCGGGTGCGGCGCGCGTCGAGGGAGAACAACAGCGACAGCGAGTAGTACGCCGGCTTGTAGGTCGAGCCGGGCTGGCGGCAGGCCTGCACCGCGCGGTTGAACTGCGAGCGGTCGGCCAAGCTGACTTAAGGCGCAGCCGACAGAGCGGAAATCATCGAGGAAGCTCCGGTGCGGGCACTCCCTGCTCCTGCCTGGTACCGGGACCGATTCCAGGAACGGGGGACGAGCCGCTGCCAAGCTTCCGCCCGATTTCGCCCCACGGGAGACACTTGGCAATCCTTTCGATCTCCGGACGCGACGCGCGCCCCTGACCCATGATCTCGACGTGCACGCCTGCGCGAAGTTGAACATGTAGGTCGCAGGCTCCGCCAGCGGCCGCGCACGTGAAGAAGCCATTCCCTTCCTCTGATGGTATGGGGAGCGAGGCCTGCGGGTAGTTGGCCGAGTCATTCAACCATCGCCGATAGCCATCAGCGTCCGAGGGCAGCCGCGCCAGTGTTACATTGATGAGCGCATCACCGTTCTGTCGGCCATAGACGCGACGGAGGAACCCGTCCTTTTCGATCGTGTCGCCAAGCGCGACCAAGGGCGGGGCTCGGTCGGGCAGGAGGTGCGCTTCCAGGACAGCCGCCGGTCTGGGTGCCGGGGCTGGTACAGGACGTTCTCGTTGGCAAGCGCCAGCAAGAATGACCGCCAGCCAAAGCCAGCGAGCACACCGCAGGGCAGAGCGACTCCGGTCCACCTTCCCAGCGTGACGCGAGGCCGCCGAAGGATGGTCCACCTAGCGGCCGATGATGATGTTGTGCACGGGGGAGAACATCGGCGTCGGTGGCTTGTAGCCAATCTCGGCCATGATCGGCAGCAGCGTCTCGCCGAACTTCGCGAACGTCTCTTGCGACTCCCATACATCGAAGACCTGGAGGTTGTTTTCGTCTCCATAGCTCGCGTGGTAGAGCCTGCCTTTGGGCATTCCCAACCCGGCCTTCTCCAGGCGCTTGATTACCTCGGCATACGTCTTCGCCGTGAAATTGGCTTCGGCGAAATACACACTGATTGCCATGTTCTATCCCCCTTTTGGTATCGTTGTCTGAACTGGACTCTCTTCGGATCCAACTGAACCGAAGCCGAAGAGAAGTCTTCTACCCTTGTTCTTCTGTTCAATAGTTGATGTTGGGATTGGGCGTTCGGTTACCCGGCTTGCTTGATGTCTTCTGCAAAGAATGGCTACCAGCTCGCGACCAATCGAGCCGATCCGGGCTGGTCGGAGTGGGATGTCGCGGGCAATGCCTACGCGGAATTCAACTACAGCTTCATCGGCCGAACCCGACCAGGACGCGGTCGCCCCATCTGCCCTGCGTAACCGAGAAGCCACACGGGATCACGAGAACTGCCCACGGGAACCGCCGCGCGCAGTTTGCCGGCGAGAACCAATGCGCAAAGTGCGCAAACGCCGCTCCAATGCGACTTCGCACCGGACCGCAGACCTTGCGCGTGCGGCTNNTCGTTTCTGGCTGTCCCCAACGATCGGAGTCAACCGCGCCACGACCACAAAGCGCATAATTGGGGGCACGGGCGGTCTTAGCCGCAGCCGCGCTAGGCGTGAGAATTGCGCTTGTTTGCTGCGAATAGTCATGGTGGTGGATCAGCGCGTCCCAATGGCCCCTACCTTGCATCATTAGAGGATCAAGAGGCCCGATAGTCTGTTCGCTTGTTGTCGTGCAGGTTCCAAGGAGGGGGCGCCAGACGGACCAGGGGCGGAGTGTGGCTTCTATTCCGCAGAAAGCGGTATCCAATGAAACCATCTGGACTGAGCCAAGTGGCTACGACTCTTTCGGTCCTCGCCACGGTAGGGTTGCTTGCTGCCTGTGGTTCTTCTGGCGCTGCGGCGTCTAACACAGGCGGAGCGCCAAGCGGCGCTGCGGGAGGTAGCTTGGGAGGCAGCGTGGGCTTTTCGGCTACAGGCGGCACAGCGGGAGAGGGTGGAAGGCCGGCTTGCGGGACGAACTGCACGGCCGACGCGGCGGCGAGTTCCAACAAATACGTGGCAATGGGCAGCTCTTTTGCGGCGGGTCCGATGATACCAGACACGGTGCCCGGCCAGTCCTGCGGAAGGTCCACCCACAACTACCCGCACCTTGTTGCAGCCGAAGTTGGCCTGGACCTCACGGACGTGTCCTGCATCGGCGCGACAATAGACAATATCACCGATACACCCCAGTCGATGAACCCACTCCAGATTGGAGCGGTCACGCCGGATGTTCGTGTCATCACGATCACCATCGGTGGGAATGACGTCAATTATTCGGCCTCACTCGTCGCGTGCGGCCGCGACGGCATGAATGGAAAGTCGTGTCTCGTAGCGAGCCCCGACGCGGCCGCCCCCGATGTCGATTCCGCGGCCATCGACATCCTCTTGGATCAAGTTGAGAACAAGCTCGTTGCGATGCTCGGCAGAGTGAAACAGGCAGCTCCCGCTGCTCGCATCTACCTGGTCGCGTACCCAATGATTCTCCCAGATCCCGCGGTACCCTGCCCGCCGGACGTGCCGATGCAAGCCGCCGATGCCACATTCCTCGCCCAGGTTGGCTCGAGGCTCCAAGCGGCGTTCAGTTCGGCGGCGACGACGGCCGGCGTGAACTTTGTTGATGTGTACGGTGCGAGTCACGAACACGACGCCTGCGCTCCGGCGGACCAGCGCTGGGTCGAAGGTCAAGCCAATCCGGCCGTGGCTCCGTATCATCCCAATGCAGCGGGAATGAGCGCCGAAGCCGACCTGATTGTCACGGCAATTCAAAAAAGCGCGCTGTGAATCTTCACCCAGAGGGGCGCCCAAACTCTCTGTGCCGCGGGATTGTGGACCGACCCTACCTCTTGCGCGGCCGCGAGATCCCGTACTGGTTCAGCCGCGCAACAAAGGCCGTGCGGCCCATGCCCAGCAGCCTGGCAGCCGTGGTTTGGTTGCCGGCGGTCCTCTCCAGCACGTCGAGGATCCGTCGCTTCTCCTCGGGTTCCAGCGCAAGACCCGACTGGGTGGACGACGGGTTAGAGAGAGGGGTCTGGCCCTGGGGAACGGTGCGGGTCGCCTGCGGGGCCGAAAAGGTGGCTTCCATCAACTCCCGTGGAAGGAGGTCGGGCGTGATGACCGGTCCCGATCGGCACAGAAGCACCGCTCGGTGGATGACATTGCGCAACTCGCGGATATTCCCGGGCCAAGCGTAACTGCGTAGCAGTGTGAGGGCGTCCGCCGAGATCTCGGGAGTCGGACGCCCCAGGTCGCGGGCCATTTCGCCGGCGAAGCGACGCCCAAACGGCTCGATTTCCACTGGGCGCTCACGCAGCGGGGGAATCGCCAGTGTGATGCCGTTGAGCCGGAAGTACAAATCGCTGCGAAACCCGCCGCTGTCGATGGACTGTGCAAGGTTGCGGTTGGTTGCCGAGATGAACCTGACGTCCACTGTCCGCTTGGCCACGCCGCCAACCCGAATCAGTGTACGGGTTTCGATCACGCGAAGGAGCTTGGCCTGCAGGGGCAGGGATAGCTCGCCAATCTCGTCCAGGAACACGGTGCCGGCCGGCGCGGTCTCCAGGAGACCCGGTTTGGCCTGCGTGGCCCCGGTGAAGGCGCCCTTCTCGTAGCCGAACAGCTCCGCCTCGACCAGGTTTTCCGACAGGGCGGCGCAGTTGAGCGGCAGGAAGTTGCCCTGGGCGCGCGGCGAGGCGCGATGGACGACCTCGGCCAGAATCTCCTTTCCTGTGCCGGTCTCCCCCACGATGAGCACGTTGATGTTGCTCTTGGCGACGTCCTTGGCCAGGCCGTGAAGTTCCTGCATCGCCGGGTCCACAAGAATGATGTCCGAGGCCGGCCCTGGCGGGACGGTCCCTGGGCGCACGGCATGGCACGCTCGCTCAAGCAATTCAGCAGCACTGCGACCATCAACCGGGTAGTGGGCCGTGCCGGTGCGAAATACAATTCCATCCTTCTGCAAGCTGACGCCCAGTTCCTCAACCAGCGTCGTGGCAACCTCCCGCGTGGTTCGCGGCAAGAGCAGTTCATATTGCTGCGGTCCGTAGGCGCCGATGATGTCCGATGGCCGCAGAATTGACGGGAGAAGCCCGGCGCACCGGCTGGTTGACACTTCGCCCTCTACATCCAGCCGGACCAGGGCGAACGGCGAGCGGCCGCGAACCGAACTGGCACATTCCTCGTCAAGGCGAGCCAGGAAGTAGCCATGGGGCAGGACGCGAACCGGTCGTGGCAAGCGGTCCTCCGAGCGCAGCACGAGAACGGTCGCCCCGACACTCACCGCATCCCCCAGGGCAAGCTCCACCCGGACTCGCGGTTGTAGGGCATGATTGCGCAACAAGGTGCCATTGGCACTCTCGAGATCCTCGATCTCGACCATCCCGCCTTCCACATACAGGCGGCAGTGGTCACGCGATGCCAGGGAATCGTTGATCCTGATGTCAGCCTGAGCGCTGCGGCCGACCTGCAGAACCCCCTTGTGCGGCAGAGCAAGCGCCCTAAATCCTTCGGGACCGAGGACCATCA
Source organism: Myxococcales bacterium (assembly GCA_003170035.1). Taxonomy (GTDB): domain Bacteria; phylum Myxococcota_A; class Polyangia; order Fen-1088; family Fen-1088; genus Fen-1137. The sequence continues at coordinate 4,318 of PMZX01000025.1, read as the reverse complement.
GAAAAAGCCCGTCCTGGCCGCTTTCCGCTGCGGGGAAACGGACGGTGGTCAGAATCCCGCCGGGACTGGCAGCATTATCCTTGTCGTAGCTTCTCGTCATGGGCGTCTACTCGGGCGTCCGAATGGCCAGAATGCCCGTTCGGCTTGCGCCAGCCACTGTACCCACGCTTCGGCCCGGGCATCAACTGCGTTTCCTCTCCATGCCGCCCCTTGTCCTTCGCTCACAGCTGGGCTCTCCGCAGGCCGTCCCTGCCGCCAGCTGCATGAACCGGTCAGATTCACTGCGACTAGTATAGACTGAGGGTCTTTTCAGCCCAGCCGGATGGCAAAGATGGGGATACCGAGCAGTGACGAGTTCGCAGGAACCGAACGCTTCCAGCTGCTTCGCTGCATTGGCGAAGGTGGGATGGGCGTGGTCTACGAGGCGCTCGACCACGAGACGAAGTCGCGCGTCGCCCTCAAGACGATGCGCCAACTCAACGGCAGCGCGCTCTTGCACTTCAAGAACGAATTCCGCGCCCTGCAGGACATCGATCACCCGAACCTGGTGAGCCTTGGCGAGCTTGTGCAGGCCGGGGGGCGCTGGTTCTTCACGATGGAGCTCGTCGAGGGNNCGCTCCACAGTGGTGGAGCTGCGCCGCGCCGCGCCCGGACTCGAGCTGCCCGAGACTCTCCATGAGATCGACCGGTCGACCGCACCGCCGGAGACGACGCCCGGCTTCAACGAGGGACGGCTGCGCTCGGCGCTCGGCCAGCTCGCCCGGGGCATCGTCGCGCTCCATGAGGCGGGCAAGATCCACCGCGACATCAAGCCGTCGAACGTCCTCGTCAGCTCCGCTGGCCGCGTGGTCCTCCTCGACTTCGGGCTGGTGACCGGCATCGCTGCGGTCGACCAGTCGCAGTCTGTCCACATAGTCGGCACCGTCGCTTACATGGCGCCCGAGCAGGCCGCCTCCCGGCCCGTCGGTCCCGAAGCCGACTGGTATGGCGTCGGGGTCATGCTCTACGAGGCGCTCACCGGCCGGCTCCCGTTCTCGGGCAGTGCGTTTGAGATGATGATGCAGAAGCAGCGGTCGGATCCGCCGCCGCCGCGATCCCTCTTTCCGGAGGTGCCGGCGGATCTCAACACCCTGTGCTGCGAGTTGCTGCGCTTCGAACCCGCGGCGCGGGCCACCGGAAGCGACGTGCTCTCGCGACTCGGCGTAGAGCCCTTGTCGCGGTCTGCCGAGCTTTCGCGATCGCGCTCCTCAAGACAACGCCTTTTCGTGGGGCGCGAGACCGAGCTGCGGATCCTCGACGAGGCTTACCAGGTGAGCCGCCGGGGGGCTGCGGTGACGGTGGTGGTGCGGGGCGAGTCGGGGATGGGCAAGACCGCGCTTGTGCGCCAGTTCCTCGACCGCCTCCTGGTTGCGGAGAGCAGCCCGGTGATCCTTTCCGGGCGCTGCTTCGAGCGCGAGTCGGTGCCCTTCAAGGCCATCGACGGCGTGATCGATGCCCTCTGCCGCCAGATCTTGCTGATGCCCGAGGCGGAGGCGGGGGCGCTCCTGCCACGCGCCGCGGTTCTGCTCGGCGACGCTTTCCCGGTGCTTCGCCGCGTGAGGGCTGTGGCCCAGGCGCCGCGGCTCCAGTCGGAGTCGCGCCTCGACCCGCGCGAGCTGCGCACACGCCTGTTCGCCGCTACCCGGGAGCTGGTGACCCGGCTCGCCGACCGCCGGCCGCTGGTGATCTTTATCGACGATTTCCAGTGGGCCGACTTCGACAGCCTCGCGCTGATCGGCGAGGTGCTTCGACCGCCCGACGCACCGGCGCTTCTGGCGGTGGCGACCATGCGGGAAAGCGGAACGGACGCAGTCGCCGACGGGCAGCCGGCCGGCGGAGAGTCGGTGGTCGCCAGACTCAGCCGGTTCCTCGTCGGAGACGTGCGGCACATCCAGGTCGGCCCGCTCCCGCCTAACGAGGCGAGCGAGCTGGCGGCGCTGTTGATGCAACGGGAGGCGGCAGCCATCAACGACAGCGCCGAGAGCATAGCCGCCGAGGCGAGGGGTCATCCCCTGTTCATCCAGGAGCTGGTACGGCACGCCCAGCAGCACGGCGACCGCCAGGCTGTCCCACTGTTGCTCGACGACGTGCTGTGGGCGCGGGTTCTCGAGCTGCCTCCCGCTGCCCGGTCGGTGCTCGAGCTGGCGGCGGTGGCGGGGACCCCGATCGCGCACGAGGTGATGGCCCGCGCCGTGGGGACCAGCCTCTCNNGCGCTCGAGGCGGAAGGCCGCGGCGATCCCCGACTGCTCGCGGTCTACTGGCGCGGGGCAGGCGATCGCGAGCGCGCCGCGGGCTACACGCTGCGCGCCGCCGCCGACGCCGAGGCGGGCTTCGCCTTCGACCACGCAGCACGCCTGTACCGTACCGCGCTCGAGCTGCACCCTTCCAACCACCCTTCGGTGTACGAACTGCATCTAAAGCTGGCCGAGGCCCTGGCCAACGCCGGTCGCGGCGCCGACGCGGCGATCTCCTACTTCGCCGCCGCCCGCGGCGCCTCCCAGGTTGAGGCGGTCGAGTACACGCGGCTGGCCGCCGACCAGCTCCTGCGCAGCGGCCACATCGACGAGGGACTCGACGCCATCCGGCAGGTGCTCCAGACGATGCGGCTCGGCCTCCCGAGCACCCCGCGGCGCGCCCTCGCTTCGATCGTGATGAGGCGGCTGCAGCTGCGCCTGCGCGGGCTGCGCTTCCGCGAGCGCGACGCTACACAGGTCCCGCCCGAGACTCTGCGACGCATCGAACTCTGCCTCTCGATCAGCACCTGCCTCGGGATCGTCGATCTCATACGCGGCGCCAAATTTAGCTCCCGCGCGCTCCTCCTGGCACTGCGGGCCGGGGAGCCGAAGCTCCTCCTGCGCGCTCTCGCGGTCGAGACGGTGTTCGTGTCGACGGGTGGCGTCCGCGCCGGGCGCCGCGCCGATAGGCTGCTCGCCCGGACCGGCGTCCTGGCAGCCCGGCTCGGCACTGCCGAGGCGCACTTCTTCGACGAGACGTGCCGCGGTTTCTCCTCCCACCTGCGCGGCCGGTTCCGCGCCGCGGTCGATCACTTCGAGCGCGCCGAGGCGGCCGCCAGCGAGTGCCGCGGGAGAGCCCTCGAGCTGAACGCGGCCCGGTTGACCATGGTCTTCGCGCTGCACTACCTCGGCCGGATGGCCGACCTTTCGCGCCGGGTGCCGCGCCAGGTGGCCGAGTCGAGGGACCGCGGCGACCTCTACGGGGCGACCAACTTCGAGCTGGGGCTGCCGGGCCTGGCCTGGCTGGCGACCGACGACTTTGAGGAATCGCGCCGGCGCGCCCGCGACGCCTCGGGGAGGTGGTCGCAGCGCGGCTTTCAGATGCAGCACTGGTACGCCCTGCAGACCGCCGGACACCTCGGCCTCTACGGCGGAGATGCGCGTACGGCGCATGCCGGGCTAATGGAGAAATGGCCTGCGCTGACCGGCTCGCTTCTCCTCCGGGTGCAGCTCATCCATTGCGAGATCCGCAGCCTCCGCGCCCGCCTGGCGCTCGCCGCGGCCGGGGAGATCGGGGGCGAGCAGGGGCGGCGGCTGCTGCTTGAGGCGGAGCGGGACGCGCGTCGCCTCCACCGGCTCGGGGCACCCTGGATCGAGTCGCAGGCGCAGCTAATCCTGGCGGGGGTGGCCGCCACGCGCGGCGATGACGAACAGGCGGTGCGATTGCTGCGGGAGGCGGCGGCCGGCTTCGACGCTGCCGACATGGCCCTCTACGCCGCGGCGGCGCGGCGCCGGCTGGGCACGCTGCTTGGCGGCGACGCGGGACTCGCTCTCCGCGAGGCGGCCGACAGATGGATGGCCAGCGAGAAGATCCGCGCCCCGGCGCGTTTCACCGCAATCTTCGCCCCCGGGTTCCGCGATTGAGGTGTCCTTCGTGGCCATGTGCTCGACCATGTCACCAGGCTATCCGCACCTATGCCACGAAGGTGGAGTCGGTGAGGGTCTGGATTGCACTGTAGGCCCGGCTTAGTCTGTAAATGCTATCCCACCGTCATAGCGAGGATGAAAGCAACACCGACGATGACATCGTAGGAATTGAGCAGCATATGGGCGATCATTCCCACGTAGATGTTCCTGGTCCGCCGCGCGACGAAAACGATCGGCAGCATGCCGAAGGCAATCGAAATTAGCCGCCATGGCTGCCACACGTGGTACAGCGCGAACAGGAAGCTGTGCAGTACCGTTGCTCCGCGTCCCGCGTAGCGCATCCGTGGAAGCAGAAAGCCACGGAAGTAGAGCTCCTCGACTCCTGACTCTCCGAGCG
>PMZX01000006.1 GCA_003170035.1 Myxococcales bacterium | reverse complement strand
CTGGAAAGGAAGTACGACGGTCAATTCAAGATGGTCTTCGAGGCCATCCGCGACCTGATGACCCCCGCGCCCAAGGAGAAGCCCCGCATCGGCTTCCGCAAGGGGGAATCATGATGACGAACCTGAAGGGGCTGGCATATGGCGGGTGACGCGAGAAGCGAGTGCACCGTAGGTGAAATCGCGGCTCCAATCCGCAATGCACTCGTCAGTGGTCCTTTTGGCTCCGACCTGGTTTCGGACGACTATGTGGCGACAGGCGTTCCCGTCATACGGGGGGCCAACATGGGACAAGGTCGCTGGGTGGACGGCGAATTCGCATACGTTACGCCGGGGAAGGCCGACTCTCTCTCGGCAAACTGCGCGAAACCGGGAGACCTCGTGTTCACTCAGCGAGGCACCCTTGGCCAAGTTGCCCTCGTACCGAAGACGGGCTCGGACAGGTACCTGATTTCGCAGAGCCAGATGAAACTGACGGTCGATGCCGACAAGGCAGACGCTCTCTTTGTCTATTACTGTTTCACCAGTGCCGAGCAGCAGGCGTACATTCGCCAGAACGCTATTCAGACAGGCGTTCCGCACACGAACCTCGGCATCCTACGAAACACACCGCTGACACTCCCGCCCCTCGCCAGCCAGAAGGCCATCGCGGCGGTGCTTGGGGCGCTGGACGACAAGATCGAGTTGAACCGGCGGATGAACGCGACGCTGGAGGCGATGGCGCGGGCGCTGTTCCAGAGCTGGTTCGTGGATTTCGACCCCGTCCGCGCCAAACTCGACGGTCGCAAACCCGACGGCCTCGACAAACCCACCGCCGCCCTGTTCCCCGCCGCCTTCCAGGATTCCAACCTCGGCCCAATCCCGAAGGGATGGACCGTGTCCAACATCGCAGACCTCGCGACTCGAATCGCGATGGGCCCCTTTGGTTCGCGAATTACGAGGGACAACTTCGTACCAGATGGAGTCCCCGTGGTGCGTGGAGGAAACCTCACTGACGGCTTCGTCGATGACGACTTTGTGTTCCTGACGGAAGCAAAAGCCGATGAACTGAAAGCCTCCGTAGCCTCGTCGCTGGATCTTGTTTTCACGCATCGTGGAACCTTGGGTCAGGTGGGCATCGTGCCTGCCAATCCCCGCTATCCACGCTACGTCGTCTCGCAGAGTCAGATGCTGCTCTCCGTAGACAAGGGAAAGGCAAGCCCGTGGATGGTCTATCTGTTCTTCAGATCCCCCATTGGCGAAGCTGCGCTGCTCGCAAACACAAGCACTACCGGGGTTCCCGCCATTTCACGCCCGACCACCAGCCTGAAAGCCATCCCGATGGTCCTTCCTCCGACTGCCGTCGGCAAGCGCTATGATGAAGTCGTTCAGCCGCTATTCCTGCAACGAGAACAAAGCGCCCGACATTCTCGTACCCTCACCACCCTACGCGACACCCTGCTGCCGAAGCTGCTGAGCGGGCAGCTGAGCGTCGCAAATTTGGAGCAGATTAGGGAAACGATAGCCCAATGACGACCGGCAAGACCCGAGAACCAGTGCAACGATCCGGACGCTCACTTCTTCAGATGACCGCGGCGCAGGCGCGGGCGTTCCTGCTGAAGCCTGAGAGCTATTGTCGCATCGAATTGCCCGTATACTTCACGTTCGCGCCGGTGCTTTCGGGCGTCCAAAAGGAACTGTCCGGCAAAGCGCTCACCGACCTTTCATCAAAGCCTCAGGACCATGAGAGCGTAAACTACGCGATGCTGTCAAACAAGGATGGGCGTCACGCTTGGCGACCTCTTCAACTAATTCATCCGGCCCTCTACGTCTCCCTTGTCCATAGAATCACCGAGGCCGGTCACTGGAAAGTAATCCGTGAGCGGTTCAAGGAGTTTCAAAAGCTAGGCCATTTCAAGTGCCTGAGCATTCCACTTAGAGCAGCACCGCAACACCAGGATAAGGCGGCACAAATCCATAACTGGTGGCAGGGCATCGAACAGCGCTCAATCGAGTTGGCGCTCGAATACAACTACGTATTCCATGCCGACATCACCGACTGCTATGCGGCAATCTATACGCACTCGATTTCGTGGGCCATCCACGGCAAGGCTGAGGCCAAAGCGCGGAGACGCGACAAGGCGCTGATCGGCAACCTCATTGACTCGCACATTCAGGATATGCGGCATGGGCAGACCAACGGGATCCCACAGGGCTCAGTGCTGATGGACCTTGTCGCCGAACTCGTCCTTGGCTACGCCGATTTGGAATTGAGCGACCGGCTAGATACCGACGGGATCACAGAGTATTGCATCCTTCGTTATCGCGACGACTATCGAGTCTTCGTCCAGAGCCCACAGATCGGAGAGGCGATTCTAAAAGCTTTGACGGAAACGCTGATCGACCTTGGCCTGAAACTCAACGCGTCGAAGACGACTGGAGCGCAGCTAGTTGTCAGCAACGCATTGAAGCCGGACAAGCGAGCGTGGCTACGCAGTAGGCAGGGCGACCGCAATCTGCAGAGGCACCTGCTTGTTATTCACGCCTATGGGCACGATTTTCCGAACTCCGGAAGTCTTATTGTTGCACTTACGCACTTCCATGGACGACTAACCCACATGAATAGGATAACCAACCCACTCGTGTTGGTCAGCGTTACGACTGACATTGCGTATAATAGCCCAAGGGCGTTCCCGGTGTGCGCAGCAATCATCAGCAAGCTGCTCAGCGCTTTCGCGACCAAGTCTGAAAGAGTGGATGCAATCCACAAGATTAACACAAAACTCTCGCAGCTTCCCAACACAGGTCACATGGAAGTGTGGCTCCAAAGAATTGGCCATTCATTCGTCCCAGGCCTAGAGTACAAGGAGAAGCTATGCCGACTGGTGAAGGGCGAGCCAGTCGTTCTTTGGAATAGCGACTGGATCACCTCGACAAAGCTAAAGGCAGCGCTCGATCCATCGAGGATCGTGGACAGAGCAAGACTGCGTTTGCTCAAGCCAGTTGTGAAGCCCAAGGAAATCGAGGTTTTCGCTCCTGAGATGTATTGATATGAACCTGCTCAACGAATCTGCCGTCGAGGACGCTGCCCTGACTTGGTTCGGGGAGCTTGGCTATACGGTCGCGCACGGGCCGAACCTCAGGTTGGAACCGCCGATCGAATCGGCCGCGTTCGCCCCAGATCGAGCGCTCGAGGTGGAGGCGTGAGGATCACGCGCATCTCCAGGCTCAAGCCCTACGGCATCTTCCGGGACTTCACCTGGCCGAACGAGCTTCAACCATTTGCAAGGTTCAACCTTATCTACGGATGGAACGGCACCGGCAAGACGACCCTGGCAAGACTGTTTCGCAGTCTACAGGACAAGACTGCCGTTACCACAGGAGACGTGGTTTTCGATATCGACGATAGGCAGGTCAAGGGCTCGGAGATCCCCGGGACTGCGCTTCCGGCCGTACGTGTCTTCAACCGCGACTCCATTGCGTCTACCGTAGCGGCTTTCGGTGGGGAGATTGCACCGATCTACTTCTTCGGCCAGGACGGCGTTGAGAAGCAACGGCAGGTCGAGGAGCTGAGAAGGGATTTGGGCACAGCTGATGCTGAGGCCACCACGGCCAGGTCAAACCAGGCGGCTGCCCTCAAAGCCCTCGACGACTTCTGCATCGCAAGGGCAAAGGTCATCAAGGAGTTTCTGATCAGCTCGCGCTCCAAGACCTACAACAACTACGACAAGCGGCGCTTTCGGCAGGCCGTCGAGAATCTGGACCCAACCGCTCAGCGAGCAGCGCTGCTCCAGGACGACCAGAAGGCCAAGCTCCGCAGTCAGAAGGATGCGCAACCCAAGGCCCTCCAGCCCGCCGTCGCATGCGAGATCCCTGACTTCGCCAAGCTGGCCGCATGCACCCATGCACTCCTGAATCGCTCCGTCGTGTCCAAAGTAATTTCTGCCCTTGCCGACGATCGCGATGTCGGCACATGGGTTCACCAGGGCCTTGCGCTCCACACGGGCGACCGAAGTATCGGCGTGTGCCGTTTCTGTGGCCAGGATCTGCCACCTGAACGTGTGCTTGCGCTAGAGGCCCATTTCAATGATGCGTTCTCTCAGTTCCAGGCTGAGATAGACAGCCTGGCGGCAACGGTCGAAGGCGACAGAAAGCGGTTGGCAGAAGTTGCCCTGCCAGACTCGTCCCGGCTGTATGACCATCTTGCGACTGAGTTGGAAATAGCGCAGGCAACGATGCGCGGCCAGCTTGAACCTGCGGTTGCCTATCTGGGGGTGCTGCATGCACATCTCTTGGCAAAGAGAGGTGCCCCGTTCACGCCGGCATCACTCGATGCGCCGGTTGCTCCTAACCGCGATGTCATCGTTGGATCCATCGCGGCAGTCAATGGGGTCATCGAGAAGCACAACGCGACGACAGCGCGTTTCGAAAGCGAGGTCGAGACTGCATGCCAGAAGCTCGAGCAGTGCTATGTGGCCGAGGCATTCAATGAGTTCATCAGACTTCGAGACTCAGTCGGAACCGCCCATGATGGGGTGAACGGCTCAACTGCCAAGGCTCAGGGACTGCGCGACAGGATTGCCAAGATCGATCGCGAGATCGTCGAGCACCTCCGGCCGGCCGAAGAACTGAACGGCGAGCTGCGCGCGTATCTCGGTCGGGATGAACTGCGCTTCGAGGTGAAGGAAACCGGGTACACGATGACCAGGAACGGGCTGCCTGCGAGCGGCCTCAGCGAAGGAGAGAAGACCGCGATCGCCTTCCTCTACTTTCTCAAGTCGCTCCAGGACAAGTCGTTTGACCTCGCGAACGGCGTGGTGGTGATCGACGATCCGGTGTCGAGCCTTGATGCCAACGCCCTCTTCTCTGCGTTCGGCTACATGAAGGAGAGAACCAAGGACGCCGGCCAGCTTTTCGTGCTCACGCACAATTTTTGTTTCTTCCGGCAGGTCAAGAACTGGTACCGCCACCTTCCCCATCAAGGCAAGAAGGACCCTGCGCTGCGACCGGCGCGCTTGTACTTGCTACATGTTGCCACTCGGGCTGGCCAACGCGAAGCGGCGCTCGCGCCACTCGATCCTCTGCTCGAAGAGTACGAGTCCGAGTACCACTACATCTTTAAGCGGGTCTACGATGAGTCCCAGCGATGCGCAATCGGCGGAGGACTCGAAGCGTGCTACGGCATGCCGAACATCGCGCGCCGACTGGTCGAGGCGTTTCTCTCATTCCGCTTTCCTACCTGCACAGGACACCTCGCCAAACAGCTCGATGCCGTTCCCTTCGACGCCGCGAGGAAGGCAAGGATTCTTCGCTTTCTTCACACTCATTCCCACCACGGGCACGTTGCCGAACCCGAGCACGACCTCTCCATGCTCTCCGAGACTGGCGCGGTGCTTGGCGATGTCCTTGCGTTGATCGAGGCAACAGATCGCGACCACTTCAACCAGATGAAGGAGTTGATCGCTAGCGTCACCGATACGGAGGCGACATGACCAAGGGCTCACGCGGCATCGCCCCGGCCGGGAGCGACAGCCTCGTCTGCTCGCCCCCCGATGGCGCGGTAAAGGTGCGCTGCCTCTTCAAGGACGAGACCGTCAGGCTGACGCAGAAGACGATGGCGGACCTATTCGGTGTCAAGGTGCCGGCCATCAACAAGCACCTGAAGGACATCTTCGCATCCGGGGAGTTGGTCGAGGCTTCAGCTGTTTCCATCTTGGAAAAGCCTGCCGCCGACTGGGACGCCTACCAACGCCCCGCTGCCCAAGCTGCTGAGCGGCGAAGTACCCGCGAAATAGCTTTGGCCTTGACCGCCGATTCGCTACGCTTCAAGGAGGGACTTGCGCCATGAACCAAGCCGACTTCGAGGGACTCCTGAACGACACGACCAAGCGCCTGCTCGGGGACATTACGTGGGCGGGTGACGAAGACCATTCGCCGACGGTGGAGTTTCGTGTCGAGGTGCAGTCAGATGTCGGCTATCCGATTTTCGTCAAGGGCAGCTACAACGCCCTTGCCGGGGCGTTGAGCTACACCCTGGTCCATCGCGGAAGCGGTCGAATTTACGCGCTGGACCTCGGCAAGGACCATCACAACCCAAGTTGCACAAACATCGGAGAGAAGCACAAACACCGCTGGCGTGAGCCGGTGCGGGACAAGGAAGCCTATGCTCCCGATGACATCACAGCGCCGCCGACCGACCCGGTTGCGGTCTGGCAGCAGTTCTGTGGGGAGGCCAAGATTCAACACGAGGGAATCATGCATCCACCACCGCCGGTTCAGATGGAGCTGCTATGAGTCTATCCACTAGCGAAGTGCTCGGCGAGAAGTTGGGCTCGCTGTTCTCCTACTCGCAAGTGAACGGCTTCACCCGCATTCGGACGCCATTCTTGTACCCAGATGGTGACGTCATCGACCTCTTCCTTCAGGAAAAGAACGAATCGATGACCGTCACTGACCTGGGGGAAACGATGCGATGGCTGCGTGCCCAATGCATTTCGCCCCGTCGCTCTCCGAAGCAGCGCGCTCTCATCGAAGATGTCTGCCTCAATCATGGCATCGAGTTCTTCCGGGGCATGCTGCTGACGCGGGTGAAACCAGGGAACAATCTCGCGGCGGTCGTCATGCGTGCTGCCCAAGGATGCCTGCGTGTGGCCGACATCTGGTTTACTATGCGAACGCGGTCAGTGGAGAGCGTCACCGACGAGGTGGAAGTCTTCCTGTCTGAAAAGGAGGTAGGATTCGAACGCAGCCCGCCACTGGTGGGGCGCTCAGGAAGGACGTGGCGACCCGATTTCCACACGCGTACGCCGAAACGTAGTTCACTCGTCTGTGTATTGAGCACCGGCAGCCGGGCGGCGGCAAAAAACGTCACCGAGCATGTCTTGGCCTCTTGGTACGATCTCAACAACCTGAGTATTGGCCCCGAAGGTTTGCAGTTCGTCTCGCTGTTCGACGACACGATGGATGTGTGGAGTGACCAAGACTTCAACCTCTTGAAGGACCTTTCTGTCATCACCCGTTGGTCGCAACCCGATGGATTCATCGAAGCCTTGGCGGCCTGACGCGCCATCGTTAGATGGCTCCGTCGTCGAAGGCACCGCCTGGACCAGGTTTGGGGGAACTGATGAATGAGCACCGCCTTGAAAAGCCCCCCTGCTGACACCCCATGACCTTCAACGAATCCACCGTCGAAGACGCGGCCCTGACCTGGTTCGGGGAGCTGGGCTATACGGTCGCACACGGGCCGCACCTGGCACCAGG
>PMZX01000042.1 GCA_003170035.1 Myxococcales bacterium | reverse complement strand
TTCCGCGGCGCCTCGCCAGGGGCGACGTCTGCGGTACACGCGCAAACGTAGCTGCGCTCACGTCGATTCCCCGTCGAGAAACGCCGGAAAACGTGTGAGCCTGGGTGATCGGCACGCTGGCACTCGCCAGATCCGGGTCGCCAGCGCCGCTCTCACAAGGGCAACCCCGGTGGGGCGCTATCGAACGGATACGCTGATTTAGTGTGGCCCAAGTTCAAAAGCATCCCCGTCACGCATAATGCGGGCCCAAAGAACTCTCATTAGTCTCGTGCCGGTAGAATCAAGCTCGCCCCGAAGCTCAATTTCGTCCCAATATGCATGCTCGCCGCCGACGTAGCAAGGCACTTGGCCCAGGAGCGCGTCTAGAAAATGCTCATCAAGTATGGCCCAAAAGGTACCATCACTCCTCTCGATGCGTCCCGTGCGACGATCGTCCACGATGAGCACTCCGCGAACACTCTCCACCGTCATCACTTCAGCCCCTTTGTAAGAACAGCATGCTGCCCCAAGGCCCCATATGCACTTTCGAATTCACGTACCGTCCCATCCGAAAGGCCACGCTGTGCGATGCTCGGGAACACGAACTCCGAGCTGGAGACGTTGCCGGCGGACGATTGATCCGCCTGGGCTTCCATTCTTCACGCCATCAGTACTTACTCGTTATCGTATTCCTGAAGGTTCTCTAGGTAGTTTTCAATGTAGGGACGAAGTTCATCTGCGTCGTCTGGATCTATCAAACCATAGTACTCCTCCGGTGAATAGGTCGACGTCCTCGTGTATGGGCCGCCGAGCCTGGCTGCTTCGAGTTCGCAGTATCCCTCAAGCTTTAGACCGCACGCTGGACAGCGAAAGTTGGTGGGCGACACTGACTGCTTCACGACGATCGCCCGATCATCATGAGTGATGTTTTCCTTTCCGAAGAGCTTGCCCTGAACCGTAGCTGTGCAACCACACGCTGGGCAGGACACCCGATGATGGCGTTGAAGAAACAGGCGGTCACCTTGCTCCTTTGCGGATTTGACGGCAGTGCCTCGTTCCTCGATTGATCGTCCTTCAAACACTTTTCGATGGGCTGCGATTGTACTCTCCACCCTCTGCCTCACGTCGTTTTGATTCGCCGTCATCATCTCTTCAGCCGCATTTGCCTCATCCTCCCCGAACAAGCCAACAAGACTCTCTCCTAGCGCCTGGGCGAGCACTTTCGCAGCCCCGTAGAAGCCCCGGAGCCATTGACTTGCCGAGTACTCTGCAAATGCGCCGGCACCCGAATGAAGCTCCTCGTTTCGGCGATTGGCCAAGGCGTTTGCGGCTTTCTCGTGTTCGCTAAAATCAGGAAACAGGGTGCGACAAAGTGCAAACACCTGAGTCGCTGAGACTGACTTCCTTGGGACTCGGTCGGAGCCACGATTCAGAGCATGAAGAAGATACCGATGATCATTATCCGGTTCGGCCAGCAAGGTGGGACTGACCGAAGCTACGGCTGCGCGAGCCAGCACCTCTAGTCCCAACGAGCACCAGAGTCCGAAAGTAAAATGGTCACGAGGTGCGCTGAATGCGTGTTCAAAGAACAGTCGCGCCTTCGCAAGGAGTGGATCACGTTCCCAACTCATGTTCACCTCACATACAATCGCTCGATCGTCCGGGGCCCCTCGCTTGGCGGCTCAGGTCCTCGACCGTGGAGCACATTCCAGTTCGACAGGATGACAGCCGAGTCCCCTGACCAATGTATTTCGTTCCCGATCCCGCTTTGGACAACCTGCCGCAAAGCAAGGTCAACCTCTCTCGCTGCGGCGTTTTCGGGACACATGTTGTCGATATCGTACCGCCATCCGGTTGCTTCAGGATGGTGCAGCCTCATCGCGCAGTAAAAAGGTTTCGCATTCTTACCGGCGAGCCACACAGATTTCTCTGCCAAGGTAACAATGGGCCTTCCACACACGGCGAACAACTCGTCGAAGGTCAAGACGGTTGTAGTCCTTCGAGTGTCTCCGCTTCCCCGGAGTAGGACGTATCTTACCGGAACAGGCCAGAAGACCGTGTCGGTGTGCAGGGGAAATCGCCCGGTGCCGTGCAGAGCGCTCTGGCTTCCAGGTAGCGCACTGGCTCTCGATATTACCCGGATTTCCTTGACCATTTCGCCATTCGGACTCGGCACTGGGCATCCAATTGTCCGCCCCAACTCGATGAGATCGGCCGAGGAACAGATACCTTGTACACGTATCCATCCTCTTGCGGCCAGTTCCGCTAGGTCGCTTGCAAGGCCTTTCATGGCTAGCACGAAAGCCCGTGACGGCACCGTGGTCAAGCGGATTCATGGATATCGGGGCAAGCCGCCGAGGATCCTCTCGGATCGGAAATGCCGCGTGGCTCTGCCGGCGCTCGCGCTGGACCCGAATCCCTACTGGATGGGGTTCTATGAGTCTTCTCCGGTTGCCGGCGCGGATAGACCGGACCAGCGGCTGCCGGCTGCGCGCGTGCCGCTGCCTCCACCGAGGAGGCTTATCGGCCAGCGACTCACCGAAGGTGCGTGTTGGTCAGTCTCAGCTCACCAGCTTCGCGATGAGATCCCCGACCTCGCGGGTGCCCATGCCCATCTTGCCGGCGGCCAGGCTCTTGATCTGCTTGGACGCCAGGGCGTCGTGTACGGCCTTGTCGATCGCGTCGGCCGCCTTCCGCTCGCCCAGCGTGTCCAGCATCA
>PMZX01000106.1 GCA_003170035.1 Myxococcales bacterium | reverse complement strand
GACGGACGTCTCTACGTCGCCATTGGTTCGGGCAGCAACGTCGATTCCAACTCCAGTCGCGCGAAGATTATTCGATTTGCGGTAGGGGTCCTGGCCACCGCCTCCACCTACGCACAGGGCGAAGTGTTCGCGGAAGGCATGCGCAACGAGGTAGGGCTGACCCTCGATTCCCAGGGACGTGTGTGGGGCGTGGAGAATGGCGTCGACGATCTGAGCCGCGCCGATTTGGGGGGCGACATCCACAACGACAACCCCGGAGAAGAGCTGAACCTGTTTGCTACGCCGGGGCTGTTCTATGGCTATCCCTTCTGCTGGTCGGAATTCCTTCTGCCTGCTGGCGTGGGCATGGGGCCAGGGACGCAATGGGTTCATCCGCAATTCATGGGCGACGGCACCCACACCGACGCCTGGTGCCGAGACAAGGCAAACATCGTTCCGCCCGTTTTGTCGATGCAGGCGCATTCGGCACCGCTCGATATCAAATTCTACCGGGGCGGCGCCTTTCCAGCGGACATGACCGGAAGTGCGATCATTACCTTCCATGGTTCATGGGATCGCACCGCTGCCACCGGCTACAAAGTGGTGCGCGTCCCGTTCGGCGCAGACGGCATGCCAAGCGGTGACCCGATTCCCTTGCTCGAATACGCGGGCGCGGGCGACACGGGCAGCGGCTGGCCGCACCGCCCGGTGGGCATCGAAACTGGTTTGGATGGCAGGCTCTTCGTCAGCAGCGATGCCTCTGGGATCATCATCACCATTGGTTACAACGGCGGATAGTTCCTAGCGAACGCAGCCGTCACGACCTCGGCACCCGAGAAAGCCCGTGGTCCTCAACCCTTGATGCCCGCCCACCCCCTCACGGCACCCCGTAGCACCCCAGATCCCACAGGGTATTCGTCGGGATCCCGAAGTTCACGAACTGGGCCGAGTACATGAGCTCGTACGTTCCGGCAATCACGTACCTCGCGTACGCCGGACTCTTGAACGGGGCTACTGCTGCGGCAGGTTCGTCAACGTGAGCACGTGGACGAAGCTGTCTCGCTTGATGGTGATCTTGGCGGAGGTCACGTGCGTGGCATCGGGATGCAGCACAAAGGTCGTGATCGTGTCGGGCGTGGGAGCGCCGCCGTTGGTGAATCTGCTGCCCATGTTCACGTCGATGTAGGGCGAATCGGAAGTGAAGGTGGTGTCGAGGACGACGTTCCGCACCTCACCGGTGTTGTAGTAGGCGTTGAGCCCGAACGAGACGTAGCCCGTCAGCGTGTCGCCGCCATAGAGCTGCGAGAAATCGAGGATCGAGGCTCCGCCATCGAGCCTGGTCTGGTGGCCGACGCGGGAGCCGCTTTCATCGCGGAAGGTTCGCAGCTTGTAGTGATCGATGGCGGGGGTGACCGTCAGCTTCTCGATGTCGAGGGTCATGACCGGGCCGGGCGCCGAGACGTTCGTGATTTTCCAGCCGCCGAACGAGAACTCGGCGTTGTGGCCAGCCAGCGCGTAGACATCGCAGAGCTTCTTGGTCGCTTCGGAGAAATCGGCCGACGCCGCCAGGGCGGGACCGTTCACCAGGTCGAGCGGATCGAGATACTGGCCCACGTCGTCCACGAAGATGGCGCCGGCCTCCTTCTGGCAATAGGGGATGCTCTGGTCGTAGCCCCACGCGTGACGGTTGTCGATGAGCAGAAAGCCCTGCACGACCGGCAGCTTGAGCACGTTGTACTGCTTGCCAAACTCCGGCGCGTAGAGCTCCACACCCTGCATACTCGCGCTCACCTCCGTGGGCTGCACGAAACCCGCGCGCACCTTGTGGATGGCTTTGGGGTGCGTGGGGCGGGTGGCATTGGAATCGTTCGGATCGTGCATGCAGCGGATCACCGGATCGGGCCAGTACTCGCCATAGCCCATCAGATCGTGATCGGTTGGGGAGGGCGTGTGGTCGAGACCGAGGACATGGTGTCCCAGCTCGTGCATCGAGATCCCGATGCTGGTGTGCAGGTACATGTCACGGGCGAACTTGTCGAGCGTGACCCCGGTTCCTGGAATGGGATGATTGAGAGCGATGTTCGCTTGCGCGGGCGCATTGGCGATTTGATCGAACTCCCAATTGATAATCACCAGCACGCTGAGCTCGTCGTTGGTCAAGTGGCCGTCGCCGTTCTTGTCGAAGCTCTTGTAGTCGACGTACTGCGCGGCCAGGTCAATCGCCTCCGTCAACCACGGCTGCTTCTCGGCAACGAGCACGCCGCTCGTCGGCTTGTTCTCGGTAACCTTGATGTGCACGACGCCATTGTTGGGTGTGAGCTGGGTCTCCGCCGCGGGCAACAACTGGAACTGGCCGGCCGACGCCTGGTACCAGTAGTGGTTGCCGTTGCTCTGCTCGCGACCGAAGATCATCTGGCCCCAGCGGGCTTCGGCATCCGGCAGGAGCTGGTTCTGATCCGAATCGGCGAAGTCCAGAAGCAGGACCAAGACGCGGGTCGAACGAGGTGCGGCTACGGCCTGTTCGTAGGTCGGCCAGTCCCCGGTGCTCCCACCGGTTGGAAGGCCACCTGTTCCCCCTTGCCCGCCAGCACCGCCCGCGACACTGCCGCCCGAGCCCGCC
>PMZX01000021.1 GCA_003170035.1 Myxococcales bacterium | reverse complement strand
GAACCGCCGGAGGCGATTCCACCGGTGCTCAACGGCGTGCCTCCGCCGCCGGACGTACCGCCGACAGTTGTTGCACCACCGCTGGAACTCCCACCCGTGTGATCGGTGCTGTTGCTGCTGCTCGAGCAGGCGAATGCGAACATTGTCGCTGCCGGTAGAATGCGGAAGATGAAACGTGTGCTTTGCATAGGGGAACTCCTACCTATCTAGGGGTGGCCAGCTGGCAATCTGGGTGAATCTCAAATGCACTTTTCGGCCAAGCCATCAACCTTGCATGCCGGACCGCAGCAATGGCAGCCGCCGCTGGCCCCGCTCCTCCGCACACAGCCAGCGCCAGGTCTCATACGCCCAGGGTCTAGCGCCTGCGACGACGCGCCAGCATCACGATCGCACCGAACAGGCCCGCCAGAAGCCAGGGGCCCAGGGCCTTGGCCGAGAGCCAGCCGCCGCCCACCGCGCACCCGCTACTGTCATCCGGCTTGCCACGGTCGCTGCCGCTTGTGCCCCCTGCGCCCCCTGTGCCCACAGTCCCGGAATCGCCCGCCACCAGGCCCCCGCCCTGTCCGCCGGTGTTGCTCACCACGGAAGCCGTGGTGACCGCGTTCTGTCCGCCTGTCCCGACCACAGCGGTCGTCCCGCCGATCGCGCTCTGTCCGCCTGTCCCGCCCGCGCCGCCAAGCCCGCCGTCACCGCTGACGCAGCGGAGGCAAGCGTACTGGACAGATGGAGGCGAAGGAGAAGCATCCCGGTTCCAGTTCGCATAGTCGAGCCTCGAGCATGTGTCCATGACACAAGTGCCAGCTCCGCCGCGACACGAGGCGCCTGCTGTGGCCGACTGGCATTCCGTGACATCCGGTGGAACCAGATCAGCACGAGCAACGCTGGCAAATGCCGCCAGCAACGCCAACCCTGAGACAAGTAGCTTCGCTGTCTTCATTGGTGCCCCACGCCGATGGTCCAAGGATCTCTCCCGTCTCCTCGCCTTGTCAACCAGCTTGCCTCTTTCGCTGTGCGCCAGGTGTGTCCTGAATCACAGGCCGCTGCTTCGTTCGGACGCCATTCGGGGAAGGTCGGCAGGAGTTAGTGGACTTGGGCGACGTGAAACCACTTGAAGAGGCCTGAAAAGATCTCCCGGATACCTCATGCTGGAATCCCCAAAGACGCCAGTCGGCATGTCGACAATCGCAGCTTCTGGTAACCTACGCACCTGCTCGACACNNATTTCCTGAGAAAGGAACAGAAATGAGCAAAGTCCGTATCGGTTTGTTGGGTTGCGGCTCGATTGGCGGGTTCCTGGCACGGCACATACTCGCCGAGGGCGCCGCTGACTCCATCGAACTCGGCTATGGGTATGATGTGGATGAGAAGCATCTGCAGGATATTCCGGCCGCCTGCCGAATTACCAGGCAGTCCGACCTCTTTGCCCGACCGGCCGACCTTGTAGTCGAGGCCGCCCACGCCGATCTCCTCAAGCAGGTGGCTTTGCGCATTGTTGAGCGCTCCGACTTGCTGCTCTTCTCGATCACCGCGCTGGCCGACGAGGCCTTTCGGACCGCGTTGGAAGAGACGGCGGTCAAATGCGGACGGAAAGTCTTTCTCCCGCATGGAGCCATGATCGGCATCGATGGTTTGGCGGACGCCGGGCCGACTCTCAAATCGGTCACGGTGACCACGACCAAGAGTCCCGCCAGNNCTGGGATTTGATCGCACCGTTTCACGTATCGTCGCCGATCCGGCAGTGTCGACCAATAGCCACCTGGTCGAAATCGAGGGAACCGGCTACCGATTCCGAATTGAAGTAAGCAGTGAGGCAGGCGGCAAAGTAACGGGCGCCTATACCCCACAAAGCGCACTTGGAACACTGAAACGCATCTGTCGCGACGACGGCGGTTTGCGCTTTGTTTGAGAAGGCCCGGCCAACGGCACATTCCACCACGAACTGGACCGAGCCATCACAGCCGCGTAACGCGAAGCCCGGAGTCGGCGCGATCACGGGTAACAGCTGGCAGCTATCCAGCGCATGGTGAACTCCTATCGGCCTCAAAGAAGTGAACCACTTATTCGGTCAGGGNNGGGAAAATGGCGAAGACGTCAATAGCAGCACCCGTTGTAGGGTAAGCCAACGTCCCAACAGGCGACGGTGCGGTCATGCGTGGGGTCATGAAGCTTCCCAGATGCGCAGCAGTCCCCCTCGATTCTTCTTGCACCCTGTGCGCCCGCGTAGCGGTACCATGGTTCCTGGGTCATGAAGGAACAGGATGTCCGGCAGCGCATCGAGAGCTTCCTCAAGCGGACAGCACGGGAGGTGGTGATGCCGGTATCGATGTGCCTGAGCCTGGCCCTCAGTGGGTGCATGGGTAGCCAGGGTGGAACAGGAGGTCTTGCGCCTATTAGGCAAGGTGGCCAGGCCGGTTCTACGACCACTAGCCAGGGTGGCACGGGAGGTTCTACGCGTACGTGTATCGATGTTCTCTCCCCTACGTCTTGCAACACAGGCGACCAGCAGATGACGGCGGGACCGGGATTAGCCTCCTCCGAATTGTGTCCACCTGAACGGGAGTGCTACACCTTGCAGGGTGTCTGTGGCTCCATAGTGTGCGCATTGCCTGAAGGCGTGCATTGCAACGATCTGCTGTCCTGCAATCCTGGAGATACACGGACAACCTCGGCCGACGAAGACTGCTATTTCCCAACTCTCTGCTACACGAACAGGCTGTGTGCCCAGTCCATCTCATGCAGAGCAACTGCGAGTCCGTATGGGGGTATCTGCCGCGGCACATGGTCAGATGGAGGTATTCTTGAGCCCCCGGATGGATCTGCGGATGGAGCTGATGCGGGAAAGATACCCTGCTGTGGTGACGGCGTTATCGACGGGCAATATGGCGAGCAGTGCGACCTGGGGCCACTGAACGGTGTACCCCTAGACACCAACAAGTTTTCCCCCTCGTTCTGGAGCCCAGACCCTTATGGCATTGTGTTGTGCGATTTGAACTGCACGAACCCCAATACTCTCTGCGCTCTGGATTGGGCGGGAGGAATGATTTGCGACTAACGAACCCTCCCGTTCCTAACAGGCTGCGTGAGGTTCCCTCTGCCTTGTGCGGTCGATAGACTCGAAAAAGCGGCCCGGGCCCGAGACATCCGTGGCCCCTCTTCCACGCTGTGCTATATACGGCCCGCCAAGGATCCGGTCCCCATGAGAGAAGTATCCGCGCCGCGTTACCAGCTGGTCGACAGTGTGCCTGGTTTCGTGGTCGTCGAGCGCGCGGCGCCTTCCAACCAAGCTCGCTGCTATTTTTGCACCGAGGCAACCGCCCCCAAGGAGGCGTATCGGGAGGGGGATCAAGAATGGCACTTCGAGGAGGCCGCGCAATCGTTCCAGTTCTCGGTGCGCGACAACGCGACCGGCGAAGTGTTGCGCTTCCACGAGCTGCTAGGGCTGCTCTACTACGCGTGCCTGGAGCCGGGCTCGCAGCTGCGTCGCATTGGAGAGGTCGCCCAGTCGGTCGGCGTCTCGATCTACATCGCCATCACCTACGATTCTCCCGACGGCACGCCTTGTGAGGTGGCGGCCAGCAAGCTCGAATGGCTCAACCGGGCCTTTAACGACCGCATTCGCACGCCCGGAAAAAAGATCCTCATCCTTCCCGACCTATTCGGGATCCAAAAGCAGGTGTCGAGTGGCCAGATCATGCTCGACTTCAGCCTGACCACCATGACAGAGCGAAGCGATTCCGTCGCCTAGTTGCCCAGGAGAGACACAAATGAGACTGCAGCAGATCGCCGACAAACTGGGGCTCGAAAAACTGACCCCGGTGTTCGACCAGGACATCGACGGGGTCTACATCTCCGACATGATCAGTGATGTGATCGCCAACGCCAAGCCTGGCAACCTGCTGGTCACCGTGCAGGTACACGCCAACGCGGTTGCGGCAGCCAACCTAGTCGACGTGTGTGCCATCGTTCTAGCCCAGGGCAAGCGGCCCAGCGATGACGTCCTACGCATGGCGGAGAAAGCCAAGATCACCGTCCTGTCCACTCCCCTCAATCGCTGGCAGGTAGCGAGCAAGCTCTATGAAGTGGGGCTGCGCTAGGCGAACCCTCCCGTGCAGCTGCGGCACATTGTGTCTTTGCTCACCTGTGAGATCCTTTCGGGGGAGGACCTCCTCGATCTGGGTATCGACTGCTGCTTTGCCGCAGATCTGATGAGCGACGTGCTGGCCTCTGCGCCGAACGGGGCGTTGCTGGTCACCGGGCTGGCCAGTTCCCAGATGGTGCACACCGCGGAGGTGGCCGACCTGGCCGCCATCGTTCTGGTGGCTGGCAAACGTCCAGAAAATGAGGCGCTGGCGTTCGCCCGGCAACGCAAGCTGCCCCTGCTGCTCACCGGACTCAGCATGTTCGAGGCTTGCAGCCTGCTGTCTCAGCACGGACTGCGGGGCGCCGTGCGGAAGGAATGACTGGTGGACCGGGACAGCCTCTACCGCGAAACCTTCCCGATCAAAGGGGATGACTTCGAGCGCGGTGGCGAGGTGGCGACCCGAGTCAAGGCGCTCTTGCAGCAACTTGGTCTGCCACGCGACGTGATCCGCCGGCTGTCCATCGCCAACTTCGAGGCCGAGATGAACGTGGTCATGTACGCCCGCGAGGCCACGCTCGAAGTCCTGGTGTTTCCCGACTTGATTCGCGTCCAGGTGGTGGATCGAGGACCTGGGATAGCGGACATCGACTGGGCCATGCAGGAAGGCCACTCCACGGCCACCGAAGCCATGCGAGCCCGGGGCTTCGGCGCCGGGCTCGGGCTGCCCAACATCCAACGCAACACGGACGAATTCGAGGTGAAGTCGGACGCGGGCGTCGGCACCACACTCCGGTACGCGGTCCACACGACCCCGCGTCCCAAGGAAGGCTAGGAGGCGACCCCGTGGCAGAGCGAGAGCCCGCCATCAGCGCCGATCACAGCCTCTGCATCGGGTGTTCCGCCTGCACGCGGGTGTGTCCGACACGCGCGCTACGGGTCCGCGACAAGATCGTCCAAGCCAAACAGGGACGTTGCCTGAAGTGTGGCGCTTGCATCTTCGCGTGCAAGCACGGCGCCATGCGCGCGCACACCTCGTCCTCGGCAGACCTGGAGCGGTTCAAGATACGGGTGGCGCTTCCCTCACTGGTGCTCTACGGGCAGTTTGGCGAAGACGTCCGTCCGGGCCAGATTCTCCGCGCTTTTCGCTCCTTGGGTTTCGACCTTGCCTGCGACATCTCGTGGGTCTGCGAGATGGTGGCCGCGGCCAGCGACGCTTATCTGACTGACTGCCGCGGGCCCTGGCCGCAAATCTCCATGACCTGTCCCGCGGTGGTCCGGTTGATCCAGCTGAAATACCCGGATCTGATTCCCCACTTGGTTCCCATCGATCCGCCGTGTGAAGTGGCGCCGCGAGTGCATCGTGGGCGGCTGGCCGCCGAGTATGGGGTGAAGCCCTCGGAAATCGGGATGTTCTACATAAGTCCCTGCACCGCGCTGGTGGACGCCATTGAGCGGCCTCTCGGCCGTCGACCCTCGTCGCTCGACGGTGCTTTTTCCATTTCGGAGCTGTACGGGCCGCTTCTGCGCGCCCTGCGCAACAGCCCAGACGGTGACTCGGACGAACAGGTGAGCATCCGCGGTTTGCGTTGGGTCATGGCGAGCGGCGAGATCCCGGGCATGCGCAACGTCAACTCGATCTCGGTCAAGGGGCTGCAGGACGTGACCTACGTCCTGGACCGCATTGAGGCTGGGCGCTGCTCCGGCGCCGACTTCATCAACGCTTACATCTGCAGCGATGGCTGCTTCAGCGGGCAGTTGACCATCGCCGGCCGCTACTCGGCCCAGCGCTATCTGCACAACATTATGCGCCAGATAGGGGACTCGCCGCCGGTCAAGGAAGAGCGTATTCGCAGCCTGCTGCAGACACACATCTTCGATTTCGACGACGCGATCATACCACTGCCGGCTTCGCCGCCAGCCGGGGACCTTCGCCAGGCGGCTGCGCGGCAGCGGCAGAAGCGCGAGCTCTGGTCGCAACTCCCCAAGCGGGACTGTGCAGCTTGCGGCGCACCGGACTGCGACAGCCTGGCGGGAGACGTGGTGGAGGGCGAGGCCGAGCTGACCGATTGCCCATTCTTCCGACTAGAGCAGCTGTCGCGGGACGTCCCGTTTTCCAAGACTGCGGCCTGTGTCACGCGTTTCGCTGCCAGGGCCTGTTGTCCGCATTGCAATACGATGCTCACTCAGGGGCCGTACCTGGAGATCGCTGCGCTCACACCCGGCTCCGAGCGGCCGGTGCGCGCCAGGCTGAGTGCTGTGGTCGGCGAAATCGGTGCCAAGCTGAGCGGCGAGGGGCCCGAGGGCACGACCATGCAGATTGGATGTCCCGAGTGTGGGACGAGCCTGGAGAGCACGGAGCGCTGCAGCCTATGCGGCGCGCCTCTGGCGCGGTTGAATCTGCGCGGCGGAGGGACATATCAGCTCTGTTCGCGGCGAGGCTGTGGCGGACAGACCATCTCTGGGCCGTGCACCAGCGAGGGGCTCGTCCCCCTGGCTGGGCGCACGTCTGATTCTTCCCAAGAAGGCAGCTGAAGCGTTTGCATTTCGGATACAGTCCGCATCGAGCACAGGAGGATTCGATCTCGTGGAAGCACATCGCCAGTTCGATTTCCGCAACCAGCACTACGTTGGCCAGGAGGGCCGGCTGATCCCATTGCTGCAGAAAGCACAAGAAACCGACGGCTACCTCACCCGCGACCGCATCCTGGAAATTCACCGCGAAACCGGGATTCCGCTGTCCAACATCTACGGGGTGGCCACCTTCTATGCCCAGTTCCGTATGACCCCGGTGGGCAAGAACCTGATCCGGGTCTGCCACGGCACGGCCTGCCACGTGGCCGGCGCCAAGGACATCGGTGAAGCCATCGAGGAGACCTTGCAGATTTCCAATGGACAGACCACGGCTGACCGATTGTTCACGCTGGAGACGGTCTCGTGCATTGGTTGCTGCAGCTTGGCCCCGGTCATCATGATCAACCACGACACCTACGGGAACCTGAGCGAGCGTCAGGTCAAGAAGGTGATCAAGCAAGTCCAGGCCGCAGGAGCCGCTGGCAAACCGGGCCAGGCGTGATGAAGGTTTTGGTGGGGTTGGGGACCTGCGGGATCGCGGCGGGTGCCGAGCGCACCTATCAGGCGCTGGTCGATCGTCGCGCGTCGAACGGATCGAGCTTCACCTTGGCCAAGACCGGGTGCATCGGCATGTGCTACCGCGAGCCGATCATCGAGTTCAGGCACCCGGACGGCCGGCGCTACCAGTACGGCAACGTGACGCCCGACAAGCTGGATCGCTTGTTTTCCGAGCACGTCGAGGGCGGGCGCCCGGTGGGGGAATGGTTGCTGTGGTCCGACGACGGCACGGGCAGCGAGCAGGCCTACTACGCGCAGCAAACCCGCATCGTGTTGCGCAACTGCGGCATCATCGATCCGGAGTCGATCGAGGACTACCTGGCGGTGGGTGGCTATCAGGCGCTCGGTCAGGTGTTGGAGCAGAACAAGCCCGACGATTTGATCGCAGCCATCATTCAGTCAGGACTGCGCGGTCGGGGCGGCGCCGGATTCTCTACCGGGATGAAGTGGCGTTTCACCCGCATGGCCAAAGGGGATCACAAGTACGTGATCTGCAACGCCGACGAGGGCGANNCACTCGGTGCTCGAGGGTATGGCCATCGCCGCCTTCGCCATCGGAGCGCAAGCCGGCTACATCTACTGCCGCGCCGAGTACCCGAAGGCCATCGAGCGCCTGACCCGCGCAATCCAGCAGGCCGAGGCCGCGGGCTGGCTGGGGCAGGACATCGGCAAGCGCGGCTTTTCCTTCTCCATTCGGCTCAAGGAAGGCGCGGGAGCCTTCGTGTGCGGCGAGGAGACCGCTCTCATCGCCTCGATCGAAGGCAAGCGCGGTATGCCGCGCGTGCGCCCCCCATTCCCTGCTGTCAAGGGACTGTGGGGTTGCCCCACCTGCATCAACAACGTGGAGACGCTGGCCAACATTCCCTGGATCGTGCAGAAGGGCGCCGCCGCCTTTGCCGCGCTCGGCACCAAGGGCAGCAAGGGCACCAAGGTGTTCGCCATGGCCGGCAAGATCCAGCGCGGGGGCTTGGTGGAAGTGCCGATGGGGATTTCCATCCGCCAGATCGTGTTCGGGGTGTGCGGGGGTATCAAGGAGGGACGCAAGCTCAAGGCGGTGCAGATGGGTGGTCCCTCGGGGGGGTGCATCCCATCCGAGTTGCAGGACACGGTCATCGACTACGAGTCGATCACCAAGACCGGGGCTATTATGGGATCGGGCGGCCTCGTCGTCATGGACGATACGACCTGCATGGTCGACGTGGCGCGCTTCTTTCTCGACTTCACCCAGCGCGAGTCGTGCGGCAAGTGCACCTTCTGTCGTGTTGGCACCAAACGCATGTTGGAGATTCTCACCCGCGCCTGCGAGGGCAAGTCGCGCGAGGGGGACATTGAACGGCTAGAGGAGTTGGCGGTGCGAGTGAAGAACAACTCGCTCTGTGGGCTGGGGCAGACTGCGCCCAACCCGGTGCTGACCACGCTCAAGTACTTCCGCTCGGAATATGAAGCCCACGTCAACAACCGCAAGTGCCCGGCGCACAAATGCGGCCCGTTGCTCACCTACACCATCACCGACGCATGCGTCGGGTGTCTGTTGTGCATCAAGGCCTGCTCGGTCGGGGCCATCACCGGGGAGCGCAAACGCAAACATGTGCTCGATCAATCCAAATGCAATCGTTGCGGACAATGCTACAAGGCCTGCAACGTGAGCGGGGCCATCTCGGTCGACTGAGGAGTATGCAGACATGGCACTGGTAAAGGTCGAAATCAACGGCAAGCGCATCATCACAGTCGACAGCCGGACCATACTGGAAGTGGCTCGCGAGGTCGGGATCGACAGCATCCCGACCCTGTGTCACGACGAGCAGCTCGAACCGTTCACCTCCTGCTTCGTGTGCGTGGTCAAGGTAAAGGGGGCCCGCACCCTGCTACCCGCCTGTTCCACCAAGGTCAGCGACGGCATGGTGGTCGAAACCAACAGCCCCGAGGTGCGGCAGTCGCGCAAGGCGGCCCTTGAATTGCTGCTCTCCAGTCACTACGCCGACTGCGTGGGACCGTGCCAGAACGCCTGCCCGGCTGGCGTCGACATCCAAGGCTACCTCGCTCTGGCAGCGCTCGGCAAATTCAACCAGGCCATCAGGCTGATCAAGGATCGCAATCCCTTGCCTGCCATCTGCGGGCGTGTATGCACGCGGCCCTGCGAAGTGAAGGGCTGTCGCCGCAATCTGCTCGACGAGCCGGTCGGCATCGACTACATCAAACGCTACATCGCGGACTTGGATCTGGGGCGGGCGCAGCCCTTCCGGCCGGATTTGGCGTCCGCGACCGGCAAGCGCATCGCCATTGTGGGCGCGGGTCCGGGCGGTCTGGCCTGCGCGTACTTTCTCGCCGTGCGCGGGCACGCGGTGCAACTCTTCGA
>PMZX01000185.1:12526-13171 GCA_003170035.1 Myxococcales bacterium | reverse complement strand
AAGGGTCGGCCCCGGCCCTGGCTGGGCTGGGTCATGCTGCTCGAGGACTGCGACGGATCGGCGCGGCCGGTGGCGGTGGCTGAGCCGCATTTCAGCGTGTTTCCGGAATTTCGGGGCGCTTCCTACTGCCGCCGCTACGAACTGCTGCTGCGCAAGTTGGTCCACGAGAAGCTCTACGACGCGGCTGCCTTTCTGACCTCGACCGAGAAGGGTGGGCCGCGCGGAAACTTCACCGAGCCCGCCGAAGACCTGACCATGAGGCGGCTGCTGGCCAGCTTTGCTGGTCACGTCGCCGGCTATCTGGCCGCTATCAAGTAGCATCCATGCAGCTCTCGATGCACCTTCCGATCAGCTTTCCGAAAGAGGCATACGAGTACGGGCGCCGCTCATCGGGCGAGACCCATGGGGTGGTGCTGACCAAGCCCCACATGGTCGAGCTGATCCTGGATCTGGCTGGCTACGCACCGGACCGGGACCTGGCTCGGATGCGTCTGCTTGAGCCTGCGTGCGGCCATGGCGCGTTTCTGGTGCCGGCGATCGGGCGGCTGATGACAGCGGCCAAGGCAGCCAGGGTGAAGCCGGACAAGCTGGCCGATTGCGTGCGCGCGTTCGACATCGACGAGGAGCACGTGGCCATCACGCGCG
>PMZX01000185.1:11565-12474 GCA_003170035.1 Myxococcales bacterium | reverse complement strand
GAGTACCGCGCCCGTTACCAGTCCATCTATGATCGCGCCGACCTGTACGTCGCGTTCATCGAGCGCGGGCTCGACCTGCTCGGCCCGCGCGGGGTGCTGGCCTTCGTGTGCGCGGACCGCTGGACGCTGAACCGCTACGGCGCGCCCCTGCGGCAGCTGGTCGCCGACAAGTACCACGTCCAGTCCTACGTCGACCTTCACCAGGCGTCGCCGTTCGAGTCAGAAGTGAGCGCCTATCCCGCCATCTTCTCCATCGGCCGCCAGTCCACGGGACCAGTCATGGTCGCCAGGATGGCCACCGGCGCCCCGGCCGAGTGCGAGGCGATCCGAGCGGCCATTCAAGGCGGACGCCGCCACGGCGCTGGCGCTGTCGAATTCTACCCGACCTGGTTCGAGGGCGACGCGCCCTGGATCGTGACCTCGCCCGAGCAAAGCGAGACGTTGCGCCTGCTGGAGACCAAGTTTGCGCCNNATCGAGCACGGCGGCCTGGCCCACGTCGGCATCGGCGTGGCCACCGGCTGCGATCAGGTCTTCATCGTGGACCAGGACGCAGACATCGAGTCCGAGCGCCTGTTGCCGCTGGTCATGCGCGACGACATCGAGCGCGGCCACATCCGCGACGCCGGCCGATTCGTCATCAACACCTTCCGCGACCAGGGTGGCCTGGTCGACCTGCACGACTACCCCAAGCTCGCCCGCTACCTGAAGGCCCACGCGCCAGCCATCAGAAAACGCCACGTGGCCAAGAAGGCACCGGCNNTGGTCGGCACGCCCAAGCTGCTGATCCCCGACATCGCGGGCGCCAACGAGGTCGTCTTCGACAAGGGCCGCTTCCACCCCCACCACAACCTGTACTTCGTGACGTCGGACAACTGGGATCTCGAAGTGCTCGGCGGCCTGCTCAGCTC
>PMZX01000185.1:3497-11520 GCA_003170035.1 Myxococcales bacterium | reverse complement strand
CCCTGGACCGCCTGAGCCTCCAAGCCTACGGACTTGCGGAACTACCGGCGTTCGATTTCGTGGACACGAGGGGAAGATAGCGCTAGGTGGCCAGCCAGTCCTGATTTGTCGCTAGAATCTGGCTTTGCGTCCATGACTTACGGCGAATCCGTCCATATGCGGTTGATGCCAAGGGGTCGGGTAAACGAAGTCCCGAGTGAGGCCAGACCGCTCCTCGAGCCATGACTGTATCCTCTTCTTGAAGGTGCGGAGAGCTGAGCCAAGGGCGCCGAAGAAGCTCAAGAGGATGGCAGCCATCACGTGATAATGCCGCAAGTCGGAAGCGAACATAGATGGTTCAGTGCGATGGTGCCGGCGTGCTCGGCACCGTCGGCCAGGGCGGGGACGCCGATGGGGTTTTGGCTAGGGACAGGCCAGTGGGATGGAGCGGATCCTAGAAGACAGCGGGTCAGCGATCTCGCCGAGCGCGGCGCCATCTCCGTCCAGGTCCCCGATTTCCTTCGCATTGACCACCCAAATCGATCCCGCGCAGCGCGATCGGAAGACCGCCGTTCCACAAGATCGCTTCCACAATCGTATCGTGAGGACATTCAAACCTACGAATCGGGTACAGGACGGTCGCAATTCATCCGATACACGACTTGTCGAGATGGCGAGTGGTGGACTCAAGAGGCCAAATAGACCGAGGCGCGGAACCAAGAACTATACCTGAACGCTCGTATGTCGATGGGCAGTTAGCGGGCCACGCGGCCACGTCCGCTGTCGCTGAGCCTCGTTCTCGGTTCATCAAACGGCTCCTGGCGATCGCCGTGCTGATTGATCTGTTGTTCGTCGGTTTGGCGGGCTTCTGGTTGCGGCAGAGCAAACTGCGATACGAGGAGCGCGCTGAGGTGACGACTCAGAACCTCTCACTCGCATTGGCGGGGAACGTTGCGAACGTAGTCGACAAGATCGATCTGACCGTGCTCACGGTGGGCGACGAAGTGCAAAGGCAGCTTGCCAGGGGTGCGATCGACGCGAAGTCGCTGAGTGCGCTCATTGACCAGCAACAAACCCGATTGCCATTCCTGGACGGCCTGCGCGTGGTGAACTCTGAAGGAGAGAATCGTTACGGTACCAGCGTGATTCCTGGCGCGCGTACCAGTGTCGCCGACAGGGCCTACTTTGCTCGCCTTCGAAGCGACGCCGATGCGGGGCTGGTCATCTCCGAGCCGGTCATCGGGCGCGTCAGCAAGAAGTGGTCGGTCATTTTCGCGCGCAGGGTGAATCATCCAGACGGTTCATTCGCCGGCCTGGTCTACGGCACGATTACACTCGAGCACCTCCTTACGACGCTCGCCTCGATTGATGTCGGCAGGTTTGGTTCGATTGCCTTGCGTGGGGAGCACCTAGCCCTCATTGCCCGATATCCGGAGCCGTCTGCCTTCAGAGACGTCGTTGGCAAGAAAAACGCCTCAGTCGAGATGCAGAACGCGGTACACGCCCAAGAGGGAGCTGGCACCTACCGTACCGCCAGGAGCTTCGACGGCGTCCTGCGAACGTACTCGTACCGGAAGGTATTGAATCGCCCCCTCTACGTCAACGTCGGACTGGCTTGCGACGAGTACCTCGTTGGGTGGCGAGGCGAGTGCGTGGCGGTCTTGGCTTTGATTGTTCTCCTCATCCTCGGCACGATTCTATGCTCATCGTTGCTCTATCGCGTCTGGATGCGCAGGACCAGCGCCGCCCAGGCCCAGCAGCAAGAGGCGATTCGCGTGAGCGAGGCTAATTTCCGCGCTTTCTTTGAGTCGATGTCGGATATGATTGCGGTGACTACGCTGGCGGGCCGGATTGAGTACGCCAATATAGCTTTCCAAGAAAGGCTGGGCTACAGCGCCGAGGAGCTGGTGGCGATTCACGTATTCGATCTGAATCCCACGTGCCGGCGTACGGAGGCGGAGGCAGTCTTCTCCGCCGCGGTTCGGCGCGAGAGGCAGGACTGCTCTCTTCCATTGATGACAAAGGGTGGCGGCCTCATTCCAGTCGAAACCCGCATCTGGTCCGGCAGGTGGAATGGAGCAGACTGCGTCTTCGTGCTCAGCAAGGACCTGACCGAGGAGCAGGAAGCCCAGCAGCGATTCGAGCGGCTATTTCGCAACAATCCTGCCCTCATGGCGTTCTTCTCCTTTTCCGATCGACGGTTTAAGGATGTCAACGAGGCCTTTTTGACCGGCCTTGGCTATTCCCGAGCTGAAATTGTCGATAAGACTGGCGTCGAACTTGGCTTGTATCCCCACCCGGAGCAGATGACAGCCGCGCTGAATGAGCTGCAGACAAGCGCGCATATTGCGAATGTCGACCTACAGCTGCGGCGAAAAGATGGCGGGCTCATTGAGGGCCTTCTCTCAGGCGAGGTGATTCGCCATCAGGGCCAGCAGTATTTCCTGGTCGTGATGCTGGACATCACCGAGCGCAAACGGCTCGAAGCCGACCTGGGACATGCGCGCAAGCTCGAGGCGGTTGGTCAGCTCGCTGCGGGCATTGCCCATGAGATCAACACGCCGACCCAGTACGTTGGTGACGGCGTGCATTTCCTGAGAGAGGCGTTTGAAGGCTACCAGCGGCTGGTCAGCCAATACCGACATGCCGTGGAAGTTCTTGAGAGGGTCGGCGGGCAAGAGTCTCTGGTCAGCGAGATCCGGAAAGCGGAAGAGGAGATCGACCTGAACTACCTCGATGCGAATGTTCCGGGGAGTTTCGAGAGCTGCCAAGACGGTGTCTCTCGCATTTCGACCATTGTGCGGGCGATGAAGGAATTTGCGCACCCCGATCAGAGGGATAAGGCCCCCGCTGATCTGAACCAGGC
Source organism: Myxococcales bacterium (assembly GCA_003170035.1). GTDB lineage: Bacteria > Myxococcota_A > Polyangia > Fen-1088 > Fen-1088 > Fen-1137. The sequence continues at coordinate 8,675 of PMZX01000185.1, read as the reverse complement.
TTTGCAGACCACACTAGCCATCGCAAAAAGCGAATACAAATACGTGGCTGATGTCACGACCGAGTTCGGCGCGCTACCGCCGGTCCTTTGCCATGTGGGCGATTTGAACCAGGTGTTCCTGAACCTCATCGTCAACGCGGCCCAGGCCATCGGGGATGTGGTGGGCCAGCGAGGGGCGAAGGGCACGATTCGAATCAGGACTCTGGCAGAAGGCCGCTTGGTACGTATCGATATTGGGGACACAGGGTCAGGAATCCCCGAATCAATCCGCCATCGCATCTTCGATCCCTTCTTCACCACCAAAGGGGTGGGCAAGGGCACGGGCCAGGGCTTGGCGATCGCCCGTTCCATCGTCGTAAGCAAGCATCGCGGCTCACTGACATTCGAAAGCGAGGTGGGCAAAGGGACCACGTTCACCATCCGGCTGCCGATTGATGAGGAGCGCCTGGCTTTGAATACGGCGGTTTGCGAGGAAGGGCGGGACGACAATGGACCAAGACGTGCGGGGGTATAATGTCTATCTCCAAGAAGATGTGGCAGGGGCAGTATTGGTCGCGGGTGTGCCTTGTTGTTCTTGGCCTCTGCGGTGGAACATGTCGAGGAGCGCAATTATGATCGCGAGGAGCGCGGTTCTGAGAGGTGGTGGGCTCAGAGCCACCATGAAGTGGGCTTCGAGAGTCTACGGACCACTCGGCTTCGACCCAGGGTGGACAATGAAGAAAGGGTAGAGTCGGCCGAGGAAGATGTGGGAGGCTTGGAGGGAAATGCGCACATAGCAGGTGCGTGTATCTCCGGCATTCGACAGTAGACTGATCCGCCGCGCCTGTGGAGGTTGGGCTGCTGCCGCCCTGTCGGTTTTCCGACGGCTGGTGTTTGCGGGTTGCCGCCGGCGAGCGGACGTTTCCGGGCGCCAGGCCGTTGGTCGCGCCCTTTTGGGGCTGGTCCTGCGGTTGCACTGACTGGGGGCATGGAGATCTCTGGACCCGACTTCCAGTCATCACGCTCGGACGATTCGGCCAATTTGCTGTCCGAGCAACGACCCGCCATGCACCGAGTCGCTGCCGCCCTCTCGCCCGTCCCGCTCGAAGCCCCGCCCGCGTCCGGTTCAGTTACTGTCCCCTCGAACGGCGCTCGGGTCCCCGACTCCGTGGAAGAAGCAGCCAAGAGATTGAAGCGGATCCTGTTTGTGGATGACGATGCGAACGTCCTTCTCGGGCTTCGCAATGTCCTGCGCACGAAGCGCCGTGAATGGGAGATGGTCTTCGCCATTGGCGCCGAAGAAGCGCTCGTCAAGCTAGCTGATGGGCCTTTCGACGTCGTGGTGAGCGACATGCGTATGCCCGGCATGGATGGCGCCACGTTGCTTGGCAGAGTCGAGCAAATGCAGCCCTCAGCCGTGCGCATTATTCTCTCGGGCCAGACCGAACTGGAGAGTGCCATCAAGTCGGTCTTCGTGGCTCACATGTTCCTTTCCAAGCCCTGCGATCCGGTCTTGCTTCAGGGTGTGGTGGATCGGGCGTGCCGCCTGAATGCCATTCTGAGCAGCGACGAATTGCGTGCTACCGCCTGCAAGGTTCAGATGCTTCCGACCGCTTCCAAAACCTACCTCGCTCTCAATGACGCGCTGATGGCGCCGACCTGCAGTGTCGCCACGGTAGTCCGGATTGTTGAGCGTGACGTCGGTCTGTGCGCGAAGCTTCTTCAACTAGTGAGTTCGGCCTTCTTTGGCTTGCCGGGGAAGATCTCGTCGTTGGCCGACACCGTCACCTACCTCGGGTTTTCGACCATCAAGAACCTCGCTCTGGCGCTTGAAACCTTCTCAACCGCCGCCGATTCCTCTGACCTTGCGGTAGACGATCTTCTGGCGCTGCAGAGCCATTCTCTTCTGACCGGCCGGATTGCGCGGAAGATCCAGTCGAAGGACGTGAAGAAGGCGGAAGAGGCATTCCTGGCCGGCGTACTTCATGAGGTCGGGTGGCTGGTGAGGGTGAACGGCACGCTTGGCCAGAACCCTCACTCGCCAGCCGAGCGCGCGCTACTCGGGGCCTATCTTATCGGCCTGTGGGGATTGCCCCACACGCTCATGGAGGCGGTCGCCTATCACAGGGAGCCGCACCTGCTCGCCCATTCCACTTTTGGGCTGGTAGACAGCCTCTACATCGCTGACCATCTTGCGACCGAAATGCAAGACCGCGAGCCGGCCGGACAGAAGCTGGATCTGGGCTACCTTGCCGGCATTGGCATCGACGAAGAGCAGCTCGCAAATATGCGCCTGGCCGCCAAGACAACCGCCGAGCTGGCCATCGGCGATCCAATGGAGGAGTCCCATGACTGAACAACTTCACATTCTGTGTGTTGACGACGAACCGCGTGTGCTGGAAGGACTGGTTCTAAACCTGCGACGGTACTATCGCGTGTCGACCGCAGCCAATGGCCAACGAGGACTGGCAATCATCGACGGAGACGACCCGCCTGCCGTGGTGGTTTCCGACATGCGCATGCCGGAAATGGATGGCACTGCATTCCTGAGCCAGGTGAAAGACCGTTCACCCGACACCGTCCGGATCCTGCTCACGGGACAGGCCGATCTCGATTCCGCGATCGCTGCAGTGAACCACGGTCAGGTCTTCCGATTCCTCACCAAGCCCTGCAGTCCTCCGATCTTCCTTTCGGCCATTCAAGCAGCGGCCGAACAACATCGTCTCATCACGGCCGAGAGAGAGCTACTCGATAAGACGCTTCGCGGAAGCATCAAGTCTCTTACCGAGATCCTGTCGCTCGCCAATCCTCTTGCTTTTGGGCGAGCGATACGTCTCAAACAACACGCATCGGATCTGGTCGGGGAACTCGGCGTGCCGCTCTCTTGGCAGATCGAGGTGGCAACCATGCTGTCCCAAATCGGGTGCGTTACCCTCCCGGCCACAACCAACGAGAAGCTCTACTACGGAAAACCCCTCAATAGGGACGAAACTGAACTAACCGAACGCCTGCCGGCCCTCGCTCTCCAGCTTCTCGAAAGCATACCACGGCTTGAGGCGGTGCGGGCCATCCTGCAAGCGCAGGAGTTCAATTTTGATGGCTCAGGCTCGCCCCACAGCTCCCCACGGGGCGAGGCTATCCCTTTGGGCGCCCGTGTTCTCAAGCTGGTCCTTGAATACGACACCCTTGAGGCTGCCGGAACTGATCCCGCCGTGGCCGTCGGTACCCTGCAAGGGCGCAATGGCCGCTACGATCCGAAGCTGCTGGATGCCTTGGCTCGCGCGAAGACCAATGCGACCCCGCAGAGTCTGAGTGAGATTGGACTTGGGGCCGTTCGACCCGGGATGCATCTGGCGCAAGATGTCATGTCGACCACGGGCCTGCTGCTGATTGCACGGGGCCATGAGGTGACGTCGGGGCTCCTGTACCTCCTTCGCAATTTGGCTCCTGGCTTCGTGCGTGAGCCGCTTGTAGTCCTGTAGTCCTGTCCCATTATTCGGTCCGCTCCCGGACGGCGGTCTTCCGGTGATAGAAACTGAGCAGTCCGCCGAGCCGTTCGCGACGAACGATGCGACCGGCCACGTCCTGCCGTTCACCGTCGATCAAAGCGTTCCCCAGCCCTTGATGGTTCCTCTCGCGATGGTAGTGCGCCATGTGCTCGGAGATGGCCTGTCGCAGGTGTCCCTCGCCCAGCGGCACTATCCGCTCCAGGCACTCGCTCTTGATCGAAAGCACGAATCGCTCCGCATATGCGTTCAGATTCGGACTCATTGCCGGCAGCCGTACCGCCTTCACCCCTGCAGCCTTCAGAATCCCTCGGAACGCTGCCGTCGCGTCGAGGGCCTTGGCATCGAGGAAGTCCTCACCGCACCGCAATCACCCCGGCAGCTGACCTGGCGAAGAGGAGCCGCCGTCGTGATACAAGATCCCCATGCGCGGAACCTTCGATCCGGCGGCTTCGATGGCCATCACGGTGGCCAAGCGCATGCTTGCCGAGGGCGCCGAGCTGGACGTGCGTACGCTGGTGGCCGCGCTTTGCCAGAGCCAGCCGGTGCTGGCCAAGGTTCCCCAGCTTGGAGAAGTTTTGCCATTCGGGCCACTCCAGCCCCGGCGAGAGATTGTGGGGCTCGTTCGCATGGCACCAGCTTTGCGTGGACCGATCCGTAGCTTGCGCCACAGGACAGGCGAACATGGGGCCGCCGAAGTCGGCGTCTTCGACCTTCTGCGAGCAATTCTCGACGACGCTGATTGCCGCCAGGCATTCGAGGCCGCGGGCGTGGCTGCTTCCGCCCTAGAGCAGGCGCGGGCCTTGCTCCCACCCCAAGCGCTCGACCCTGCTGCGCGCGCCTTGCTGGAGCGCTACGGCCGGCTTCTGGAGGAGTCGGGACCGCTTCACCCTTCGCTCGCGCCAGCAGAGCCCGTGCTGGTCCAGCTCGTCCAGGCGCTCGGGCAGCGCAAGCACCGCAGCGCCATCGTGGTGGGGCCCGCGGGCTCGGGCAAGACTTCTGTCGTGCATGAGCTCGCCAGGCGCATGGTCGGACGGCACCCGTCGATCCCCATGACCCTGTGGGATCGCTGTGTGTTTGCCCTGCAGCCCCACCTTCTCCGTTCGGGCGCCGATCGGGCAGGCGAGCTCGATCAGCGCATCCGCGGTCTCGCCGCCGTTCTGTCCGCGAATCCTCGTCTCATTCTCTTCGTCGACGACATACCCATTTTGCTCTCGCGTGGTCCTGCCGACGCTTTTCAGGAATTGTGGCAAGAGATTGCGGCTGGTCGGATCGCTTGCATCGGTTGCGCGACGTCGAGCGAGTACCGGCAGCACATCGAATCGAGCGACATCCTGGCCCAGGGATTTGCCAAGATCCGTCTGGATTCGCCCACGCCCGAGCAAACCATTCAGATCCTGTCGCTGCGCAAGGCCGACATCGAGTCGCACTATGGTGTCTCCATTCCGGCGGAGTTGCTGGCGAAGACGGTCGCGCTGGTCGAGCGCTGGTTGCCCGCGAGTCACCAGCCTCGCGGCGCCATCGAGTTTCTCGAACTCGCGGCCAGCGAGCGTCGGTGTGCCGTCCCGCCTGGCATCGAGCTGACCGAGTCTCTTCTCACCGAAGTGCTGGAGCGGAAGATTGGCGTTCCGATTTTCCACGCGGCGAGGCTGACTGCAGGCGATGTCTTCAAGGCGCTTTCCGCCAAGATCGC
>PMZX01000185.1:0-3442 GCA_003170035.1 Myxococcales bacterium | reverse complement strand
AACACCCTCGAAGGCTCGGGCTACGATCTTGGCCCCGCCACGGCCGAGCTCTTCGGCCCGCCCCCGGGCTACACCGGCTACGTGCGAGGGCAGGGCGCTGCGCTGGGGCGCGTGCGCGAGTTCCCCGAGTCGATCGTTTTGTTCGACGAGATTGAAAAGGCGCCTCCTGGCGTGGCCAATCTCTTGCTCCAGATCCTGGATGAGGGGCGAACCCAGGACATGGATGGACAGGTGCTCGACTTTCGCCATTCCTTCATCGTGTTCACCACCAATGTTGGCAACGGCGGCCATGGCGTGCATCCCATCGGGCTGTCCGCTGGGGACAATGTGAGCCGTGCTGGTTCAGAACAGGACCGCGTGTTCTCGGCCTTGCACCGAATGGGCTTCAGCGACGAGTTTCTGGGCCGCATCGACCGCACCTTCGTGTTCGCACCACTCGGCCAGGATGCCATTCGCGAGATTTTCATGTTGCGCCTTGCCGACATCAAGGCCGAGCTAGCCCGGCGTGGTCTTGAGCTCGATGTTCCGCCCGGACTGGAGGATCATGTTGTCAGCGACTGGGCGCCTCGGTTTGGCGCACGCCATGTCACGCATCGTTTCGAGCGAGAACTAAGCGACCAGCTCAGCCTGGCCGAGTCCGAGAAGCAGTTGTCGAACATCCGGCGCGTGCGCCTTGCCGTGAGTTCCGGTCAAGGCAAGCGCCGCACCATTGACGGCGACGCCCTGGTGATCGAGATCTCCTAGCCGGCAATTGCGCCATGCCAATTCAACTCAATCAACTGCGCGACATCCTGCAACGGCTCGGATACTCAGCATCGGCGATGGAATCTTCCGAGCCTGGCTTGAGTATCGCCATGCGAATGCATGGCGAATCCCGCAAGGTGGAGGTGCTTCCGGACCAGAGTGGGGAGCATCTTCACCTCCGATCCCTTGTCAGCTATTGCGAGGAATCGCGCCCAAGCCTGCCCGACGTTCTGCGCGCACTGGCCGCGTTCAACCTGAGCAACCGCACGGTGCGACTGGGCTGGGAAGCGGGCGAGAAAGCCATCCTGGCCTGCGCCGATCTTTGGTTGTTCGACGAAGCATCACCTGTGCGGTCGATCGAGCACTTCTTGCTTCGATACCAATCGGAGCTCGAAGCCTGCGGCCCCGTTCTGCGCGGCGCTGTCCTGGGTCAGAATCCGGCCGCCCCGAACGTCCCCGCCGAGATTGACGACGACTTGATCTAGGATTGAATTGCCATTCACAGGCGGTCAGGCTTGTTCTTGGTTGCTTCGCTCATGAAGGGTGCGCGGATGATAGCCGAGATCGACTCTACTGGGCGCGATTCGGTGGCGGTGCATCGCCCCCGACGAAGGGCGCCACCACCGCGTGCAGTACTCTCAGCTCCATCACGGACCGTTGCTCCGCGATGGCTGAATGCAGTCCGGGATACTTCGCCAGCGTTTCCGCGGAAACGTCGCCCGCTTCCGGAATCCAGCCATAGCGCTGGCCTAGGAAGCACAGGGAGAACGGCCGGCAGCGGTCGATGTTNNTGCAGGCACACCTCCACCACCCGCTGGTTGTGCGTGGCATCCGCCTCGCTCACGCCCCAGCGCAAGTCGATGTCCACCAATTGCGGCTTGCGCCCCTCGCACCAGTCGCGCAGCTCGGGAAATACCTCCTTGACGAGATAATCCCGTTCCCCGTGCATGTCGTTGAACGTGCTGCTGATGAACAGGTAAGCCGTTTTCCAAGCCTGCGTAGCCACGTCATGCCTCCGTAGCAGGAACGATGCGAAGCTGACCAGCTTCGATCACGGCGCGCCATCGGCCGTCGGAGGAAATGTCGCGGGGGGCGGACCACGCGAACACGGGGCCGAGGCCAGACAGCCGGAGCGCTCGACGGATCCGATCGGTCCATCTCTGCGCGGGGATTGACACCTCATGCAGCGTTTCGGCTTCGAGGACGTGCGTGGTGCCGTCGCGGGCAGCGGCGAGCAGATGCGCGCCGTCGGTTGACCATTGCAGGTGCGCGAGAAGTGGGCTGGCAGAGCGGGCGAGTTCTTCGAGGAACTGCGATTCGGGGTGCCAGGCTTGGATGGAAAGCCTTCCATTCGCGCGGCCGACGGCAAGGAAAGGGCGCGAGGGGTGCCAGGCGACGGCGATGGTCTCGGGAACGACGCGGCCGGGGGGCACAAGTTTGAGGAGGAGAACCTCGCCGCCGTCAGTGCCGGTTTCGAGGAGAACGCTTCCAGTGCCGGTGCCGGCGACGATGGTGTCGAGGACGGCAGCGCAGCGCCTCACGGCGCTTTCTGCCTGCCAGGTCGCGAGGCACTGCCCGGTCTCCAGGTCCCACAGCTTGAGGGTCTTGTCAGCGCTCCCCGACAGGGCGCGTCTGCCGTCGGGTAAGAGCGCCATGGCCTCCACCGAGTCCGAGTGCCCCTCGAAGGTGCGCAGGCACTGGCCCGTCTCGATGTCCCACAGCTTGAGGGCGTGGTGGTAGTCAAAGCCACGGATGGTGCGAGCGAGAGTGCCAGCGCACGACAGGGCGCGTTTGCCATCGGGCAAGAGCGCCACGGCGAGCACCTCGCTCGTGTGCCCCGCGAAGGTGAGCCGGCACTGCCCGGTCTCCAGGTCCCACAGCTTGAGGGTCTTGTCGCTGCTCGCCGAGATGGCGCGTTTGCCATCCGGCAGGGGTGCGACAGCTTCCACACCGCTCGTGTGCCCCTGCAAAGTNNGTCCCACAGCTTGACGGTCTTGTCGGCGCTCCCCGACAGGGCGCGTCTGCCATCGGGCAAGAGCGCCACGGCCTCCACCCAGTGCCTGTGCCCCCGCAGGGTGCGCAGACACCGCCCAGTCTCGAGGTTCCACAGCTTAAGGGTCTTGTCGCTGCTCGCCGAGATGGCGCGTTTGCCATCCGGCAGGGGTGCGACGGCCTCCACACCTCTCGTGTGCCCCTGCAAAGTGCGCAGGCACTGCCCGGTCTCCAGGTCCCACAGTTTAAGCGTTCTGTCCCGACTCTCCCCCCCGGAGATGGCGCGCTTGCCATCGGGCAAGGCCGCGACGGCCTCCACCCAGTGCCCGTGCCCCTGCAGTGTGCGCAGGCACTGCCCGGTCTCCAGGTCCCACAGCTTGAGCGTCTTGCGGCTCCCCGACAGGGCACGTTTGCCATCGGGCAAGACCGCGACGGCCCTCCCACCCTCAAGGGTGCGTAGGCACTGCCCGGTCTCCAAGTCCCACAACTTGAGGGTCTTGTAGCTCCCCGACAGGGCGCGTTTGCCATCGGGCAAGACCGCGACGGCCCTCCCGCCCTCGAGGGTGCGCAGGCATTGCCCGGTCTCCAGGTCCCACAGCTTGAGGGTATCCCAGCTCCCCGACAGGGCGCGTTTGCCATCCGGCAAGGGTGCGACAGCCTCCACATCGCTCGTGTGCCCCTGCAAAGTGCGCAGGCACTGCCCGGT
>PMZX01000477.1:373-5071 GCA_003170035.1 Myxococcales bacterium | reverse complement strand
TCGTCCAAGCAGGGCGTGTCGCTGATCAGCGTGTGGTTCGCCTATGGGACCAACCTCGACAACGCCCAGTTCGAGGTGTCCCAGCGCATCGCCCAGATCCTCAACACCCTGCCGCCCGGCATCCAGCAGCCGTTTGTCATCAAGTTCGACATCACCAGCATCCCCGTCGTCTCGGTCACGGTGGCAAGCGACTTGCTCGACGAGAAACAGCTCTACGACCTGGCCTACAACACCATCGAGCCGCAGTTGGAACGTATTTCCGGCGTGGCCAGCGCGACGGTGGGCGGGGGCAAGATCCGCGAGATCGAAGTCATGGCCAACCGCGATGCGCTGCGGGCGCGCGGACTGGGCATCATGGAACTGGTCAATGCCGTGCGTGGGTCGAATTTCCTCTTGCCCTCGGGCAGCCTGCGCGCCGGCGATCGCGACTACAACGTCTTCACCAACACCCAGGTCCCTGACGTACGACCCTTGCGCGACGTGGTGGTGCGTGCCACACCGTCGCCGGCTGGGCAGGGGCCGGGCCTGGTCAGGGTATCGGACGTGGCCCAGGTGGAGGATCTGACCGCCGACCAGACCGAAATCGTACGGATCAACGGGAAACGAGGCGTCTTCCTGCGCGTGCTCAAGCAACCGGGGGCCAACACCATCGCCGTCGTCGACGCTGTCCGCGCTGCCATCACCAAGCTGCGGGGCGTGCCCGCCAACGTGAAGGTCGAAATCGGGTTCGATCAGTCGCTCTACATCCGGTCGGCCGTGGCGGCGCTTCAGCACGAGGCCGTGCAGGGCGGTGCGCTGGCCATCCTGGTCATCCTGTTCTTCCTCGTGAATTTCCGCGCCACCGGGATCATCGGGGTGGCCATTCCGCTCTCCATCGTTTCGACCTTTGTGCTGCTCTATTTCACCAACCAGACGCTGAATGTCTTCACCCTGGGCGGCCTGGCCCTGGGCGTAGGACGGTTGGTCGACGACTCCATCGTGGAACTGGAGAACATCCACCGTCACCTTGCCCTGGGCCAGAACCGGCGCGACGCCGTGCTGATGGCAGCGCAGGAAGTGGCCATGCCCATCCTGGTGTCGACCATCACCACCATCGTGGTGTTCTTTCCGGTGCTGTTCATGGTCGGGATCGGGCGCTACCTGTTCTTGCCGCTGGCCTTGACCATCGCCTTCGCCCTGCTCATGAGCTTCTGGGTATCGCGGACCGTGACGCCCCTGCTCTGCTTCTACTGGCTGAAGGAAGGCGGCCACGAGCACAAGGGCTTTGCCAGCAAGGTCACCGGCTGGTTCGACCGGGTCGACGCGGCCTACGGCCGCTCGCTGGAGTGGGTGCTCGCGCACCGGTTGCTGACCGTGGTGGGAATCCTGCTGTTCTTCATCGGCAGCATGTTCATCAAGCGCGGCATCGGCAGCGAGTTCTTCCCTGAAAGCGACGAGTCGCAATTCAGCATCACTTACAAGACGCCCATCGGAACCCGGGTCGAGCGCACCGAGCAAGTGACGGAGCGGCTGGAGGCGATCGTGCAGAAAGAACTGGCGCCTCTCGGCAGCGGGGCGGCGGCCCAGCGGATCTACACCACGCTTCTGTCGGACACCGGCCTGCCCCTGGGTCGCACCGCCATCTTCAGCCAGAACACCGGCACTCATTCGGGCAGTCTTTCGGTCAACCTGGTGACCAGAAGCGAGCGCCCGGTTTCCGACGTGTGGGCTGCCGAGAAAGTGCGCGCGGCCCTGCGCGACACCATGCCCGGGACAAAGTTGTACTTCTTCATCGGCGGCATCGTGAAGCGCATCCAGAACTTCGGGGCCACCGCACCCATCGATGTCGAGGTCTTGGGCTACGACCTCGACGATGGCTCGCGCTACGGGACAAGCCTGCTGACCAAGATGCGCGCGCTGACGGACGCAGAAGGCCGGCCGCTGCTCACCGACGTCCAGTCGTCGCGCGAGGAGAACAGCCCGGAGCTGGACGTGGTGGTGGACCGTCAGAAGGCGGGCATGCTGGGCGTTTCCGAGCAGGACGTGGCGCAGACCATCCTGATCAGCCTGCTTGGCAATACGCAGATCACCCCGGTGCCGTTCACCGATCCCAAGACCGGCAACGAGTATTACGTCAATGTGCGCATGAGGGATGCGAACCGCGAGCACGTGTCGGACCTGGGCGACATGTTCATGCGCACGCCCGGCGGCGGGATCGTGACCGTGGATACCCTGGCGCGCATCGAGCGCAACAGCGGCCCGGTCATGATCGACCGCAAGTACTTGCAGCGCATCGTGCACGTCACGGCCAACGTCGCGCCCACCTCGGACCTGGGCGCAGCCAGCGCGGCGGTTCAGCGCGTGGTCGACAACACGCCGCCGCCCGAGGGCTTCTCCGCCACCCTGGGCGGCCAGACCCTGGAACAGCAAAAGGCATTTCGCGGCCTGATCTTCGCCGCCATCATGGCGCTGGCCTTGGTGTACATGGTGCTGGCCAGCCAGTTCAAGTCGCTCATCGACCCGCTGGTCATCATGTTCAGCGTGCCCCTCGGCGTATCGGGCGTGTTCATCATGCTGTACCTGACCGGCACCAAGCTGAGCGTGAACAGCTTCATGGGCATCATCATGATGGTGGGCATCGTGGTGTCCAACGGCGTTCTACTGGTCGACTTCGCCAATGTGCTGCGCCGGCGGGGCAAGCCCCTGCACGAGGCCACCGTGCTGGCAGGCCGCACCCGCTTGCGGCCCATCCTGATGACCACCATCGCCACCATCACCGCCCTCATCCCCATGGCGCTCGGCCTCGGCGAAGGCAGCGAGACCAATCTGCCGCTGGCCCGCGCTGTCATCGGCGGCCTCTTGGTGTCGTCGGTATTCACGCTCTTCTTGGTGCCCTCGCTGTACACCGTGTTCGATCGCTTCGCCAAGCGCGTCTCGCCCCAGGACGAGGACCTTGGCAGCGGGCGAAAGGCGGCGGAGGATCCGGCCCATGCGTAGAAGTGGATGGTTGCTGCTCGCCGGCTGCGCAGCGCTGATGGCCGCTGCACAGACGGCTCGCGCTCAGGAAGCCAGCGAGCCCCCGCCCTTACCCAAGCTGCAGGACTCCGCGTCCGACACAGGCAGTGCCTATGAAAAGATCACGATGACCGAGGCGGTGCGCCGCGCTCTGCAGCGCAACCCGAGCGCGCAGGTGGCTGCTCTGGAGATCGATCGCGCCGATGCGCTGCTGAAGGAGACACGCTCCGGCTCCCTGCCGTACCTCACCGCCAACGGCGCATACACCCGCCTTGACAACGATCGTCTGCTGAGTGGCAGGACGCTGGCGGCCAAGAACCAGCTTTCGGCCAACCTGAATCTGACGGTTCCCTTGCTTGCACCTCAGCGTTGGGTGCAGTGGTCGCAAGCCAAGGCGAACCTCAGGTCGACCGAGGCCAGCAACCAGGATGTGAGTCGGACCGTGGCACTGGCCGTGGCGCGAGCCTATCTGGCCGTGGTCGCGCAGAAGCGAGTGGTGGACATCAACGCCCGCGCCCTGGCCACCGATCGCGCGCACTACGACTACACGCACATTCGCCTGGTGGGTGGGGTGGGCAATCGCGTCGATGATGTCCGGGCCGCGCAGCAGGTTGCTTCGGACGAGGTGCAGCTTGAGACGAGCTACACGGCCCTGGCACGAGCGCGCGAGGCGCTGGCGGTGCTGATTGGCGAGGCGCAACCCGTAGACGTGTACGACGACGTGGCTCTGGCCGGCACCAGCACCAATCCCGAGGCAGCCATCGCCCAGCGAAAGGACGTCGCAGCGGCCAAGGCTCGCCTGCGGGTCGCCGAGAAGGTCAAGAGCGAGAGCTGGGCCGACTACACGCCAAACTTGAATGGTCAGTTCATCCCCTTCTATCAAAACCCCTCGTCCATCACCACGCCGGAAACCGGCTGGCAGGCGCTGCTCGTGTTGAGTTTCCCGCTGGTGGAAGGCGGTCTGCGCCGGGGCCAGTCCCAGGAACGCGCAGCCCTGGTCGCCGAGGCGCGCAGTCAGTACGAGGCCCTCCTGCGCCAGACTCGCTCCGACATTCGCGTGGCGGTCGAGGAGATCCGTCGCGCCGACCAGGCCGGCAAGTCCGCGGCCAGTGCGGCCAAGTTGGCGCGCGAGGCCTTGGCCCTTGCGGATCTGGCCTACCGGGCCGGCGCCACCACCAACCTGGAAGTGATCGATGCCGAGCGTCGCGCGCGCGACGCCGACACCGCCGCGGTGATCGCCGAGGACAACGTCCGCCAGGCGCGGCTCGATCTGCTAGCCGCTGCCGGGCAGTTTCCGTAGCGGGTGTCGCCGTGTACGTCGGCGAACGAGCAGAAGACCCATGCCCAACAGGGCGACGGTGTGCGTTCCGGAGTGCAGCGGGGATCCGGCCACGCGACAGCTACAGCCACCGCTCTTTGCGCTCGCAGTAGTTCCCCCGGGGCCGCTGCCCGTGCTGGTGGTTTCCCCGGAGCCGCCGCTGCCACCACTCGCGCCGCCCGCACCGCCCCGGCCTCCCGTGGTTCCGCCCGAGCCGGCGGTGCTCCCCCCGGAACCACCCGTGGCTCCGCCTGAGCCGCCCGTGGTCCCCCCGGAGCCGCCCGCACCCGCGCCACCATCCGGGGCGCTGGGATCCTTCGAGGTGTCACCGAAAACCAGGCTGGTGATACTGCGCGCGGGCAGGGTGATGCTCGCGGGCGCCATCG
>PMZX01000477.1:0-347 GCA_003170035.1 Myxococcales bacterium | reverse complement strand
TAGTTCTTCGAGACGTAGTACTTCTTGCCCCGCTTGGTGACGCTGCTCATGAGGTCGAACTCGCTCGGCATCCCGGCGCCCAGCTCGCTGCCTTGCCACCACACCCAGCCCGACAGGTGTCCGTGGTAGAGGGCGGCGTAGATACTCTGGGCCAGATCCAGAGCGCCCGGCAGAGTGTCTCCGCTGGCATTGGGCCCTGCCTCGATGGTGTCCACATAGCCGGATGTCTCGGTCATCCAGATGGGCAGGTGCGTGCTCTGCGTGCCCGCATAGAAGCTGGCCCAATACTTCGACATCTGCGAAGTCGGCGTGGCCAGCACGCCGTCGGAGTAGCCGTGCACCGCCCA
>PMZX01000164.1 GCA_003170035.1 Myxococcales bacterium | reverse complement strand
TGTACGTGAGCACCGACGGAGGCGCGACCTTTGTGAAGGCCGCTGCTATTCCGTCCGGGCGACCGCGTCCCGTGTTCGGAATCGAGGGGGATGTCTGGGTTGCGACGGATTCCAAGACGAACCCCGGTCTGTTTCATTCGCAGGACTCGGCAGCGACGTTCACGCAGGTGAAGCAGGCGAACGGCACGCCGTTGGTGGACAGTNNGTCTGGGGCACGTATCGCTCCGACGACGTCGGGGTTACCTGGCAGCGCATCGATGATCCGCAGCACCAGTTCGGGTGGCTGCACTGCTTGACTGGCGACCAGCGCCAGTACGGCCGCGTCTATCTCGGCACGGGCGGCAGAGGGATCCTCTATGGTGACCAGCGATAGGGAGATAGAACAAACATGGGAAGCCTGGGAGGGTTCCCAAACCCTCCCGCGACGGACTCCGCCGGGCCAAGCCCGGCTGCGTCCACGCGATTGAAAGGAGCAGAGAGAATGGCTAGGAAAACTTCGTTGGCACTGTCGTTGGCCGTGATCTTGTCGGCTCTGGCGCAGCACGGGTGCAAGATATGTTCCTGCGCCCAGGGATCGGGAGTGCAAATGCCCGGCGCGGCCCTGGCGGCGACTTCGACCGCCGAAGCGGCAAAGAGCGGCGGCAGCGCGGCTTACAACTGGAAGAACGTCGTCATCCTCGGCGGCGGATTCGTCAGCGGCATCATCTTCAGTCCGGTCGAGAAGGATCTCATATATGCCCGCACCGACGTGGGTGGCGCGTACCGCTGGAACCAGGCGGACAAGAGCTGGATTGCCATCACCGACGAATTCGGGCGCGATTCGAACTCCGGCATCGAAAGCCTTGCGGCCGATCCGGTCGACGGCAACAAGGTGTACCTGGCCGCTGGAACGTACACCGGATCGTGGGCGGGCAATGGCTACATCCTGCGCTCGAACGATCGCGGCAACACCTGGCAGAAAACCGACATGCCCATCAAGATGGGCGGCAACGAGGATGGCCGGTCGAACGGCGAACGACTCGCCGTCGACCCCAATCTGACCAGCATTCTCTACTTCGGGTCGCGCAAGAACGGGCTCTGGAAGAGCACGGACTCGGGCGCAAGCTGGGACAAAGTCAGCAGCTTCTCGGCCTCTGACAGCGGCAACGGGGTCGGCATCCCCATCGTCTTCTTCGACAGGTCGAGCGGAGCCAAGGGCAAGCCCACGCCAATCATCTATGCCGGCGTCGCCAACAAGGACGGCAGCCTCTTTCGCAGCACCGACGCCGGCGCGACGTGGAAGCTGATGCCCAAGCAGCCTATGGGCGTGATGGCCAGTCACGCCGAGTTCGACTCGACCGGCGTCATGTACATCAGCTACGGAAATGCCACTGGCCCCAACAACGTGACGGAGGGCGCGGTCTGGAAGTACGAGCCCAAGCCGGAGAAGTTCACCAACATCACGCCCGCCGCCCCGAAAAAGAATGACGGCTTCGGCTACGGCGGCTTGTCGGTCGACGCCGCGCACCCCGGGACCGTCATGGTCAGCACCATCGACCGCTGGACCCACGGCGACGAGGTCTACCGGACCACCGACGGTGGCAAGACCTGGAAGCCCCTCTTTACCAAGGTCGTGCGCGACGACGCCGGTGCGAAGTACCTCTATTGGCACAAGCCCAATGACCCGATTGGCAGGGGCTGGATGGGTGACATCGATATCGACCCCTTCAATCCGGGGCGGGTCATGTACGTCACGGGACAAGGGATCTGGGGGACCGAGGATGCGACCGCCTCGGATTCAGACAAGCCCACCCACTGGACGTTCATCGACCGCGGGCTCGAGGAAACTGTCGTCTCAGGCCTGGTCAGCCCACCCGCCGGACCTCCCCTGCTGAGCGCTGTGGGCGATCTGTGCGGATTCCGCCACGACGATCTGAACCAGCCCACCGCCGCGGGGATGTTCGAAAATCCGCTGTGCGGCTCGGCCACCAGTATCGACATCGCCTGGGGCAAGCCCGAGATCGTCGTGCGGGCCGGCTGGCACGACAAGGGGCAATGGGGAGCCTACTCCCTCGACGCTGGCAAGAGTTGGGCGCCCTTCGCGTCCATGCCCAAGGGCAAGGGTGCGGGATCGATCGTCGTCTCCGCGGATGGCTCGGCTTTGCTATGGGCGCCCAAGGACGGACCCGTCTCCTATTCAAAGGACCGGGGTGCGACCTGGGCCCGCGCAGAGGGGCTTTCCGACTCGGCAGAGCCGGATCCTGATTGGGCCCCGGTCCATCTCCGGCCGGCCGCGGACCGTGTGAACCCCAACAAGTTCTACGTGCTCGACGCCAAAGGCGGGCAAGCGTACACCAGCACGGACGGCGGAGCCCACTTCACCCCGTCGCCGGGCGGGCTGCCAAGTCTCCCCGACTACCAGCTCCATTCGGCTTCGGCGCAGGCCGTACCCGGTGTCGAGGGCGACGTGTGGCTCACCAACTTCAAGGAGCTGAATCACTCGACCGATTCGGGAAAGACCTACGTGGCCATCGACGGCGTGACCGAGGCGAATCAGATCGGCTTTGGCAAGCCGGCCGAGGGCAAGAAGTATCCGGCCCTGTATCTCATGGGCAAGATCAACGACAAGCCGGGCTTCTACCGCTCCGACGACGCCGGTGCCAACTGGGTGAGGATCAACGACGATCACCACCAGTTCGGCTTCTGCGGTGTCATCATCGGCGACCCGCGCGTCTACGGCCGGGTCTACGTGGGCACCGGCGGTCGGGGGATCCTGGTCGGCGAGCCGAAGTAAGGCGCGGTCGCTGACTCGGAACCTCGCTCGGGGCGGACCTTGGTGTGGGTAACGGACCTATCAGGGTGGGCTTCGCGGCGAGCTGCTCGGACAGGGCGTCCGGCCGTCGGGCGCAGTGAAGGCCGACGCGCCGTCGGCATCGAGCTACACACTCCAGCCGCCCTCGTGCACGAGGTGGTGGTACGCGGTACGTAGCCTCGACCGGTTGGAGAAACTCCACGCAGATTACCAAACGATGCGGACGCCGACGCTGGGGGCAAAGGACGAGATTTTCGGGTCAAGGGTCACGAGCGGCAACCCGAGGACAGCGGCGCTGGCAAGAATGTGGCGGTCGCACGGATCGCGATGGTCCCATTCGAAAGCAGCGGCCGCCCATGCGATGGGCGCGGTGACGGAAAGAATGGTAAAGCCGAGCGCGAACCGTTCGAGCCAGTCGGCAGGATCCGCTGAGGTGGTCAGTCGTCCCTCCTGCAGAAGGCGCGCGGTTTCGCTCAGAGTGACGTCTGATATGTAGAGATCGGCACGGGCGACGCCGCCCAGCGCCTTCCGGACAGACGCGCTCAATCGAGCGGGCTCTATCTCAAGCCAAATCGCTGCATGCGTGTCGAAAAGGTAGCCCCCTTTTGGGCGCATGTCCGGGTCATTGCCCCCAGTCTTCCAGCGGAATGACAGGAGCCACCGGATCATAGTCGGGAGCGAAACTCGCCGTGCCGGCGAGCGCTCGCATGGTCACGGCAGGAGGAACACGCCGCAACTCATGCTCGATCGCCTGCCGGGCGAACTGCGATGGTTTCTGCTTGCTGCGACGGGCCGCCGCGCGCACCTTCTTGTATAGCGGCGCGGGCAAATGCATGGACAGCGTAGGCATACCTATAGATTTCTATAGACATGACCGACTGTCAAGGGCTCAGCCAGCAATCCCGAGCGGCGAGAAATAGGCAAAGATCAGCACGATGAAGATGACGATCGCCAGCGAGAGCACGACGTCGCGACGGTTCCAACTGGCGCGCGACTGCACCCTGTCCGCTGCCACGGTTGTCCCATAGGTCAGACCATTGAGCTGGGACTGGGACGGCTTCTCGGTGAGAAGGCTGACGACGATCATCACCACAATGGAGAATATAAACAGGAAGATGCAGAAATAGAGGAAGTTGATCGTCGCGAAGGCATACAGGAATCCGCTCAACGAGTGCCTGCACAGCTCGAGAACGATGCGCAGCATGCCGACGACGAAGCCTGACACCATCGCAGCCAGCGCGCCCTTGCCGTTAATGCGCGGGACGAAGACACCCAGCAAAAAGACAGCGGCGATGGGCGGGGCCAGATAGGACTGAACGCTCTGCAGATACTGGTAGAGGGTGTCGGAGATCCCCTTCATCACGGGAATCCACAGCGTTCCGAGGAGAACCACCGACGCGGTGGCAATGCGCCCGACCTTGACCAGTTCCTTCTCCGTCGTGTGCGGCTTGATCTTCTGATAGATGTCCAGGGTGAAGAGGGTCGAGCAAGCATTGTAGACGGACGCCAGCGAGCTCATGAGGGCGGCCAGGATGCCGCCTGCGAGCAGGCCGCGCAGGCCGACCGGCAGCAGGGTCTTGACCAGGGTTGGGAATGCCTGATCGGATTGGGGGAGTTGGATCTTGCCCGAACGCGCCAGCGCATACGCCATCAATCCGGGAATCAGGAAGACGAAGAAGGGCAGCATCTTGAGGTAGGCAGCGAAGATGGTTCCCCGCCGGGCTTGCTGCTCGTTGCGGGCTGCCAAACAGCGCTGCACGATGTGCTGATCGGTGCACCAATACCAGATGCCGACAATGGGAGAGGCAAACAGGAGCCCCAGCCACGGAAAGTCGGGATTGGAAAGCGGGAGGAACATGTTCAGGTGATCCTTGGGCACGGAATGGACAAGGTTGTTCCAGCCGCCAATTTCAATGAAACCCGATATGGTCAGGATGATCGAGCCGCCCAACAGAACGATGGCTTGCAGTGCCTCGGTGTACATGACTGCATGAAGCCCGCCGAAGACGGTATAGGCCCCGGTGATGGCGATCAGCACAATCGCNNGTCCAGAAGTCGACTCCCAGGAAGGAGTTGAACACGACGGCGCCTGCATAGATGGTCACGGATGCCTTGGCGATGACGTAACTGAGCAGTTGCACGATGGAGAGCAGCCAACGCGTCTTCTCGTTGTATCTGCGCTCAAGGAATTCCGGCATGGTGAAGACCTTGCTGCGCATGTAGAAGGGAACGAATACCCATCCCAGCGTGAGCACGATCCAGGAATGCAGCTCGTAGTGCCCCATGGCGAGGCCGGATTTCGCGCCGGTGCCGGCGAGCCCGACGATGTGCTCGGAACCGACGTTCGAGGCGAGGATGGAGGCCCCGATGACAAACCAGCCCAGNNGACCAGACAGAAATGCCTCCGATCAGAATGAAGTAGATGCCGACCGTGATCCAGTCAAAGAGGCCAAGGATTGCCATGCGAGTTCCTCTCCTTTTCGACCGGCACGATACCTGTCCTTCGCCAAGTTGTCACGGTGTCCGACACCAGCCCGAACGGCAAGAAAAGCGCGCTGCGGGTGTTCGAAAACATCCGCAGGCCTGGCCCGGCCTTGTGGTTCTTCGTTCCGGTTGGGGTCGCGGTGCTACTTCCCGTAGCCCGCGGCGACGATGTTAACCTGGACGGCGTCATCGGACGCA
>PMZX01000005.1 GCA_003170035.1 Myxococcales bacterium | reverse complement strand
TTCCAGCAAACCCTATTAGTTCGCCGGACTGATTGGAATAACCAATGACCAAACCTAGGATCCGAATGCGTCAGGTTTTTGTGCCAGGCGGCCAGCCCGAACACACCTACGTGACTCGGGACAAGCTCGGCCTCGAGAAGCAGCTCCAAACGGCCTCGGATAACCTATGCAAGCTAGTGACCATCACCGGCCCGACAAAATCGGGAAAATCGGTACTCACGAAGAAGGTATACCCGACAACGGAGGCAGTCTGGATCGATGGCGGCTCCGTGTCTAATGAAGAGGACCTGTGGCTCGGGGTCATAGAAAAGCTAGATGGCTTCGTGGATATCACGCGCACCACCACCAAAGGCACAGCCTCAGAAATCGCGGTCCAAGCGTCCGGCCAGCTTGAGATTCCCTTCTTCGCGAAGGCTCAAGCCCAGGTGACGCCAAAGTACGGCCAGAACCGCACATCGTCGGAGACCACACTACAGCGGGGGTCACCGAAATCTCGTGCGCTCGAACAGCTTCGAGAAAGTAAGCGGCCCTTGATTATCGACGACTTCCACTATCTAGATCGGGACACCCAGGGAAGCGTAGTGCGTGGTCTCAAGGGCCTCGTGTTCGATGGCCACCCAGTAATTCTTCTGGCGATACCGCACCGGAAATACGACGCCATTCGCGTGGAGAAAGAGATGACAGGCCGCGTGCAGCAGATCCCGATTCCAGCATGGCGCCCAGATGAGCTGCAGCAGATTCCGGCTGTTGGCTTTCCACTCTTGAATGCCACGATTGACGTCTCAATTGTCGATGGATTTCTTCGCGAGTGTCTCCAGAGCCCGCATCTCATGCAGGAGTTCTGCAGGCAGATTTGCGAAAGTAACCAGATAGAGGAGGCGTGTGAGACTCGCACGTCGGTCACCGCCTCCAATGGTACAGATATCCTGTTTCACAAGGTCGCAGCGGACACAAGCAAGACGATCTTTGACCGACTGGCGAAAGGGCCGCGGCAGCGCTCGGATCGCAACAAACGAATGTTCAAGGATGGGCGCCAGGAAGACATCTACGTCGCCGTGCTGTTGGCGATTGCGCACTTGAGACCTGGAATGGTCACACTAGAGTACGAGGAGGTGCGCGGCGCCCTGCGCGAGATTCTTGAAGAGTTGCCGCAAGCACATGAAGTCTCCCGCGTGCTGGAGCACATGAGTACGATTCAAGCAGATGACGCTGCCTCGGCGCCCGTGCTCGACTGGGACAAGAAGGAACGGCGACTACACATCACCGATCCGTTCTTTGCCTTCTTTCTTAGGTGGGGCGTGAGCGATACCCTCGTTGTGGGCGAGGGAGCCGGCTAACATGCCGTTGCAGCGGATGTGGTCGCCGCAGGGACATGGTGTACAATCGCGAGGCCGGCTTGGCGGCGCCCACACCGCTGAACGGCAAGGCCGTTCGACGGACAAGACGATGGCATGGCTGCAAAAGTGGATCTTCCGGACATTGCTGATGGTGTCCTTGCTGGTCTGTGCTCGTGTCCACGGTGAGCAGCGCAAGTGGACGATCCTGACAGGCTCGGAGGCTGAGGCGTTGACCCACCAGTGCTCGCGAGCGTTTCCGACCGGCCTCACTGGGAAATGGACACCCGCATCTCGGGACATTGAACTGGCAGAGGCAAAACTGGCTCAGGCAATCGACGACGCGTTCAAGGAGCGCAAGTCGCGTGGCCAGCCCGTTTGGCGGCCACCAGGATACCGACGACAGTATGCGGGGTTCTTTCGAGATGGCCGGCAAGTTCTCTACTTAAACGCGGTCATCGACCGTGGTTCGGATGACTGGCTCAAACACGCCGCGAAGATGTGCGACGGTGGAACGATGGCTTTCGGTGCAGTCTTCGACCTCAATCGACATGGCTTCGACTCCTTCATCTTCAACGGCGACGTTTGAGCGGCGGCCGGTAGGTTGCCGTCGAACCAGGCGTTGCAGCACGGGGCTTCCGCGCCGCTGCTGAACGCCATAGCGTTAGCCCAACCCTATCTACAAGGTGAGACATGGCCACTTCCAGCATTGTTTTCCTTGGATGCAATTACAACGACAAGAAGATCAAGAACCAGTTCGACAGCCTGAAGAAGCGCATCGAAGCAGACACGGCACTGGCATGTATTGTCGTCGACAAGCGAACGGGAAAGTCGGCCAGGGATCTGTGGAAGGACATTCGCACGCATATCGAGGAGTCAGCTGCGTGCGTCTTCGACCTGACAGGGTTTCGACCAAACGTGGTGCTCGAACTGGGCTATGCCTTGTCCATCAAGTCGGAGGATCAGGTATTCATCACGTTCCGGATGAGGAAGTCAAAGGGGACGGCGCCCAAATGGATCCTGAGCGACATCGGACATCTTCAACGACACGAGTATGTCAACGTGCCAGCGCTCGAGGGGTTCGTGCGCCAACAACTTGATCTGATACCGTTCTCAAAAGGCTACGCGGAGTTCGGGAAGCAGTGCGAGGCCACCAATGCTGCAGACAAGTATCGGACCTACGGCAAGAAGGTACTGCAGGCGCTCAGGGACGAAGGCTCAAAGAGCAAGCGGCAGGTCCAGGGCATCATGGCTGGTTCGGCCTGTCGCCTCACAAAGATGCTGTCCTTGCTTCGAAAGAACAAGCTCATCTATCGCCCGCGCGGAAGATACGGCAAGTTTGCGATTCCTGATCTTCGCGACGATGGGGCGGGCTAACATGGCGATGAAGCGGACGGTCGCCTTCGGCGCCCGCCGCTTATCGCCAACGCGTTAGGTGCACCCGATGGAGGCACAATGTCGCTCGTAATCTCTGCGTATGTCCCGACAGGAATCGTCATGTCCGCCGATAGCCGCACGACGATGACCTGGACGTCCCCTCCAGATGGTGACGGGCGTGTGACCTTCACGAACGTCGTCTTGTCTGATTCTGCGAGAAAGCTCTTCCTGCTGTTCGGTCGCTTCGGCGTAGGCACGTTTGGCGATGCATTCATCTCCAACATGCCGATTGCCCACTACGTTGCTGACTACGAGGCCCGGGCAAAAGGCTCTGAGCCCAAGACAACCGAAGCCTGCGGGAGGCAGTTGAACGAGTACTTTGCAAAATTGCTCCCGAGACCGAATGTCGGCTTCTTCGTCTCGGGATTCGACGATTTGATGCCGTTCGCGTTTCACGCCAATGCACTCACCGGCGATTTGGCTCGGCAGAATGTCGCGGCCGGAACATCGGAGATTCAATATGGTGTCGCCTATGGCGGTGATACCGCCGTTCTTGGCCGTCTCCTCGGGGATCCAAAGTTCCTTCCCGCATTTGGCGTGATGCCACTGCAGGACGCGATCGACTTTTCGAGACACCTCGTGCGCACTACAATCGAACAACTGCGCTTCGAACCTCGCTTCGCCACCGTCGGCGGCGCGATCGACACCGTGATCGTTCAACCCGGAGAAGCTCGATGGCTCAGTCAGAAGGAACTCACCGCCAAGTAGCGAAGAAAGCGCCTAACATGCCGTTGCAGCGCTGAACGGCAAGGCGCACCATGAAGGAGCAGACAGGTTCGAAAGAATGCTCACCGATAGCGTGACCGTCAGAACGAAGGACGGCAAGACGTATGCCGATGTTCGGGCTTCCGTACAGCCGGGTAACATATTCACGCAGAGGATCGACATTCCGATCCAGCCTGGTGATGAAGTTGTCCGGCGCACCCCAGCCGGCATTGACGAGGTGTTCGTAGTCCAAGACCCGGGCTATCACGCGAAGTTTGG
>PMZX01000062.1:2984-7816 GCA_003170035.1 Myxococcales bacterium | reverse complement strand
TGCACGGCCATCTGGTCGCCGTCAAAGTCTGCGTTGAAAGCCGCACACACCAGCGGGTGCAGCTGAATGGCCTTGCCCTCGATGAGCAAGGGCTCGAAGGCCTGGATGCCCAGGCGGTGAAGCGTGGGAGCGCGGTTGAGCAGGATGGGATGCTCCTTGATCACTTCCTCGAGGATGTCCCACACCTCGGGGCGTTCTCGCTCCACCAACTTCTTGGCGCTCTTGATGGTGGTGACCAGGCCCCGCTCTTCCAGCTTGTTGTAGATGAAGGGCTTGAACAGTTCGAGCGCCATCTTCTTGGGCAGCCCGCACTGGTGCAGTTTCAATTCCGGGCCGACCACGATGACCGAGCGGCCGGAGTAGTCGACGCGTTTGCCCAGCAGGTTCTGTCGGAAGCGCCCCTGCTTGCCCTTCAACATGTCAGAGAGCGACTTGAGCGGACGCTTGTTGGGGCCGGTGATGGTCTTGCCGCGACGGCCGTTGTCGAACAGGGCGTCGACCGCTTCCTGCAGCATCCGCTTCTCGTTGCGGATGATGATCTCAGGCGCGTTCAACTCTTGCAGCCGCTTGAGGCGGTTGTTGCGGTTGATGACCCGGCGGTACAGGTCATTGAGATCCGAGGTGGCAAACCGACCACCGTCGAGGGGAACCAAGGGGCGGAGGTCGGGTGGAATCACCGGGATCACCTCCAGCATCATCCACTCCGGGTGATTGGATGATTCGCGGAAGGCGTCCACCACCTTGAGGCGCTTGGCGATCTTCTTGCGTTTGGCCTCCGAGGTTGCGTCCTTCATTTCCTGTCGGAGCTGCTCGGAAAGCTTGTGTACGTCGATGCCCTTGAGCAGATCGCGCACCGCCTCGGCGCCCATGCCCGCGACGAACCCCTCCTCCCCCACCTCTTCGACCAGTTTCAGGTAGCGCTCCTCGGTCAGCAGTTCCCCCCTCTGTAGTCCACTCTGCTTGGGGTCCACCACGACGAACGCTTCCGAGTAGAGAACCTTTTCCAGGTCCTTGAGAGCGATGTCGAGCAGGTTGCCGATACGCGAGGGCAGCGACTTGAGGAACCAGATGTGTGCTACCGGCGTGGCCAGGTTGATGTGGCCCAGCCGCTCGCGGCGCACCTTGGACTGGATGACTTCGACGCCACACTTCTCACACACCACCCCCCGGTGCTTCATGCGCTTGTACTTGCCGCAGTTGCACTCGTAGTCCTTCACCGGCCCAAAGATCTTCGCGCAGAACAGACCGTCGCGCTCGGGCTTGAAGGTGCGGTAGTTGATGGTTTCCGGCTTCTTCACCTCGCCGTGTGACCACTCCCTGATCTTCTCCGGCGACGCCAGCGAGATCCGGATCGCGGAGAACGAAAGTGGGTCCTTCGGCTTCTCGAAGAAGTTGAAGATGTCCTTCATCGTCATGATTCGCTACTCCCCTGCGCGGAAGTCGTCATTGCATCTACTCCGAGGCGGCTGCGGCGGGCGGGGCGCCTGCGCCCGCCTTGGCGGCCACCTCTCGGGCCATAAGCTCGATCGTCGATTCCTGCCTGCGAGGCGCGTTGGGGTCTTCGATCAACTCCACGTTCAAGCACAACGACTGCAGCTCCTTGAGCAAAACGTTGAACGATTCGGGCAGGCCAGACTCGAGGGTTTGCTCGCCCTTGACGATGGCCTCGTACATGCGGGTTCGACCGATCACGTCGTCCGACTTCACAGTCAAGAACTCCTGCAGTCCATAGGCCGCGCCATAGGCCTCCATGGCCCAAACCTCCATCTCGCCCAAGCGCTGCCCGCCGAACTGGGCCTTGCCCCCCAGCGGCTGCTGGGTGACCAGCGAGTAGGGCCCTATGGAGCGGGCGTGAATCTTGTCGTCGACCAGGTGGTGCAGCTTGAGCATGTACATCACTCCCACCGTCACTTCATGGTCGAAAGACTCGCCGGTCTTGCCGTCGAACAGCGTCGTCTGTCCGCTCAACGGCAACTCGGCCAACGCCAGGGCCGCGCGGATGTCGACCTCCTTGGCTCCATCAAACACCGGCGTGGCCAGGTGCACGCCTTGCCGCACGCCGCGGGCGAAGCGCCGCAAGCCCTCGTCATTGAGGCCATCGATGAGCTTCTGGTGAGGCTCCTCGGTGAAGACCTTCTTCAACTTCGCCCGCAGAGCTTCGCCCTTCCATTCCTTTTCTAACATCCCATCGATCTGCCGGCCCAGTTGCAAGGCCGCCCAGCCGAGGTGGGTTTCGAGAATCTGACCCACGTTCATGCGCGACGGCACGCCCAGCGGGTTGAGCACGATGTCGACCGGCGTGCCGTCGACCATGTAGGGCATGTCCTCTTCGGGCAAGATTCGCGAAACCACGCCCTTGTTGCCATGGCGGCCGGCCATCTTGTCACCCACCGACAGCTTGCGCTTGATGGCCACGTACACCTTGACCATCTTGATCACGCCCGGTGGCAGTTCGTCTCCCTTGGTGAGCTTCGAGATCTTGTCGCGGTAGAGATCGTCGATGGCTCTCAACTCCTGCTCGAGTTGGGCCGCTAGCTGTTCGACCCGGTTGTCGCCCTTGCCCCCCTCGATCTGGATCTCCGGCCAGTGGCGGCTCGGGATCTCGTCGAGCATGGCGTTGTCGATCTTCTGCCCCTTGGCACACAGAACCTTGCCCTTGTCGTCCACCAGGCGGACGGCCGTGGTCTTGCCCAGCAGCCACTTGCGCATCTTGTTGTAGTACGACTCGGAGATGATGCGCGTCTCGTCGCGCTGGTCGGCGAGCAGCTTCTCCTTCTCCTGATCCTCGATCTCCTTCGATCGCTCGTCCTTCTCGGTGCCCTTGCGGGAGAATACCTTGGCGCCGATGACAATCCCNNGGCTTGACCTCGGCGCCGATGCGCACGATGCCCGATTCGTCGAGATCCTTGAGCGCCTCATCGCCCACGTTGGGGATGTCGCAGGTGATCTCCTCCTTGCCTAGTTTGGTGTCGCGCGCCACGCACTCGAATTCCTCGATGTGGATCGAGGTGAAGTGGTCGTCCTTGACCAGACGCTCGGAGATGAGGATCGAGTCCTCGAAGTTGTAGCCACCCCAGGGCATGAACGCGACGAGGATGTTCTCGCCCAGCGCCAGTTCGCCCTTCTCGGTGGCCGGACCGTCGGCGATGACGTCGCCCGGCTTGACATGATCGCCCGGCTCGACGATGGGCCGTTGGTTGATGCAGGTGTTCTGGTTGGACCGCTGGAACTTGACCAGGTTGTAGATGTCCGGCTTGGCCGAAGTCAGATCGTCAGACTCCAACGTGGTGCGGACCACGATGCGGGCCGCGTCGACCGATTCGACCACGCCTTCGCGCCGGGCCACCACGGTCACGCCCGAGTCACGCGCCACGATCCCTTCCATGCCCGTGCCAATCAGGGGCGAGCGGGTCCGGATGACCGGGACCGCTTGCCGTTGCATGTTGGAGCCCATGAGGGCGCGGTTGGCGTCGTCGTTCTCCAGGAAGGGAATCAGCGACGCAGCCACCGACACCAACTGGTTGGGCAGCACGTCCATTAGAGTGACCTCTTCCGGCTTAGACATCACGTTCTCGCCATTGTGCCGGCACAGGATCATCTCGGCGGTGAACTTGCCTTTCTTGTCGATAGGCGAGTTCGACTGGGCGATGAAGTGACCTTCCTCCTGCAAGGCCGAGTAGAAACCAACCTCGTCGGTGGCACGGCCATCGACCACTTTGCGGTAGGGCGTCTCGATGAAGCCGAACTCGTTGACCCGGGCGTAGGTCGACAGCGACGCGATGAGACCGATGTTCGGACCTTCCGGGGTTTCAATCGGGCAGATGCGCCCGTAGTGCGTGGTGTGCACATCGCGCACCTCGAAGCCGGCCCGCTCGCGCGTAAGACCGCCCGGGCCCAGCGCCGAGAGCCGGCGCTTGTGGGTGACCTCGGAGAGCGGGTTGGTCTGATCCATGAACTGTGACAGCTGCGAGGACCCGAAGTATTCCTTGACCACCGCCGAGACCGGCTTGGCATTGATCAAGTCGTGTGGCATGAGCGTCTCGATCTCCTGCGACATGCTCATGCGCTCTTTGATCGCGCGCTCCATGCGCACCAGACCGATGCGGTACTGGTTCTCCATCAACTCGCCCACCGCGCGCACGCGCCGGTTGCCCAGGTGGTCGATGTCGTCGATCTGACCCTTGCCGTTCTTGAGATCGATGAGGTAGCGGACTGTCTCCAGGATGTCGCGCTTGGTGAGAACCGTGTTGTCGAGGGCTTCGTCCAGCTTGAACTTGTAGTTCAGCTTAAGGCGGCCGACCTTCGACAGGTCGTAGCGCTCAGGGTTGAAGAACAGATTCTTGAACAGATTGTGCGCAGTCTCCACCGTCGGCGGATCACCCGGCCGCAGGCGCCGGTAGATCTCCATGATGGCCTCATCCGGGCTCTGCAGCTTGTCGGCGATGAGGGTGTCGCGCAAGAACGACCCGACGTTCAGGTTGTCGATGAAGAGAACCGTGAACTGATTGATGCCGTGCTCGCGCAGCTCGTCCAGCTTGGACTCGGTCACTTCCTCGTTGCACTGAAGAATGACTTCNNTTGGTGAACTTCCGGTTCTTCTTGACCAGGATCTCGCGCGACTCGGGGTGGCGCACGTCGCGCGTGGCCCGCTGCCCCGGCAGCAGATCGTACTCGACCGACTTCGAGTACTTCTTGCCCGGCTCAAGAAACACCTGTTCGGTGTCGTAGTAGTAGTTGAGCAATTCCTCGGTGGAATAGCCGAGCGCGCGCAGCAATACCGTCGCGTGCAGCTTCCGGCGCCGATCGATGCGCACATAGAGCAGATCCTTGGG
>PMZX01000062.1:0-2938 GCA_003170035.1 Myxococcales bacterium | reverse complement strand
CCGTTGTCGGTCATGAGCGGGATTTCGCCGAAGAACACCTCCTGCTCCTTGACGTCGCGAATCGACTGGGAGCCGGTCTCTTCGTTGGTGTCCCACACCACCAGACGCACCGTCACCTTGATCGGTGCGGCAAAGGTCATGCCCCGCTGTCGGCACTCGTCCACGTCGTACTTGGGCTTGTCGAGCGTGTAGCTGACGAACTCGATGGACGAGGTTTCCGAGAAGTCCTTGATGGGAAAGACGCTCTTGAATACGCCTTGCAGCCCGACATCCTCCCGATGCTCCATCGGCACATCCTTCTGCAGGAACTTCTCGTAGCTCTGCTTCTGGATGTCGATGAGGTTGGGGATATCGATGATCTTCGCGATCTTCGCGAAACTCTTACGCGCTCGGAAATTGTTCTGGATCTGGGACGCCATGCGTTCTCCCCTGTCCGTTCGTCAATNNACTTTCGCTTGTCGACCGATAGTCGACCGTGGATTGTCAACTGCCGACGTGCCTACTTGATTTCGACCTTCGCACCGGCCTCTTCGAGCTTCTTCTTCATGGTTTCGGCGTCGGCCTTTGACACGCCTTCCTTGACCGCCTTCGGGGCGCCGTCCACGAGATCCTTGGCCTCCTTGAGACCGAGCTGGGTCAGCTCGCGAACCACTTTGATGACCTCGATCTTCTTTGCACCGACCTCCTTAAGGGTGACGGTGAACTCGGTCTGCTCAGCAGCGGCAGCGGCTGCTCCACCGGCGCCGGCAGCCGGAACGCCCGCGGCAGCGACCGCCACAGGAGCCGCCTTGACGCCCCACTTGTCCTCGAGTTCCTTGGTCAGAGCAGCCAAGTCCATCACGGACATCTTGGACAGAAAGTCAACTACTTGCTCCTTGCTCACATCGGCCATTTCCGAATCTCCTTGTCTGTTTTCAAATCATTCTTCTCGAAGTCCGGGCCACGACTGGTCGCGGCAAACTATTCCTTCTGGGTCTCCTTCAACGCCTCCTCACGCGCTGAAAGCAGATACGCGAAATTCTGCGGCGCCGCCTGCAGCAAGCGCAGGAAACTCTGAGGAACGGCCAGCAGCGTGGCCAGGAACATGGCGCGCATCTCGGGCTTGCCCGGCAGCGCCGAAAGACTCTCCACGCCCTTCGCGTCCAACAGGCGGCCGTCGATGCAGCCGCCCTTGATGACGAACTTGCTCTCGCCTCTGGCCACCTTGGTCGCTATCTTGGCGGGCGCCGAGGGATCCTCGAACGAATAGGCGATGGCGGTGGGTCCCGCCAGCAAGGGTTCGAGCACCTCCATGGGCGTTCCCTTGGCGGCCTGGCCCAGCAGGGTGTTCTTGACGACCCGGTACTCGCAGCCGGCGGCGCGGAATTCTCGCCGCAGTTTGGTGTCGCTCTCGACCGACAAGCCACGGAAATCCGCCAGGATCAGGCTCTGCGCGCGCGCAAGCTTTTCCTTGAGCGCGTTGATGTTTTCTTTCTTTTCTGTGGTGTTCACGACGGGTCTCCTCGCGACTTACTTGGCGGCGAATTCCGCGACCAGCGGGGCAACATCCACCTTGATGCCGGGGCCCATCGTCGTGGACAGCGTGACCGACTTCATGTACGTACCCTTGGCCGAGGCCGGTTTGAGCTTGAGCAGCGTCTCGACCATGACGCGTGCATTGTCCAACAGCTTCTCGCCGCCGAAGGACGCCTTGCCGATGCGGGCGTGCACGATGCCAGCCTTCTCCACGCGGAACTCGACGCGACCGGCCTTGAGTTCGCGCACCGCCTTGGCCACATCCGCCGTGACCGTGCCCACCTTGGGGTTGGGCATGAGACCCTTGGGCCCGAGCACCCGCCCCAGCCTGCCGACCAGGCCCATCATGTCGGGCGTTGCGACCATGGAGTCGAAGTCGGTCCAGCTCTCCTTCTGAATCTTCTCGACCAGATCCTCGGCCCCAACAAAATCCGCCCCTGCGTCCTGAGCTTCTTTGGCCTTGTCGCCCTTGGCGACAACCGCAACCTTGAGCGTCTTGCCGGTTCCGTGGGGCAGGACGACTGCGCCGCGGACCATCTGATCGGCGTGCTTGGGATCGACCCCCAGGCGCACCGCGATGTCCACGCTCTCGTCGAACTTCGCCACCTTGGTTTCCGGCAACAGCTTGCAGGCGTCGGCCAGTGGATAGCGTTTCGTGCGATCCACCTTCGAGGCGGCTTTGGCGTACTTCTTTCCGTTGCTGGACATGATTCCCTGCTTTCGGCTTTTCAGCCTTCCACCTCTACGCCCATGGCGCGTGCGGTCCCGGCAATGGTCCGCATGGCGGCCTCGACGTCGGTGGTATTGAGGTCCGGAAGCTTCGTGGTGGCGATCTCCCGGAGTTGTTTCCGGGAAAGTTTGGCCACCTTGGTCTTGTTGGGCTCCTTGGAACCCGAGCCCGGTTTCTTCTGCGTGGAAAGGCCGGCCGCCTTCTTGATGAGGATAGCGGCGGGTGGCGTCTTGGTGATGAAGGTGAACGAGCGATCGGAGAACACCGTGATCAGGACGGGAATCGTCACGTCGTCCTTGGCCTGGGCCTGCGTGCGAGCGTTGAACTGCTTGCAGAAGTCCATGATGTTCACGCCGTGCTGTCCCAGCGCGGGACCGACGGGCGGTGCCGGGTTTGCCTTGCCAGCGGGAATCTGTAGCTTGATGTAACCAGTAACTTTCTTCATGGGTCTGCCTTAGTTCCTCAGACCTTCTCGACCTGAGCGAAATCTAGTTCGACCGGAGTGGCCCGGCCGAAGATGGAGAGGTTCACGCGCAGTTTCTGCTTCTCGGCCTTCACCTCGACCACCACGCCGGTAAAGTTCGCGAAGGGTCCCTCGGTCACTCGGACGCTGTCGCTCTCCTTGAAGCTCTCGCGCGGTCGTGGGCGCGAAGCGCCCTCGGTCATGGCGGTGTTGATGTTCTGAATCTCGGT
>PMZX01000191.1:23317-30435 GCA_003170035.1 Myxococcales bacterium | reverse complement strand
GCGCGCCCGCCAGATCGCCGAGGCTCTCGACGTGGCGAACTTGGGCCAGGTTGCGCGCGCCGCCGACGTCCTGGCCAGCCGAGGCCATCACGAGATGGCCGCCCAGGTGCAGGCGCGCGCCGGGCTCGACCTGCAAGCGGCCGCGCACTACCAGCGGGCAGGGCGCCCGCTAGCCGCTGCTAATCTGCTGGAGCACGCCGGACGTTTTCTCGAAGCCGGGCGACTCTACGAACAAGCGGTGCGTGAGGCCGGCCCAGAGGGGCCGCAAGCCGGGCTGGCGCTGGGCCGCCTGCTTGGCCGTCTGGGCCGGCACCATGAGGCGGCGCGCGCCCTGCAAGTTGCCGCCCGCGATCCCGAGTCCCGTGTGCCGGCTCTGCGCCGGCTGTGCCTGGAACTGCTGGCGCTCGACCTGCCCGCGGCCGCGCAGGAGATCGCGAGTCGCCTGCACACCCTTGATGCTCACCTGCCTTCCTCGGCGACAGACATCGCAGCCCTGGAAACAGAACCGTCCGCCTCGACCGGCGCGGACCAAGGCCTTGCCCTGCCCCGGCGCTTCCGCGTTCTGCATGCGCTGGGTGCTGGATCGCTGGGCCGCGTGTATGCCGCCGAAGATGAACTGCTCGGTCGGACCGTGGCGCTCAAGGTCTTGTCCGCTGGCGCCGGCGCAGAAGGGCCCGAGCGCCAGGCCTTTGCCCGCTTCCTGCGTGAAGCCGAGGCGTCGAGCCGGCTGCAACATCCTCACATCGTGCGCGTGTACGAGGTCCGACCCGAAGAGGGCATCCTGGTCATGGAACACATGACCGGTGGTACGCTGGCCGATCGGCTCGGCGAGCAGGGCGCGCTCTCGCCCGCCTCGGTGCGACGGCTGGCACTGGAGGTCCTGGCCGGGTTGGAAGCGGCCCATGCCCACGGTATTGTCCACCGGGACGTCAAGCCCGCCAACATCCTGTTCGACGGCGCGGGCAACGCCAAGCTGGGCGATTTCGGTGCTGCCCACCTGCTCGACTTCGGTCAGACGCAGACCGGCGGTCTCATCGGCACGCTCGCGTATCTGTCGCCCGAACAGATCACCGGCGGAAAGATCGGCGCTGCCGCCGACATCTACGCCCTGGGCACCACCCTGTTCGAGGCGCTGACCGCCCAGCCTCCCTTTGTCGGCCCCGACTTCACGACTCAGCACCTCGGGCAAGCCTGTCCCTCTGTCGCCCAGCGCCGCCCCGGGCTTTCAGCCGCCTACGATCAGGTTCTCGGTCGAGCGCTGGAGAAATCACCTGAGGCGCGCTTTGCGTCTGCCGCAGCCATGGCCGAAGCGATTGCCGCCTGGCCGATCACACCGGTCCCTTCGCCACCTGCCGCCACAAGCGGCGTGGATTCTGGCCCGCCCCAGGACAACAGGCCGCCGCCGCGCCTGGTGGGACGCACGCAGCGTGGCCGGCTCTTCGTCGTGGTCGACCCGCGCGTTCGCCGCCCCGTGCTGCGCGAAGAACTGGACCAGCCGTTGCCACCTGACGCCGTCGCGCAGGTGTGCGCCCTGGCGGCTGTGGGCGGCCCGCATGTCCAGCGCGTGCTCGCCCTGGAGCCTGACCTGCGCGCGATCGCCTTCGAAGCCATCGAGGGCGAAGAACTGTGTCTGCACGACCTTCTGCCCGACGAGCGGCGCGTGCTCGAAACCTGCTGGCCGGCTTTGGTCCCGCTTGGGCTCGGCCTTCTGCCCGAACGCCGGGTCCTGCGAACGCGCAACGGCCCCGTCGTGCTGGTTTCTCCCCCGATCCGAAGGTAGTGGAACAGCTAACTACCAGCCGGCAAAGAGCTGGGTAAAGAACAGCGGCACCGCCCCACCCTCGGCCTGGCCCACAGCCACGCCGATTCCCACGTGGGTCATGTCGGGATTGAGGATGTTGGCGCGGTGGCCGGGGCTGCCCATGAATCCATTCTCGACTTCCACCGTCGAGAATGCCCGCCCGACGTTCTCGGCAAGGGTGCGCGGGACCGGCGAGACATGGGCCGCGCGGACGCGATCCACGGCGCCGCCGCTCTTGTCCGAAACGTGGACCACCTCGCCCACGCGCGCCATCTCGCGGCTATGCCCTCGGGCGACTTCCTGCAAACGCGCATCACGCGTAAGGGCTGGCAGGCCTGCGGCGGCACGGTCTCGGTTGACCAGGACAAACAGCTCGCGCTCGGCCTCGGCCACGTCCTGACGCCGGGTCACCTCGTTGCCGGCAACCGCGATGTGCGCGGGCGGCTCGACGCCACAGTAGAGAGGGAAATTCGCCAGCACCGCCGGCCCGTGTCCGTCATCGCCTTCGATCTCCAACTGGTACACACCGTCGCCGGAATCGCACGCCACGGTGAGCTCGAAGCGACCCTTCCTGGCCGCCATGGCCAGATTCCGTACCCCGCCGCGGGGAACGGCCACCAGGACCGCGGGCTTGACGAAGCGACCCAACAAGCGGCCCACCAGCGTCACCGTTCCCCGGGAGGCCAGGCGCCGTGGCAGCGCCCGCAATTCCAGATCTTGTGGTTGGAGGGTCAAGACCACGATCAGCTCGTCAGTGCCTCGCTTCACTCCCACGCCCATGCGGCGCCAGTCACCCATCTTGAAGACGCCAGGTATCTGCTTGCGCAAGTCGGCCAAGAGCACCACGTCACCTTGGGGGGAGCTGCGCACCATGACCATGTAGGGCTCGGGCTCGACGATGCCGTAGTGGTGCACCAGAAAGTCGACGGCGTCGAACGAAGGTAACCGTTTGCCCACGGTAGCGCGCGCGACGTCTGTCGCCACCAGGTCCAGGCGGCCATCGCGCGCGGGTACGGGCGCGCGAATCGCACCGGCTGCCCTCTGCACCTCCACCGCCACCTGGGCCATCAGGGGATCGGAATCACGTCCTGCACGAATCTGACCCAAGGGCGGAGCCTGATATTCCGCGGCCGCGGGGCCGCGGGGAACCAGGTCAGAGGCGGCCGGCGCATCTTTGCTGGCTGCCGGCGCCCCCGCATCGCTTGCCCCCGTCGCTCCGGCGAACAGCGCGGTACCGACGGCGACCCAAACAAACACGCGACTACGCCGTGATAACACTCGACCATCCCTCCCCGGAGTAAGAATGCTATTTCACCACAGAGAGCACAGAGGCCACAGAACTGGACGCGAGGAGTACCCCGTACACGGACTCCCAACTTCTGCGTACTCTGTGCCCTCTGTGGTTGACAGCTCGCTACTTCTTGGCCGGCGTCTTCTCCGCAGTCTTGCCGGCCGGCTTGGCCTCGTCCTTCTTGCCCTTCTTGCCAGTCGGTTCCGGCTTGGCCTCGTCCTTCTTGCCGCCCTTCTCCGCGCTGTCCTTGGCCGTCGGCAACTCACCCTTGTCGTCGACGAACACGATTTCGCCGAACCGGTCCAGCTTGTGGAAGTCGCCCACCATCGGCGCTGACCAGCCCAGGGCCGTTTGTGCCTTGGCGTCTTTGGGCGAGTCCATGCGGAACATGTTGAGGCGCCACTTGTCGCCGAGCGCAGGCGGAACTTTGACACCGTTGGTGTCCAGGCCGTTCACATCCGCAAGCGGCAGTGCCATCTCCGCTGTCCAACCCTTGTCCTGATCCTCGCGCTTGTTGAGGGTACCATCGACCTTCACCGCCGCCTTCAGCTTCGAGTTCCAATCATAGGGCTTTCGCTTGGGATCAAGACTGTCCTCGTACTTGCGATAGGTGGGCAGGTAGGTATCGAAGATGGTGCCGTTGGGCGCCACCTGCAGCTCGATGTATCCCTTGCCATCGCCGTTGGCGTCGAGCATCACCTCGTCCATCTCCTGCGTCCACAATTTGGAATCGCGCTCGGTGAGCGTGCCCCAGACGTCGGTATCCACGTTTTCGAACGCAATATAGAGGTTCTGATTGTCCCAGAGCAGCTTGGCTTCGGTGTTGGGCTGCGCAGGCTCGCCGGTCATGGTGTTGACGAACATTCCGGTCGAGGGAGCGGCCTTCCACGCTGGCTCGTCCAACTTGCCGTCAATCTTGATGGGCTTGAGCGTCTTGCGCACCAAGTACCGCTTGAGCGTGGGCGGCCCCTTGACCTGGACCGGCACGGTCGCGGCCAGAACGCGGTCTTCCTCTTTCGGTCCGGACTTGATGGCCATGCGCTCGTGACCCCGCCACAAGCCCACATAGACGTTGAAGCTGTTGGAGGCCCAGTTCGGCGGCAGACGGAACGAGTGCTGGTCACGGATGATGTCGCCTG
The DNA here is from genome assembly GCA_003170035.1 of Myxococcales bacterium. Taxonomy (GTDB): domain Bacteria; phylum Myxococcota_A; class Polyangia; order Fen-1088; family Fen-1088; genus Fen-1137. Next base: position 26,204 of record PMZX01000191.1, on the reverse strand, counting down.
CTTTCCAGCGCGACACCGGGTACTTGCCACTGACGGGTCCATGGTCAACGTTGATGAATCCCTGCTTGTTGGGACCGTTGACATGGGTAAACAGCCTCCAACCGTCGCTGGGAGCGACCTTCACCTTCCAGTAGTGGGTCAGATGGACGTCCTTTCCGGGCTCCGCCGGGTTCGGGGTCACGTCCAGCCCGAGGTACTCGACCTTGCCGTCCAGATCTGCGTGCGTCGCGAACTGCATCGTAGGGGCGGAGGCCAGCAGGTTGGTCTTGACGAACTCCTCGTCCTCTTTGGTCGGCTTTTCGTCGGCCTGCTCCACGCAGCCGAAAGCAAAACCCGATAGGGTTGCAAAGCAAAGCCAGCGGCCAGCGCGCAGGCGGGCCGCACACAGCGTTCCTGAGACTCGTGACATCGATACTCTCCCTTTCCTAGCCGGTCTGGGTTCGATATTTTCGGACCTCGGCCAGCGGAGCCCTTTTTACTGGAGACGGAGCGGATTTGCAAACCTTGGCCCGAACCCGTGATCCCGCGATAGCCGCAGGCGGTCTCCAGCCTCGGCAGCCATGCTCTATCGTCTAGGCTGGGCGACCACGCGGACCTTGGGAGTTTCGCCGATCTCATTGATCAGGATGGGAGCCCCGTCCTCGAGGAAGCCTGCCGAGAACGCGTCGGAGGCAGCCTTGAGCGCGAGATCGAGCGAAGCATGGACGCCCACCAGCCTGCGGCCACACACGACGGCAAACTGCCCGGCGTACCGGTCCAGCAGGGCATGCTTGCAGGTGTCGAAGAAGTGAGTTTCCTGTTGTGCGGAGAGCATGCTCCCAGGGTGGGGGCAAGCTCCCCTCCCGTCAAAAAATGCGCTATCTCATCGCCCCCGGCGGGCCGCTCGTCTCTCGCGTACGTGGCCCTCTCGCTGCGAGCGCCTATCTGCCGTGCGGCTCCGGGACGCTTCAGATCTTGATGCCTGCCAGCGGATCGTTGTCCAGCTTCTTCTTGCGAGGCAAGTTCGGAACCGAGGCGGGCTCGGTGGTCGGAGCAGGCGCGGACGACGCAGCAGCCGCACGCCGCCCACCCGATGGCTTGTGCCGGCTTCGGCTGCTGGCGGGCGCAGAATACGCCGACGACGCTGGCGCCACAGCCGCGGTCGCAGCCGGCGCAGCCGGTGCGGCCGCGGTTGTCGGCGTCGACGACGCAGCCGCGGCCTTGGCCTCGCAGGCCTTGAGCTTGAGCTGCGCTTGCCGCTCCGCCATGGCCGCTGTCTCGACGGCCTGAACGCGCGCCTCCTCCACACGCCTTATGCTCGCGTCCTTCTCGGCCATGAGAGATTGTGTGTCGTTCTGGAGTTTCACATAGCCCGCGCCGGCCGCGGCCAGAAGCACGACAGCCACGACGATTGCCGGCTTGGCTGACGATGTGGGCCGTGCCATTTGCGCAAATGCCGCTGGATCCGCGGGCGCGTCCCATGTGGCTGCCACGGGTCCTGGCCGGCTGAGACCAGCCGAGGAGGCCCTGGCCGCCGCAGCCATCCCAGCCTGGGCACCGGCCCGCATGCCTTTCGCTCCCAGGGCCGGGTCTGACCGCGGCGGCGGCGTGACCTGATCTCCCATGGGATCCAGCTTTGCCGCCGCTGCCTTCTGGGAACGGCCGTTACCCCCTCCTCCACCGGCCGAATGGCCCTTCTTCCGCCGCTCCTTTCTGAGCCTGCGCAGTTCGTTCAGTGAGGTGAGTACTGAGTCCTCGGTCGCGGGCATTTGCTACCTCCCTTGTCGAACGGACGGCCGCCTTTGGACGGCCAACATAACTAAGCGCAGCTAACGGCCAAGACCACCCGCGAATACAACGCCGCGGTTCTCGTCCCCGACGTGAAGATATGATGCTAGCATGAATGTGCGCATGATTCCCCACAGATCAGCGGGAATATGGCGCACATGAATGCGAGCTAGCTCCGACGCATCGCCCAGCGAAAGCCAAGAGCCAAGCCCAGCCAGACGGGCAACAGAAGGGCAACCAGCGCCAGGTTGTCTTGCGACAGATCAGGAAGGACCTTGGCGAGGGCGCCGATGGCGGCGAAGCCAGCAGCCGCAGCAGCCAGCCAGAGTGCTTTGCGCGTGGCTGCTGGCCGCCCCATCGCCGCCCCAACTCCGTAGCCAGCGAGCAGGACCGACCAGGGCGCGAGCAAGAAGATGTTTGCATTAGCAAAGGCAGCCTTGTGGTCGGTGAACAACCAGAAACAAAGCAGGATGAGCCCCAACGCGCCGAAGACGAATCCCAGCAGGCTGCCGGCAATTCCCAGCCCGACGCGCGCGGCTAGATGTTTGCCGCCAAGCCGGCCGAGCCCTGCCAAGAGCCCGCCGAGCGCAAGCCCGGCAGCCAGGAAATACAGGGTCCAGTTGGGCGGCCGGTCCGGCTTGGGCGGCCGGCGCGCCGCAAACAAGGTACGCTCAGACTTGACCAGAGGTCTGCCGCCCGATTCGCCCGCGACGCGGACATCGCGCAGAAGGTCTCGCATTCGCTCAGGCAGGAACGCCTCGTCCCACAGGGTGATGGGGGCATCGGTCGGCCGGCCCAGCCCCAGGTCCAGGCCGAGGTACTCAGGAAAAAAATCCGCCGTCATGCGGAGCGCGTCTGCTCGGAAGGTCATCACCGCTGGCCGTTGGCCCGCCTGCCGAACCCGGCCGCCCACCGCGCGGTCGATGGCATCGCGTACGCGGGTGGAGCAGTTGTCCCGGAAGTAGTCATAGAGGTACTCCCGGTTCTCGGGCCGCGCGTTTTCGCGCAGGTTCTGCCACAAGGCCCACTTCTGCGCAGGGGTCAGATCCAGTTCTTGCGCCTCGATCGTCCGATTATCGGAGACATAGGACGCGAACGTCGCCTCCATGCTCGACACGGA
>PMZX01000191.1:0-23311 GCA_003170035.1 Myxococcales bacterium | reverse complement strand
AACGGATGATCGCCGGGGCCAAAAGTGAGAACGAAGACGGTCAAGTCCTCTCCCGGCTCAGCGCGTGCGAACCCTGCACCCAAGAAAACGAGCGCTGCCAGCGCCGTCGCGAGGAGAAGTCGCAACCTCATGGGCACGAACCTAGCAGGTCTCGCGCCCGCATCTGGAGCAAAAGGCCGCGCTGCGATCACTTCGCTACCGGAGGCACATCCGGCACGATCTCCACCTCGAAGATACGCGGCCACAGTTTACCCGTGACCGCCAGATGCCCGCTGGCCGGAAGGTAGGCGATTCCGTTCAGGACATCGGCAGCGCGCGCCTCTTGCGGCGCAAGCAGGCCGGAGGCGTCAATCCATCCCGTCACCTCCCCGGTGCGCGCGTCGATACGGGCGATGTGACTGTCTTGCCACACGTTGGCGTAGACGACGCCCTCCACACATTCCAATTCGTTGAGGTTGCGGACCGGCTGTCCCGCACGGCGGACCACGATCTCGCCGACCCTGGTGAAGCTCTCCGGATCGCGCAACGCGAGCCTATCGCTGCCGTCACTCATGATTAGGCGGCGGCCGTCGAAACAGAGGCCCCACCCCTCGCCCTGGTACGAAATCTCCTTTTCCTTGCGCAGCGTCGCCAGGTTCCAAACCAGCGCCCGCCGGTTCTGCCACGTGATCTGAACCAGGCGGCCATCGACTCGCGTCACTCCCTCGCCGAAAAGATCCGCTGGCAAATCGACCCGATGCTCGACCACACCGCTTTCCGGGTCCACCCGGCGCAGCGACGAGCGCCCGTAGAGCCCGGTGCTTTCGTAGAAACTGCCCTGGTAGAAGAGCAGGCCTTGCGTGAAGGCACTGGGATCGTGAGGAAACGTGCGCACGACCTTGAGCCGCAGTTTCTCGACGGGGGCGCCTTGCGTGGACCGCACGGCCGGCTTGGCGCAGGCGACGAGCGCCCATGAAGCCGCGCAGGCGACCGCCGCCGCGAGACAAGCATTCCGCCGCAAGAACATGCTGGGACTCATGATAGCCGACCATCTCCCGCGGCACGATCAGAACGCGACGGCAAGGGCGAGGGCGTGTCGCAGCCGCGCGAGGTACTCGTCGCGCGAAACCTCGACCGCACCCAGGCTGGCCAGGTGCGGCGTGGGAACCTGGGCATCGAGCAGCACGAAACCACGACTGCGCAGGTGCTGAACGAGGTATGCGACCGCAGCTTTCGAGGCGTCCGGGCGGCGATGAAACATCGACTCGCCCCCGAAGAAGCCCCCGATGCTGACACCGTAGAGACCACCCACCATTTCATCCTTCTCGTATACCTCGACGCTGTGAGCGACGCCGCGCCGGTGGAGTTCCGAGTACGCGATGATGAAATCATCAGTGATCCAGGTAGTCGGCCGGTCAGGCATGGGCTCGGCACACTTGCGCATCACACCCTCGAAGTCCCGGTCGAGCGTGAAAGTCCAGCCGGCTCGGCGCACGCGCTTGCGCAAGCTCCTCGACGGGCGATAGCGTTCTATGTCCAACACGGCACGGGGATCGGGAGACCACCATGTCACCATCGGGTCCGAGGACCAAGGGAACACCCCCGCGCGATACGCACGCAGCAAGCTCTCCGGCGTCACAGCTCCGCCTACGGCCACCAGTCCGTCGATAACGCCGCTAGCTAGAATACGCTCTGCGTCGTCTGGGTCAGAATCTTCTTGCATGTCCGCCTGAGTCTTGTTAATGAACCGCTGCGTGACGACTTTCGCGGTGCCTCACGGGACGTCCCAGCACCAGCGCTAATTTTGTTCGCTTTCTTTTCAGATTCGATTAATGTACCGGCCCCGAGAGGCTTATTTAGAAGAGAACAACCCAGGAGACAAGGCTATGACGAGGAAGCTTACTGTAACGGTGTTTGCGATGTCCCTCACACTGGTTGGCTGCGGCAGCAGCAGCACGACGAAGCCAGATGTGGGTGCTGACGTGAAGCCCGCGAGTCCGGACGTTGCCGGTTCGGAAGCCGCCAAGCTCGATGTGGCAGTGGTCCCAGGCCCCGAGGCAGGGCAGACCCCAGACGTCGGGCAACCCGATGTCGCGTTGGTCGATACCGCCACTCCGGATGTCTCTGTTGCCGATGCGGGCGTGGATGCCGGTGATGCCGGTTCCCTTGTCCCCGACACCCGCCCAGCTGATGCGCGGCCGGACGGCGGTATTGACGCCCCGAGGCTTGACGCCCCGGACGCACCTGCCGTTGATGCCTCGGATGCTGGCGACGGATCGTCCTCTGAGGCCGGAGACGCCAGCGACGGCGGGCGGGGCTAGCAAGAGCGGCGAAGCCTGCGCAGGCAGACTGCGCATGAAAAGGGACTGGCTCCAACCCAGGAGGGTTGGTCCGGTCCCTTTTTTGTTGAGACGTATTTCGTCCCTCCGGTAGGCAAAACTTTCGTCGCGGGGACGAAAAAGGGCGCCTCGGTCGAGACGTTGCAGCAGCGCCCGGCCACGCCTTTATTCAGAGTTGTCCGATGGTTAGGCAGGAGGGCAGCCGTCTTCTTGCGCCGTGGCACGGAGAATGCAATACTGCCCTACCGGGAAGTCATGCGAAACAAAAAGAGCAGCGGATTTACTCTAGTGGAATTGATGATCGTGGTGGCAATCATCGGAATCATCGCCGCGATCGCGATCCCGGCCTTCACGAAGTACGTCAAGAAATCCCGCACCACCGAGGCTGCCGGGTATCTCAACAAGGAATGGTCAGGGTCTATCACCTACTACATGACGGATTTCTCGGCTGGCGATGCGACGGTTCTGCCCCGCCAGTTCCCAGGCCCATCTGGGGAATGGGAGGGGAAAGAACTCAGCGTCGCAGATTGCTGCCAGTTGACAGGGGGGCGCTGTCCGGGCGGCGCGAAAATCTGGGCGAGTGACGGAGTCTGGCTGGCGCTCAAGTTCTCCGTCGCCGACACCCATACCTACATGCCAGGCTACTCGGGGTCTGGCTCCGGGACCAACGCGAAATTCAGCGCCTACGCCCAGGGGAATCTCAACTGCGATGCTGTGGTGGCCAAGTTCCAGCGACAGGGCTCGGTCAACAGCAATGGCGACGTGACCGGTCAGGTCCAGCCATTCATCACCAACGAGCTCGAGTAGGCTGCCGGCAGGAAGTTTAAGACCGGTGACGTGCCGCTTCTGCTCGGCTGGTCGCCGTCCAGAGGCTGGACCGCAAACAGCAGGTCGAATCTTGTAGTCTCTAGGCCGACATCGCCATGGGCTCGGTTCCCTCTGTCACCGCCACGCTTCTTGTCACCTGCCCGGACCGCACCGGCCTGGTCGCGGCGCTGTCGAACTTCGTCTTCCAGAACGGCGGCAACATATTGGATGCCGACCAACACGCGGAGAGCGAGAGCGGCGAGTTCTTTATGCGCTTGGGTTGGGATCTGGACGGGTTCGCGCTGGACCGCCAGGCTACCCAGGCTGGGATTGAGGCACTCGCCCGCCAGTTCGACCTGCGCTGGNNTCATCTCGAACCACGACACGCTGGCCGATGTGTGTAGGCATTTTGACGTGCCGCTGACGGTGATCCCGGTGGAGCGAGACCGCAAAGCGGAAGCCGAGGTTACGCAACTGGCTCTGCTGGACGAGTTGCGCATCGACCTCGTCGTTCTCGCGCGCTACATGCAGATCCTGTCGCCCGCGTTCGTGGAGCGCTGGCAGGGACGCATCATCAACATCCACCACTCGTTCCTACCCGCCTTCGCAGGCGCGCGCCCCTACCACCAGGCCCAACAGCGCGGGGTCAAGGTCATCGGTGCCACCGCTCACTACGTGACCGCGGACCTCGACCAAGGTCCGATCATCGAGCAGGACGTGTGTCGAGTTTCTCATCGTGACACGGTCGAAGACATGATGCGCAAGGGACGCGAGCTGGAACGGCGAGTGCTCACCCGGGCGGTGCGCCTCCACCTTCAGCAGCGGGTCCTCGTGGCTGGCAAGCGCACCATCGTGTTTGGTTGACTCGCGACGCACGTCTCAACAATAATGGGGGTGGTAGCGTGGTTTCGCCGGAAGGAAGGAGATCCTCATGAAGCTCTGGCTGGTCACAGTGGCATTGCTGACAGCAACAACCGCCAGCGCGGCACCGAAGAAGGCTGCCAAGGAAACAGCGACCAAGCCGACCGTCGATCCCAACACGGCGGTGGCCAAAACCCACGGCGGCAAGGTCTGGGTGGTGTCCGATTCCATCCCAGCGGTCGAGGGAGAAGGGCTGGAGAAATGGCTGGCCGCGCACCCCTCTAACGTCGAACTCGCTCGCAAAGGCAACGAGGATCGGTGGCCNNCCAGGAAGGCTACGACCTGGAACAGAACAACGGCTTCAACAAGGGCCATACCTACCTCATCAAGGTGGGACAGCTCATCAACAAGAAATTCCAACTCTACGCGACCGGCGAAATAACCCTCAAGTAGCCGAATCCGGCGCGCCTCGGCTGCAGGGTTCCTCCAGCTCCGCCATGCTACGATTGCGTTTTCTGCCCGAACTGGCGCAGGCGCAATGCCATTGGCCATCGACCCGAACCGCACAGCCCCAAGACCCCGACCTCGCCCCGGCGATGAGCTGTGCTTGACCGTCGACCGTCTGGCCTACGGGGGCGAGGCGGTGGGCCGGCACCAGGGACTGGTGGTGTTTGCCTCGGGCGCAGCGGCCGGCGAAACCGTGCGCGTGCGCGTGCGCCGGGTGCAGCGCCGGCATGCGGAAGCAGACGTGATCGCGGTGGAGACAGCCTCGCCCGAACGCGTGTTGCCCCGCTGTGTGCACTTCGCCCAGGGCTGCGGCGGTTGCACCTGGCAGCACGTGGAGTACGCGGGCCAGCTGCGGGCCAAGGAAACCGCTGTGCGCGACAGCCTGGCTCGGCTGGGCGGGCTGCACGATCTGCCCTTGCGTCCCATCATCCCAGCACCCAATCCCTGGCACTACCGCAACAAGATGGAATTCGCCTTCCACCCCGAGGGCGTGCTGGGCCTGCATCCGCGTGGGGCCTGGCACAGCATCCTGCCCCTGCACGAATGTTTTCTGGCGCCGCCCTTGACCGTCGCGCTGGTCAAGGCTGCGCAGACCTTCGCGCGCGCGGCACACCTGTCGCTGCACGACCCGCGCACTCATCAAGGGCTGCTGCGCGAGCTCGTCGTGCGCCACAGCCAGGGCACCGGGGAAACCATGCTTGGCATCGTGACCAGCCCGGGACCCTTCGACGCTGCCGCTGCCATGGCCGAGTGTCTCGCCGCGGTCGATACCAGCGTGGTGAGTGTCGTGCGCAGCATCCGTGCCTCGTCGGATACCTCGGCTCCCTTGCAGCAGACCACGCTCCTGCGCGGCCAGGACCACATCACCGAAACCATTGACGGCCTGCGCTTCGGCATCGGCGTGGAAACTTTCTTTCAAACCAACACGGCGCAGGCTGAGCGCCTGGTGGCCCTGGTGCGCGAGCTGGCCGGCGACCTGGCCGGCGCGCTGGCCATCGACGTCTACTGCGGCGTCGGTATGTTCACTCTGGCGCTGGCCTACGTGGGCGCCAAGGCCGTGGGCATCGAGCTGTCTGCCAGCTCGGTCGAGGCGGCGCGCGCCAACGCTCGGAACAACGACCTGCCCGAGGCCCACTTCTTTGCCGGTGACGCGCGCACTGTCTTGCCTCAGGTGCTAGCCGAACACGGGACTCCGCGTGTGGTGGTGCTCGATCCGCCNNCGGGCCGGCGCCGGGGGAAAAGTCATGCGGCGAATTGCCCGCGCGGCGCCCGCGCGAATCATCTACGTGTCGTGCAATCCCACCACGCTGGCGCGCGATCTCGCCGAGCTAGGGCCCTTCGGCTATCGCGTCTCGGTGGTGCAACCGCTGGACCTGTTTCCCCAGACCTATCACGTGGAGACCGTGGTCGTGCTCGATCGCCATGCTATCCTTGCCGCCTCGGTTCCGCCGTCCGCGCGTGAGCCGGGGTGAACCTTCCCGTGTCATGAAGCGTGCGCACAATCCCGTCTCCCTGCCGGGTATCCTGAAAGGGATTCCGCGCGCGTTCGATGCCAAGCCGATCTGGGCGCAGATCAACGTGACCTGGCGATGCAACCTCAACTGCCGCTACTGCACGGAGTACGACAACAGCAAGGGCGATGTCCCGGCCTCCGCAATCTACGCTCGCATCGACCTGTGCAAGGAACTGGGCGTGATCCACGCCGACCTCATCGGCGGCGAGCCGCTCCTGCACCCCGACATCTTCCCCCTCATGCGCCACGTAGTGCAAAGCGGGATGTCGACCGGGATGACCACCAACGGGTTTCTCCTGAGCGAGGACAAGCTGGATGCGCTCATTGACCTGGGCATGGGCCGCATCCAGATCTCGGTCGATTGCCTGAATCCGTCAGCGGAGACGCCCAAGTCGCTGCGCACGTTGCGCAACAAGATCGACATGGTCGCGCGCCGGGGGCTGTGGTTCTTTGTCGCGGCGGTGCTGTGCCCCGAGACGCTGGACGAGGTGGTTCCGCTGGCCGAGCACTGTTTTGATCTCGGCGTCCCCATCTTTTTCTCCGTGGTGCACGAACGCGGCCGGCTCCAACCGGGGCCGCTCGACCCGCGCATTCTGGAGAAGCTGCGCTGGCTGCGGCAGAAGAAGCGCGAGGGCAAGCCCATATCCAACCCGTACTATCTCATCCGCTACTTTGAACGCGCGCTGGCCGGCCGTCCCATGCGTTGGAGGTGCCTCGGGGGCAACAAAGCCTTCTACGTTTCGCCCGAGGGCGATTTCCAGTACTGCTTCCACGTCCCGCCCCTGCGTCCCTTCGCCGAGATCACCGCGCAGGACATCCGCAATTCGCGCGGCCCGAAGGGCTGCGAAGATGGCTGCGGCGTCGATTGCATGATCCGGACCTCGCTGCCTTTCTCCAACCGTGCCTGGGTGATCGGCCACGAAATCGCCGAGCGCGTGCGCGGGCTGGGCAGCCGAATCGGGCGGGCTGGATCGCAACCTACGGTACGGGCAGATGGCTCCCACGATCCGGGCCAGCGAAACGCGGGCTGAACACGACCCAGCGGTTCATCGGATAATTCCAGCCGAGATAGACCAGCGCCGCCACCACCAGCTTGGAGACCGGATAGGGCAGGCCCAAGAAGCGTGTGAAGATCCAGACTCCGGCGGTATGCAACCCGGACGCGCCCGCCTGGACCAGGACGAAGCGAAAAAACTGCATCGCGCGCGGCTGCCCGGAGGCCCGGAAACTCCACCAGCGGTTGATGGAGAAGTTGGANNACGATCGTCCCGATCCAGGTCGCCAGCACGTAGTCCACACCGGCCAACTCGACCAGGCCGGTCAAAGTAAGAAAATCCAGCGCGGTGGTGAAGATCGAGGTGAGCGTGTTGCGCGAAAAGGTGCCCCGAGCCGGCGGGGTCGGTTGCGGCGAGGGCGGAACCACCGCGGCTGTCACGCGCTTATCCCTCGGCGCGTGCGCCAGCCCTGATACAGGAGGAGAACGGACGGCAAGACGATCACCGCCGTGGCCAGACAGGTCAGCTCGCCGAGAACCGCGAAAAGGCCAAAGAGGAACAGGCCCCGGTTCTGCGCCACCAGCAGCGACGAATACCCGATGATGGTGGTGGCCGAGCAGAGGCTGACGGCGCCGCCGGTGGCACTCACCGCTGCTGTCACGTCGGAGCGTCCGTCCTGCAGATAGCGACCCATCACGTTGACCGCGTAGTCCACCCCGATCCCGAAGGTGATGGGAAACGCGATGAGGTTGATGAAGTTGATGCGGACCCCGAGGTAGATGGTCGCTGCCAGCATCCAGCCGACCCCAATCACGAGCGAGCCTATGACGAACGGGGTGGCCAGGCTGGTGCGAAACAGGACCACCACGACCAGCACCACGCCGAGCAAGGCGAGCAGCGAGACGAGTGGGCCGTCGCGGCTCATGGAAGACAGAATGTCGGCCGAGAGTGGCGGGGCGCCGGCCACGCGAGCCGCAGCACCGCCCGCCGAGGTGGCGATGCTGCGCAGTTGCTCCACGAAGCTGGAGATGTCGGGGCCGTACCAGGTGGTCTGCGTCGGCCGCGGAAACACCAGGATGGTCCGCCCCAGCGTCCCATCCCGCTCGCGCAGCCCGGTGAGCAGCCCGTCGGGCAGGTCGGCCGCTGTGATGGCCGCGATCGGCCCGCTTCCGAGAAGCCGCTTCAACTTGTTCTGTTCTTCGGGCGAAAGCTGCTCGCGAATCCTGGGCGTCAGCTTCTTGCGCAAACGCTCGACGATCTGCTGCTTACGCGCCTGCTCGGTGGGAAGTACGTCGTCGGCCGTCACGATCGAGGAGATGCGCGCAACCAGCGGCGCCCGGTTGGCAGCCTCGTGCAGGCGGTTCGCGATGGTACGGGTCTGCGCCTGATCGTCGGCCAGAATCACGGTCGGCGTGACCTGACGGCCAAGCAGCTTGTCCATGCGCGCGCCCCAGTAGCCCTCACCCGAAACCCAGGTATCGCGCCGTCGGAGTTTGCTGAAGTCGTGTTCCAACTGGTCGCGGCCAAAGTGGCGGAACTGAAAAAGAGCAAGCAGGGTGACCACGAGAGCGGCCACGGCGAAAGGAACGGGAGAGCGCGCGATACGATTGGCCAGCCATTCCATGGGCCGCAGCCGCGCCGCCCGCTGGCTGAGCGGCCGCAACCGTCCCCTGTCCAGCCACGCGATCAACGAAGGGGAAAGCAGGAAGGTCGCAGTCCAGCACAGCACCATGCCCAATCCGCCGATGACCCCGAACTGGCGGAACCCGCGGAAGTCCATCGCCACCAGGGATCCGTACGCCGCCGCCGCTGCCAGCGACGCCGAGAGCGTCCCCACCCGGGTCCCTGACAGGCTGATGGCCAGCGACTCCTCCAGCGGGACACCACGCCGGCGCGCCTCCACGTAACGGGCGAGCAAGACGATGCCGAAGTTGATGCCGTTGCCCACGATGATCGAACCAAGAAAAGCGGTGTTGGAGTTGAGCGCGGTGATCCGCCAAGGTGGCAGGCTGGCCAGGGCAAACGCGGTCACCGCCCCGATGGCCAGCGGGGCCAGCAGAATGGGCACCGCGGCCACCCAGCGGTAGTAGAGCACCAGCACGATAACCACCAGGACGATGACCAGCACCGACGAGAAGGTCAGGTCCACGACCAACGCCGACATCTCCTCGACCGAGATGGGCACGTCGCCGGTGAACCCGACGCGCATCCCCGGCGCATAGCGGCTGGGACCGCCCAGATCCGCGAGATCGCGGCGCACCCGGTTGAGCAGATCGCTGGCCTGCTTGGTCCCGGTCGAGTAGCTGCCCACCTCGACCAGCATGAGGGTGAGGCCGAGGCTGCGGCTGGAAAAGCGATCGCCGCTCAGCCCTGGTTCGTCGAGCCGCGACTGGTACTTCTTCTCCAGGTCGGACACGTCGAGCGAAGGGGGCGGCTCGCTTTCGTCGAGGAGCATGTCCTGCTCCTTCATCAACTCGTAGTGGATGCGCTCCTCGATGCGCTGGCGCAGCACCTCGAGATCAGGCAGGTCCATGTACAGGGGCAAATGCTGCTCGATGAAGCGCCGCTCGCTGGCTGTCCCCAGGCGAACCGCGCGAACCAAGTTTGGCGGGTAGCTGCGAACCCGGGCTGCCAGATCGTCGAGCAGGCGCTCGCCCGCGGGCAGGTTGGCGGCCGAGCCCACGTCGACCAACACGCCCAGATACTGCAGCCCGGGCATGCGCGAGCGAAGCTCGTCGAGCGCGAGGACGCTGGGTGCGCTCCGGGGCAGCAACTCTTCGAGATCGCTGCGCAGATTGAAGTAGAGCTTGACGGTGGCCAGTGCGGACGGCACGGCGAGCGCGATGGCCACCAGCCAGAGGATCGGGCCGCGCCTGAGCGCCCACGCTACGAAGGCGCGGCAGCGTGGGCCAGGAGGGACCGGGGAGGACGTCAAGTTGAGAAGACCGATTCGACGGAGGCCAGAGAGGCTCGCAATGTAGCAGACAAGCGCAAGGGAGTGCAGAGACTACGCGCGGCGCGGCCGGAAGAATCGAGGTACAAGATCGGACCATGTTCGCCCTCAAGAAACTCCTATCCGCGGCGCTGCAGCCGACTTCCTTGCTGCTCGCCGTCATGATCGCAGGACTGGTCCTCCTGCGCTTCACCAAAAAACAGCGAATGGCCAGGGCCTTGCTCACCACGGGTCTCACGCTCTTGCTACTCCTTTCCATCGGCCCGGTGGCCCGGGCCTTTGTCCGTCCGTTGGAAACGACCTATCCCCCGTTGCTGGCCCAGGTGACTTCTGCGAGTGAAACCCTGCCCGACGGCTCGCCAGCGCCACGCTGGGTGGTTGTGCTGGGGGGCGGCCACAGCGAAAGCCGCTCCCTGGCTGCAGTCCAGCAGTTGTCCGGGCCGACCCTGGCCCGACTGGCGGAAGGCATCCGCCTGCAGCGACTTCTGCCTGATTCGAAGCTGGTCCTGTCGGGCGGTGGCAGCCGCCCGGGAACCACCGAAGCTGATCTGCTAGCCGCAGCCGGTGTCAGCCTCGGCGTACCACAGGAGAGCATGGTTCTCGAAACCCAGTCATGGGACACCATCGACGAAGTGCGGGAACTGCGCGCGATGGTGGGAGGAGAACGGTTCGTGCTGGTGACATCGGCCATGCACCTGCCGCGGGCCATGGCGATGTTCAAGCAGGCCGGCATGAACCCTATTCCGGCCCCCGTCGACTATCTCGCTGCCGACGAGACAGCGGGCATAGGTCACGTGCTGGGCTTGATTCCACACGCCACAGCCGGTCTGATGATCGAACGCGCCCTGCACGAATACCTGGGGCGCTTCTGGGCCAAGCTACGAGGGCAGGCGCGGTAGTACCGTCTCTGGCGCTCAACCAGCTACGGATTTTCGAGGAGCGCTACCACTCGCCTTCAGTGTAATCTTCACCGCGGCCAAGGAGCCCGTTCACATGCCCCACGAGCTTGCAGGCAAACCGGCGCCAGCGACGCTGCTCATCGACGTCGACCGTCTCACCGACGCCTACTACAGCCAGACGCCTGATGCGAGCGACCCCGAGCAGCTCGTCAGCTTCGGGACCAGTGGACACCGCGGGTCGTCGCTCGCCGGATCCTTCAACCAGACCCACATCCTGGCCATCACCCAGGCCATCTGCGAGTGGCGCCAGCGCGAGGGCATCACAGGCCCGCTCTTCCTCGGCAAGGACACCCACGCGCTGTCGCGACCGGCCGAGCAAACCGCGCTGGAGGTTCTGGCGGCAAACCGCGTGGACACCGTCATCCAACGCGACGACGGGTACACGCCCACGCCCTCGATCTCGCGATTGATCCTGACCCACAACCGCGGTCGCAAGAGCGGCCTCTCCGACGGTATCGTAGTCACGCCCTCGCACAACCCGCCTGCTGACGGAGGCTTCAAGTACAACCCGCCCAACGGCGGCCCGGCCGATACCAACGTCACGGCCTGGATCCAGGACCGCGCCAATGTTCTGCTGCAGACCGCTACCTCGGACATCCGCCGCATTCCCTTCGAGCGGGCGCGCAGCGCGGCCACCATTCGACAGGCGGACTTCGTCGGCCCCTACGTCGCGGATCTGGCCAACGTGGTGGACATGGCAGGTATCCGCGACGCGCGCATCAAGTGCGGCGTGGACCCGCTGGGCGGCGCCTCGGTGGCCTACTGGCAAGCCATCGCCGACTACTGGAAGCTTGACCTGCAGGTGGTCAATCCGACCGTGGATCCGCGCTTCGCTTTCATGACCGTGGACCATGACGGAAAGATCCGCATGGACTGCTCCAGCCCCTTTGCCATGGCCAACCTGGTCGGCCTGCGCAATAGCTACCAGGTCGCTTTTGGCAACGATCCCGACGCTGACCGGCACGGGATCGTGGTGCCCTCCGCGGGCCTGATGAATCCCAACCACTACCTGGCCGTGGCCATCCGCTACCTGTTTTCCAACCGACCGCAGTGGTCGCCGCGTGCAGCGGTGGGAAAGACCCTGGTGTCAAGCGCGATCATCGATCGCGTGGTGGCCGCTCTCGGGCGCCCGCTGGTGGAGGTGCCGGTGGGCTTCAAGTGGTTCGTCGACGGGCTACTCGATGGCAGCCTCGGCTTCGGCGGCGAGGAGAGCGCCGGAGCCAGCTTTCTGCGCTTCGACGGCAGCGCCTGGTCAACCGACAAGGACGGTCTCATCCTCGCGCTGCTGGCAGCGGAGATCACGGCCCGCACCGGCAAGGATCCTGGCGAGCACTACCGCGAGATTACCGCGGCCCATGGCGATCCCATCTACACCCGCATCGATCAGCCGGCCACCCCGACGGAAAAGGCCCGCCTCAAGCAACTCTCGCCCGCACAGGTCACCAGCAGCACGCTGGCCGGCGAGGCAATCACCGCTGTCTTGACCAAGGCACCCAGCAACGGCGCCTCCATCGGTGGGCTCAAGGTCGCGTCGCAGAACGGTTGGTTCGCAGCGCGGCCGTCCGGCACGGAGAACATCTACAAGATCTACGCCGAGAGCTTCAACGGCCAGGCCCACCTGGACCGCGTGATCAAAGAGGCACGCGCCATTGTGGCAACGGCGCTTGCGGCGTAGCCTGAAGGCCCCCCTGCACCTGCGGCGAGGCTGTATTTCTTGCCCAGCGCCTCGGCCGGGGGCATATGTTGAGCGAGCGAACTCGTGATGAAAGGTGCACTGCAGTCTACTGTCCTGGCAGCTCTGGCCCTCTGCTTGGGATGCGATGTTCGCGGTGTCGCATCCCTGCCGCCACCCCAGACCACCTCCTCGGCCACCACTTCGATCCCGGCACCGGCCAGCAAGCCTGCGCCCCCGGCCGGCAAGCCTGCGACCCCGGCTCCGGCCAGCAGCCCACCCGCGCCGCAGGAGCCTGGCCCCAGCGCCCTGCCTGATGACGACCGCGCCCTGGTGATTCGCGACGGTCAGGAGAGTTGGACCAGCGCCACCGGCGCAGCCCGCTCCGGGTACACCATCATTGACCTGGGTGACGACTGGACTCCCTATATCTTCGCAGAACATCGTGGTAGCGACGGCCAGCCCATGCCCAACCGCTACCGCCGCGTGTTCCTCGGCCTGGCCAACGACACGCTGGACGAAGATGGCGAGCCCTTGCCCGCCGGCGAAAAGAACTACCTGGAACTGTACGGCATTCCACCCTCGCTGGGCGTGCTGCGCGCCCGCTTCCTGGAGGACGAGAAACAGAAGTGCCACGAGGGCGCCAACCTGGCGGCCATGGAGGCAGTGGAGACCGTAGGCTACGTGGCGCCCGAGAAAGTGAAACAGGAAGAGCAGCGCATCGCGCGTCTGCGCAGCGATCTGGAAGGCACGCGCAAGAAGGCCAATGCGCGGACGCTGGCCGAACTGGCTGCCAAAGATCCCAAGCTGGAACCCAAGGTCAAGCTGGTCGAACGACGGGCCGCCGAGAAGCTGGCCATGACCGAGGTGGAACGGCGCCTGGCCTGCGAAGGCATGTTCAAGCGCGGCGTGAAACACAGCCCAGGCATCTACGACGATGCCATGCGCCTGGCGGTACGCCGCTTTCAGCAGAAGCACATGATCTACGAGTCCAACTACCTGCGCCAGAAGACCATGGATGCCCTGGCCCGGGCGCCGCTGGCCAACGATCACGAGGCCCTGGTGCGGGTGTTGCGCGAGCGTGTGGTCGCCGCTGCGGGCGTGGTCGAGGACGGCAGCGCCGAGGGTAAGAATGGACCGCCCACCTACACCGGCGCCAACGGCCGGTCCCTGCCGGTGCGCAATCTGGTCGAAGAGATGAAGCAGGCCGCAGTGGAGCAACTCGGCCTGACCAGCCCCGAGGCTGCGCTGGCCTTCTTCAAGCGCCACAGCGCGGCCGATCTTCGCCACCTGCGCGCCGCGGTCCGCTTGCCCGCCCTGCCCGAGTACTACGAGCCCAACATGGACCTGTCAATTGTGATCGATCGCGGCGAAGTCTGGTACGACCTGCCCTGGGATTCGGCGGGCGTGCGCCACGCGCAGCCGCGCAAGCGCTACCCCAGCTTCCACGTCTACGTGAAATACAAGGAACAGCGCATCCCGCTCGCGCGCTGGCGCACCACCATCGGCGGCTGGCGGGCCGAACAGGCCTCTGACGGCTACGAATACTTCCGCTACAAAGGCTCGGATGTTGGGCCGCGCGTAATCCGCAACGTGGTGGCCGGCCCGGTATGGATCGCGCCCGAGTCCACCCCCATCCGCACCCTGGTCAAGCCCAAGACGGTGAACGGCCTGCAGCAGCGGGTGGTCAACTACGATGAACTGGGCCCGGGATTCCTCTCGGCCTACGGCCTCATCGCCGGCTATCTGGTGGTGCCGGGCAAGGGGGGCAAGCCCGACTGGGACAACGGCATCCGCGCCCACGGCTCGTCGGAATATCTCTCCATGTACAGCGCCGAGGGCTACTCGCACGGCTGCCACCGTTTGCCCAACCACCTGGCCATCCGGCTCTACTCGTTCATTCTGCACCATCGTCCCACGCGCATTCTGGGCGACCAACCGACCAACATCGCGCGCCAGTTTCTGCTCGACAACGACGTGTTCGAGATCCGCGTCCCCTCGCGCGGCTACCAGTACGTGCTGGAACCGCCGCTGCCTGTGGACGTACTGGAAGGCGAAATCAAGGGCACGTTGAAGAAGCCGGTCCTGACCTACGTGCCCAAGCCGGGCGTGCGCTATCCCGGGCCACCGCCGGCGGTGCCCAATTCGGCCGAGGGCCGCGCGGGTGGTATCGGTCCGGGCCGATCGGCCGCTGGCGATGACGAAGGGGGGACGCCATGAGGCCACGCGCGCGCAGGTCCAAGCTTCGCCTGCGTGCCGGAATAGCGCTGCTGGCGATCCTGGGAGTGGGTACGGCCGTAGGCCTGGGCGCTCAGGACGCCGACGAGAGCCCCGCTGTGGCCGAGCCCTCCGCCCCGAAAACGCAAGACAAGGTCAACATCACCCTGCAAACGGTTCCGCCACGCAAGGCGGTGGTCAAGTGGGGCAACAAGACCCTGGGGGTGATTCCCGTGCCCCGGCCGCTGGTGGTGGTGCGACCGCGCGACAGCGGGCCGCTCGATCTGGTGGTCCGCGCTGCGGGATTCTTGCCGGTCCACACCCGCGCCTATACCTTCTCCGATAGCCGCGTCGCCATCAAGCTGACGCCGGTCTCTGAGAAGAACACGCTCTTCGGATACCGAGCTGAAGTACTGCCCGATGCAGGCGCCAGTCCCGACGCAGGCGCGCCGCCTCCCGCACCCGCGCCCGCGCCAGCTCCCGCGCCGACTCCCGCAATCCCGCATTAGCCGAAAGAAGTCGTGGCCGTGGCTGTGGCCGGAGCCGTGGCCGTGGCCGGAGTGACCACCGTCGTCCACGGCCACTTTGTGCATGGGGCGCATGTCCGCGTGCTAACCTGACCGACGCCTGTATCGTATCGACAGAATTCACGCCCCATGATCCCGATCAGCGACGACAACCCGACCCTGCGCTTTCCGCTGGTGACAGTGGCCCTGCTGGTCGCGATGGGCATGGTATGGGTTCTGGTCCAGGGGGCCGGTCTCAGCCCCACTATCCTGGCGGCCAGCGTGTGCAACCTGGGCCTGGTCGCGGGTGAGATCACCGGCCGCGCCCCCATCGGCGAGGCGGTGCCGCTTGGCCGCGGCCTTCTCTGCCTGGTCGACCGCGACCCCATCAACTATCTGACTCCCGTCTTCTCCATGTTCCTGCACGGTGGCTGGATGCACTTGCTCGGCAATGGCCTGTTTCTCTGGGTGTTCGGCAACAACGTGGAAGACAGCATGGGGCGTCTGCGCTTCCTGGCCTTCTATTTCGTGTGCGGCTTGGCAGCCGCGGCAGCGCAGATCGCCATCGACCCCGCGTCGCCGGTTCCCATGGTGGGCGCCTCGGGTGCCATCTCGGGGGTGCTGGGCGCGTATCTGATGCTGTACCCACGGGTGCGGGTCAACGTCCTGTTCATCTGGGTCATCTTCGTGCAAGTACTTTCGCTGCCCGCGTACCTGGTGCTGCTGTGGTGGATCGGGCTGCAACTGTTGAACGGCCTTCCCCAGCTCTCGTCGATGCGACCTGAAATCTCGTCGGGCGTCGCGGTCTGGGCGCACATCGGCGGCTTCTTCGCTGGATTCGTTCTGGTCAAGCTGTTCGAAAACCCGGCGCTGGTCCGCGCGCGCACCCTGGTGCGACGGCGCGCTCATCCCGATCACTGGTAGGCAAGGATGCACAGGGCAACCACTCTCGGCTGGATGGGCATCCTCTTCGTCCTGCTCGCGCACTCGCCGGTGCGCGCCTCCGAAGCTTGTCGCGAATCGCCCGAGGTCCGCATCTGGTGGTCACCCGAAAATCCGTCGGCCGGCTCGCCCCTGCGCCTCATGGTGGTCAGCGAGCAGACTCGCGACGGGACCATCACGGTCAGCACGGCCGGTCGGCCGGTGCAAAAGCTGGCCACCGTGCGCCGGGGCGGGCCGCCCTTCAGCTTCTCGGCCGAGCTGCCCGCGCCAGCAGCAGGCGAGGTTCGTGTCGCGCTGGTTTCCGGCAGCGAGGTCGTCTCCTGCCATTGCATTTCCCTGGCAGCGCGCGGCCGCGCGACACCCGCGCGCGGTCGGTCGCAAGGGTCGGGCGCCTGGCCGGTCACCCGCGCCTGGAACCGCAGCCTGGAAGACCTTTACTCGGCGTGGATCGAGCGCCTGTTCGACGCACCGGCCGACATCGCGCTGGGTTTCCCTTCGCTTGCGCCAGTTGTCCGTGATCCGGCGCGCAACTTCCTCTGGGGTCACCTTGGCCTGCGCGAGGATGATCCCAAGAATCGCGCCGCGCCCGCGGCGGTGCCCGACTGCGCCGACCTGCCCTACTACCTGCGCGCCACCTTTGCCTGGAAGATGGGCTTGCCCTTCGGGTTGCGCGACTGCAACCGCGGCACCAGCGACCACCCGCCCACCTGCGGCGCGCTGGTCAGCCAGGAGGAACCGGTTGCCGGCACCGACCCGCTCGACCGGTTTCGCAAGTTCCTGCGGCTGCTCGCCAACAAAGTCCACTCGGGCAGCGCGCGCACCGCGCTCGACGACGACGAAACCGATTTCTACCCGGTCAAGCTGGCGCGCGACGTCCTGCGCCCCGGTCTGATCTATGCCGACCCCTACGGACACGTGATGATGATCGCCAAGTGGGTGGAACAGGATGGGACGAAGGGCGGGCGCCTCTTTGCCGTGGACGGCCAGCCCGACAACTCCGTGGGCCGCAAGCGCTTCTGGGAGGGCACGTTTCTCTTTGCCAGCGACGTGAAGAGCGCGGGCCCTGGCTTCAAGGCCTTTCGCCCGGTAGAAAAGTCAGCCGAGACTGGGTCCGTGGTCGCGCTGTCCAACCGCGCGCTGGCCGCTGACCGTCGCTTCGCACCCTTCTCGGCCGAGCAAGCCACGATGTCTTCGGACGGCTTCTACGCGCGTATGGCCAAGCTGATCAACCCCAAGGGCCTGGACGCCCAGGCCAGCTATGAAGAAACCCTGAACGCGCTGGTGGAACAACTGGAGACGCGCCTGGGTTCAGTGGACAACGGCGAGCGCTTCATGCGCGACAAGGGCAACCCGGTGGTGCCCATGCCCGTGGGCGCCAAGATCTTCGAGACCGTGGGTCCCTGGGAAGACTACGCCACCCCGTCGCGCGACATGCGCCTGCTCATCGCGCTCGACGTGCTGGCGCGCCTGCCGGCGCGCGTGTCGGCACACCCCGACCTGTTCGTTCTGGGCGGCCGCAAGCCCGAGGAGATCCGCGCCGAGTTGGAGCAGCTACACCAACGCCGCATCCACGAACGCTCCGTGGAGTACCGGCGCAGCGACGGGACACCGTTCAAATTGACCGTGGCCGATGTGTACGCCCGCCGCAGCGCCCTGGAGATGGCGTACAACCCGAACGACTGCGTCGAGGTGCGCTGGGGAGCCGATGCGAGGACCGCCGACTTCACCACCTGCAGCCGACACGCGCCGGCCGAGCAACACAACCGCATGCAGGAGTATCGGCTCTGGTTTCACGAAGCTCGCCGCCCTTCACGATAGCAATTGCGACATTGGTTCTTCGATGTACTTCCGAGGCGGATCTAGGACGGTGATAGCAGGGATAGCTGTGTGGTCGGGCGCAGCACCATGTATGCATGTGCGCACCTGGGAGCACGAACAAGCTTGCGCCCCATGAAATGTTTTCTTAGCGGATGGCCGTCTATCTTATGATCGAGGGGGATTCTTCCGAGAGTTATTGATGGCCGCACCTTTGCAGGCACAAGATTGGGGAGTCATGTCGGCAAGCCGCGATCGGCAGAATGGATTCACTGTCACCGAGCTGATGGTGGTGCTCGTCATCATCGGGCTGCTTGCTGCGGTTGCGACCCCGTCCTTGAGCCGAGACAATACAGCGCGCAAGGGGCGCGACTTCGCCAACATGGTGGCGCAGGGCCTGCAGCGGGCCCACCTAGATGCCATGAGCCTGCGGGTAGCCACCTTCACTCTGGTCTGCGGGGATGGCATGGCCACCTACCGCAACGACCAGAACGCGCCCCTGCGCAATCTGATTGCACCCACGGGCGTTGTGATCTGGGACGCGCTGACGGACAACAGCGTACCAACTCGCTACCTCACCGCTACTAGGCCCGACGGCTGCAAATGGATCTACTTCAACTCGATGGGCAATGCAGGCACCACCCCTGCCTCGGCAAACTTGGCTTCGTGGAAAATCTACATTCGCAACGAGAACCTCAACCCCGTTCACCCGGACGGCGGCTTCCTCGTCTCGGTGACTGGCCTCACGTCCTTTGTCTCCACACTGAACCACACCTTCTGAAGATGAAACGCAATTCCGGATTCACGCTGGTCGAGGTCCTGGTGGCCCTGTTGCTAGGGGCGGTTGGACTGCTAGGAACCCTGGCCGTCCAGCAAGCCGTGATCAGCGCCTCGAAGACGGCCAACGATGCGGCCGTGGCCTTGCGCCTGGCCAGCCAGAAGCTGGAAGAGTTCAGCACCGTGCTGACCACCGGGAGCCCCCTGAATGTGGCGCCCTTGCCCAACGTGGATCAGTTCCAGATCCCGGGCAACCCCATCGCAAACCCGATCGGCACCGTGACCTGGAAACCGCCTGTCTATGTGAATGCCGAAGGCATCGAATTCCCAGGGACCCCCACCGGTGCGGACGCTATTCAATATCGCTGGAAGCGGATGTGGCGGGTGGTCAACGTGGGGATCAGCCAGCCCTATGTGATTTCGGTGACCGTGACCTACGCCACGGACACCGGGAACCCCAAGACCGTACGGCTGGACATGGAGAGGAGGAAGTCGTGGTAGGCCGGCGCGTGCCCGAGCAGGGCATGACCCTGGTCGAGTTGATGGTGACCATGGTCATCGCGTCGATCGTGGCCGCCTCTACCTTCATGTTCTTCGCCGGCCAGCAGCGCGTGTACGAGACCCAGACCAAGCTGCTCAACGTCCAGCAAAGCGTATGGGCTTCCATGGAGGTCCTCAACCGGTTCATCCGCGCCGAGGGCTCCGGGATGTATGGCTGCGTGCGGCCGGTGGGGGGAATCGTGCCCTCTCTTCCCCTCGCTCGCTCGCCCGACGCCAACCCGGATGACAGCGATGATCCGCCCGTACTCCTGCCTACAGACGCTGGCGCACACAAGCTTTCCCTGCGCCCGAACGCGGGCCTGCGCGCGTACAACGGCGCGGGCGGGATGCAGCGAATTCCCCCCCTGTGGATCGTTGACCAGGTCGTCGCCGATACCAGTACGACAGGAATCGTGGCGGGGACCGACGTGATCACCGTGGCCTTCGGCAATCGATCTTCAGGAACGAATTTCGATTCGCCACTGTCCGGGACTGTCCCGGACACGAATGCGGGCACCAACATTCCGCTCCCGGTGGGAAACGCCGCCATGTTTCAGCCAGGCGAGTTCATCGTGCTGGTGGGCCAGCCAGGGATGGGAGTCCCCTCCACTACCTTCGGCTTCGCCAGCGACATCGGATGTACCTTCCTCCAGATCACCAGCTTGACCAATGGCACTCCCTCCCTTCTGTATCACGCAGCCGGCGCAACTGCCTGCCCGCCCCCGCCTGCTGGCAACTGCGCGGGCTCGATGTGGAACCCCTCAATCGGGGTCGGTGCCATGGTTCCCGGTGTTGGCGGCTACCAGGCGCCGCCCACCGGGTCCAGCACCGGTGTTCGCAACTTCGGCGAGTTCTGGTGGGTCCAGTTTGCCATCAGGATGACCGACAAGAACGGCACCCGCCTCGCCAGCCAGACCCACAATGTTCCTGTCCTGACCATGGAACGCCTTGACGGCTCTCCCACGACGCCCCCCGGTCCCCAGGTGCTGGCCGAGGGCATCGAGAACCTGCAGGTGGCCTTCGCCTGTGACCTCAACGCCGATGGCATCCTGACCGAAGGCCCCAACAAGGCCCAGGACGAATGGATGCTCAACGACCCCAATGACGTGATCGCGCCGAACAAGGCCGCCAAGTGCAACCAACCAAGTGGGGTACGTCTGACGCTCGTGGCCCGCTCCTTGACCGAGGACAACGGCATCGACGCCAAGGGGCTCCTCAATGGCTCGCCTTCCGTCGAGAACAACGTGCGCACCTGCTGCACTACCAGCACACAAACCTGCTGCGACCAGTTCCGGCGGCGGGTGCTGAGCACCACTGTGTACCCGCGCAACTAAGGAGAGGCGTAATGAAAACCGACGGCTCTTCCAAAGAACTTTCGCTTCGCCGCCCTGAAAGCGGGGCCGTGCTGGTGGTGGTCCTGCTGGCCATGATCGCCTTGCTTGGCATGGGGCTGACCGGCCTGTACCTGACCAGCGGCAGCATCCAGATGAGCGCGAACATCAACATGCGCAATCAGGCCCTGTACGTCGCGGAGGCGGGAATTCAGACCGCCAAGAGCGTGCTCAACAGAACCATTGCGGGAATGCCCGGCTGGTCCCCCAACCTGAGCGGCATGCTGGCCGGCACCGACCCCATGGGCGTCCCGGTTGCCCTGCCCTCGGGCTTCGCCGACGAGATCCCCAACAACTCCGGCATGGATCCGTCCGACTCAGGTTGCCTCGGAAGCATGGGGGACGGCACGCCCACCCGCGGGGCCTATGTGCGCGATAGCGCGGGTTTTGGCTGTCAAAGCGACCTATCGACAACACTCAGCCAAGTGTACGTAAATTGCAACTACCCCACCGCCGTTGCCCACAACGAGGCGCCACCCGACAATTCCGTGAGTTCCGCGCCAACCCAGTACATGGGCAAGTACACCTTGTTCATTCGTCAGGATCTCGCCGAGTGCCGGCTGGGCGCGTTCACTGTTGAGAATCCCCCGCCAACCGGCACCTCCAACGGCATCATCGTTATTCGCTCTGAAGGCGTGGCCTCGGACAACCGCACCAAGGTGGTCCTGGAAGTCACCATGTCACCCAACGCCAACGCCACCCCGGTACAAACCGGAATCGCCTCGGTTTGCCCGGCTGGCGCGGCCGGCTGCGACGACAATGCTTCCGTGCAACAGGGCATCACCGTGGGCGGCATGCTCACGGGTGGCGCGGCTGGCGGCGCTGCTGGCGGTGCGGCGGGCGGCGCGGCCGGCGGTGCGGCGGGCGGCGCAGCCGGCGGCGCAGGTGGTGCGGGCGGCGCAGGTGGCGCTGGCGGCGCTGGCGGTGCAGCGGGCGTCGGCGGAGCAGCGGGCGCCGGCGGAGCAGCGGGTGCCGGCGGAGCAGCGGGTGCCGCGGGCGGCGCCCCGGCGGCCGGCGCTGGCGGCGGAGGTGGTGCCGCTGGTGGCGCTGGCGGCGTAGCTGGTGCCGGCGGAGCAGCGGGCGCTGGCGGTGCAGCAGGCGCTGGCGGCAGCAGTGGCTGCACCAAGGACAGTCAATGTGCCTCTGGTCAGACCTGCTGCGGCGGCCAGTGCGTCGATCTCCTCGCGAGTACCAGCAACTGTGGCGCCTGCGGCACCACGTGCGGTGACCCCGCAAAGCCGGTCTGTTGCATGGGCAGCTGCATACCGACAATTTCATGCCCGTCACTCGGCGTGATTGGTATCTACGGACCTTGGGATAACAACTCGAGAAACGACGCCCCCTACTACGGCAATCGTCGGATGCCAATCTGGCTGGCACAACATACCGCGGGTTGCGGGGGCCAACCTCTGACCATTTTCAACCCCAGCAACCCCAATGACCCCGCCACTCTGCTGACCAAGACCCGGCTTGACCCGTACCAGGTCATCATCCTCCTGGACGTGACCCACACCGAGGCGGACAGGTTGAACAAGATCCATGGGGGAAGCCAAGGCGCTTGCGAATCATTCCGCTATCGCGGAAAAGGAAACGCCTGCTATGGCGGCGCCATGCGAGCCATGCACGCCAGTGAAGCCACGGCGCTTGCAGATTGGGTCGAGGCCGGGGGTGGTCTCATGACGCTTGTCGGCAGCGCGAACGACGCCAATGAGCTTGTGTTCCCGAACTTGGTGGTGGCGGACAGCGGTATCCAGTACTCCAACTACTACAAGGCTGGAGTGCAAGACGACATGGAGGTACTCGGTGGCACCACGGTGATTCAGGGCACCTGGGGCGGCAGCTCGCTGTACGGTTGGAAGAGAAATGCTGCTAGTCCCAACACCCTCCCCGAAGCCCTTACCAAAGGCAATCTCAGTGTGCGCGTAAGTAGCGGATTCGTGGTCACGCCTCCCACAGCAACCGGCGCTACGTATTCCTATGCTAGCGGCAAAGGGAGCTGCTTCGACGGTGGACTACCACCACCAATACACTATTTCGCCGATCGGATCGCCACCATCGGCGTTGCCGGTCCCATGGGCGCGGGACGCGTGATCGTATGGGGCGACGAGTGGGTCACCTACGACACCGTGTGGGGCAACCTGGACGCCGGCAAGAGCTACACCGCGGATCCTTTCTGGACCAACGCCATCAAGTGGCTGGGCAAGTGCCAGTAGCACCATACGCGAAGCCCACTGCCTGCTGACCCTTGGGTCAACCGACAGTGGGCTTCTTCGGCGATTCCTAGGGCGAACGGCTGTCTACATCATGCCGCCCATGCCGCCCATNNCCCATGCCGCCCATGCCGCCACCATGTCCGTGGCCGCCAGGCGCGGGTTTGTCGTCCTTGGGCGCCTCGACGATCAAGGCCTGCGTGGTGATGAGCAGGCCGGCGACCGAGGCGGCGTTCTGCAGGGCCGAGCGCACGACCTTGGTGGGATCGATGACCCCGGCTTCGACCAGATCCTCGAACACGTCGGTCTGGGCGTTGTAGCCGAAGGC
>PMZX01000053.1:10636-13604 GCA_003170035.1 Myxococcales bacterium | reverse complement strand
TCGATCAGCCAGACCACCAGAATTGAAATGTTGTAGAGTATGAAAATTGGGGCCGCGAGTAGGCATTGAGTGAAGGGATCGGTGCTGGGCGTGAGCACCCCACCCAGAACAACCGCCAAGACGATGGCGTAGCGGTTGAATCTGAACATGCCCCGACTCGAAACTAGGCCAATCCAACCGAAGATCGACAACACGACCGGCAGTTCGAAGGCAAGGCCACAACCCGCCAGGGTCAGCATCTGAAAGTTGGCCACCTCGTCCATCATGATCATGGGGTCGAGTCGGAAGGGCAGGTCACCTGAGAAGCTGGTGAGCATCCTGGTCAGGTAGTAGGCCGCCGGCTCACACAGGAAGGCGTAGGCGAACACGGCGCCCCCGGCGAAACAGAGCGCGGTGGACCCGGTGATCAGCATGGTGAGCCGCCTCTCCTTGCGGTACAGGCCGGGCGCCACGAACCTCCAGAGCTCCCAGAACACGAAGGGGCCCGCGATGATGAGGCCGCCGATGATTGCCAGCTTCATGTAGACCCAGAAGGGCTCGGTCAGGCTCTTGGCGTAGAAGTTGACGTCGTGGCCGGCGTCTTTCATGCCCTTGCGCACCGGCCGGGTCAGCCAGTCGAAGTATCTCTGGACGAGAACGAACGACCCGATCATGGCCAGCAGGAATGCGATGGCAGCGTTGCGCAGGCGTGTGCGCAACTCGCCCAAGTGTGCGAGCAGGCTCATGCGCTTGCTGTCCAAGGCCTCCTTGTTGCCTGCAGCGGATTGTGAGGTTTCCGACGACGGCGAGGCCGCAGGTGCCACCGGGGTTTCCTGGACCGTGGCGGGCGCGGGGGCCTGCGTGGCGGGCACCATGTCCGTCGGCGGTTCCGTGATGATGGTCTTGTCGGAGTAGGCGTCGTCTGACATGCTCCGCTAGCCTTTCTTCCTTGGCAACGGGGGCGGGAAGAGCCGAGGCGATTTGGGGTCGGCCTGACTGGAGGGCGGCGACGGCAGACGGCCCGAAGGCGTGGTCTTCAACGACGCCGTCGGCACAGGCGGCGGGCGCGCTCCGGCAGGAGCCGGCGGTGGCTCCGACACCGGCTCGGGAGTCAGGGAAAGAAGCTCTGGCTCGGGTGTCAGGGGCGGTCGATTGGCGTCGGGCGGTGGGTTCATGACCATGGTCACGCCCGAAACCAAGGGACCGCCAACCGTGGGGCGAGCCTCCGCNNTCGCGCGTCTTGCGTTCCTGTTCCTCTTTCTCGGCGCGCTTCTTGGCCGCTAGCCCGTCATCGCGACGCTTCTGCTCGTCACGTTCGGCGCGCCGTTTTTCAGCCTCGTCGCGCGCCTTGCGCTCCTGTTCCTGCTTCT
Organism: Myxococcales bacterium; assembly: GCA_003170035.1. Taxonomy (GTDB): domain Bacteria; phylum Myxococcota_A; class Polyangia; order Fen-1088; family Fen-1088; genus Fen-1137. The sequence continues at coordinate 12,255 of PMZX01000053.1, read as the reverse complement.
CGGAGCGTTTCTTGGCCGCCAGCTCATCATCGCGGCGCTTCTGCTCCTCACGCTCGGCGCGGCGCTTTTCAGTCTCGTCGCGCGTCTTGCGTTCCTGTTCTTCTTTCTCGGCGCGCTTCTTGGCGGCTCGCTCGTCGTCGTGACGTTTGCGCTCCTCGCTCTCGATGCGCCGCTTTTCAGCCTCGTCGCGTGCCTTGAGCTCGGCTTCTTCGCGCGCCTTGCGCTCCTGCTCCTCTTGTTCGGCGCGCTTCTTGGCCGCCAGTTCGTCGTCGCGGCGCTTCTGCTCCTCACGCTCGCCCCGCAGCTTTTCGGCCTCTTCGCGCGCCTTGCGTTCTTGCTCCGCTCGTTCGGCCCGCCGCTTGGCGTCCCGTTCCCCATCCCGACGCTTGAGCTCCTCGGGAGGAAGCATGGTCGCCTCGCGCAGCTCGGCCAGCGGTCCGCGAATGGCATCGTCCAGCGCGATCTCGTTCTTGATGTCCGCCGCCGCCTTGCGCACCTCACGAATGGCCTTGCCCAGCCCAGAGGCGATCTCGGGTAACATGTTGGGCCCGAGGAAGATCAGCGCAACGAAAAGGATGACGACGATCTCCTGAAAGCCGAGATTCAACACGGTAACTGTTTCTAGATCGGAATCAGGCCCGGTTCCACACCGGAAGAATGAGAGTTACCCGCGAAACAGCTCCATCTGGCGCGGAGGGTCGATCGCGTATGCGTCGAAGCCGCGCTGGCGTAGGATTGCGGCAAAAGTTTCGGCAAATCCCCGGTGCAGCGCTACCTCATGCGCCCCGGTCGCTTCGAGGTACGCGACCAGGTCAGCGAATCCCGCTTGATTCGACAGAGCGATGCCCTGGTCAGCGCGCACGCAAGCGACGGCCGTGGGCTCCACGCTGAACCCAGAAACGAAAGCAAAACTCGGGGAATCGAGGGCACCAAGCGCCAGAGCCTCACGCTCCTCCGGCGGCCAGAGCAAGGCCTCGTTCGCACCCAGCTTTCCCGCAAAGCGACGCAGCGTCGGAAGGGAGGCGCCCGCCTGACGAAAGCGGGCCAGCACCCCCACGATGCTTCCATGCGCGCGCGCGGCAACACCGGCAGCCTGCAGCGCCTCGGCAACCGCTGGCGCCGGGCCAAAGGGGGACACAAGCAGGACCGGCGCGCGCCGGCCGGCCAGCGCCGTCTGCACGAAGCTCCGCAGCGTCGCCTCCGCCTCCTCGCGCGGGGGCAACACGAAGCGCGGATCCCCGAAGGTGGCGTCCAGGCACACGGCGTCAGCGCACCGCGGCTCCGCGGGACCGAGGCCTGCGAAGGCGCGCTCGCGGCAGATGGTTCCGGCGTANNGCCGGCAAGGTACGCGAGCGCAGGCGCTCCCCGGCGGCACCCAGGAGCACGAGAGTGCCCTCCGTGGTCAGCAGTTTGCGGCGACCGGCACGGCGCTCTGACAGGCTGAACGATGAGCCGGGCGCCAGCGCCTTGGCGTGCGAGAGAAACACGAGATCAGTGGCAAACCCCGCGGCATCGCAGGTGAGCTGAGTGCCATCCAGAGTGACACCTGCGTGGTAGCTGAAAGCGCGCTTCCGCCGCCGGGGCATGACGGGATGTTTATACCCGGATCGTCAGCGGTG
>PMZX01000053.1:8736-10542 GCA_003170035.1 Myxococcales bacterium | reverse complement strand
TCGACGATGAGGTGGTCAAGATCGGGCGCTTGGCGGCTCTCGACGACAGTCAGCAGCCACAGGACGGGCCGCAGCCCACTGGCTTCCAGGCGGATTTGTGCCGAGACCGGCTGGCCTTTGGCGACCTTGAGGTCGTCAGTCCAGCCCGACGGCAGGTTGAGCGCGAGTACCTGCCAGCCTGCGATGGGGTAATAGCGCTCCGAGGTTTCGTCGACCGTCAGGTCAAGGGCGTGGCTTCTCCCAGGGTCGCGCCGCCAGAAGCGGTCGGGCAGGCGTTGTCCAGCCTCGGGCAAGGGCGGCAGCCTTGCCACGGCTTCGCCGTTGATGACTGTTTCTGTCAGCGCCTTCATCGGTTCCAGGATCTCGACCATCTCCAGCGGTGGCCGGTCTTGCAGAACCCTGTCCACCACGTTGCGCAGCTTGGTTGCTTCGGCCTGCGCCGTGGCGACCTTGCCCGACGCCGCAAACAACAACGTCCGGTCGTACAGCACCAGGGGATGCCCGGGCGCCAATTCGTCGGCCCGCGCATAGGCGCTCATGGCCAGGTCATCCATGCCCCACAGCCATGCGCGATAGCCCAGGTTGAGGAAGTTCTGTGCCGCCAGAAACCCGTCGTTGGTCTGCTGGCTGACCTCCTCGAAGGCGGCCATGGCGCCGGTGGGCGCGCCGCCCTGCAGGAGCACATTTCCCACTGAGACCCACGATTCCGCAGAGGGAGCCAACTCGACAGCACGCCAGGCGGCGCGCGCAGCCTCCTGCAGACGATTGGCCCGCCTCAGCGCCGAGGCCAGCCGGCCCCAGGCTTCTCCGTCGTCGGGATGCTCGGCTGCGGTCCGCTCGGCCGTGGCAGTCTCGGCGAGCAAAGGATTGGCCGCTGGGACCGGCGCGACCGGCTTGGCCGGAGCCGGGGTCGGAGCCGCAGCCGCAACCGGGGCGGGAGCCGGCATCGGATGGGCGCAGGCGGCCACAAGGGACAGCGCCAGCAGCAGGCGAGTCTGTGTCATAGGAGTGACTTTAGTACCGGCTCTCGAAAATCCGTAGCCCTAGGATTCACACGGCTACTACCAGGTGGCGCTCGACGCGAAGAGCTTGACCTGGAAGCCTGATCACTTCGCGGGCACCGGCGGCGCAACGTCCTTGAGCGAGTACGCGCTCGTGGCAGCTCTCCGCATTGCCTCCATCACTTTTGGGTGCAACACACTGTTGTCGTTGCGGTTGATGAGCGCGAAGCTTTCTCCTCCGCTGCCTCGGCCGCCGTTGTCCCAATACACTGGGACGAGCCCGCGATCGACCGCGGCCTTGGTAACGTACTCCATGTAGTAGCGTCGATAGTCCTCGTAGCCACGCTGGTGGGTAGCGCCATACTCGCCGATAATCACTGGGACACCCTGATCGACGTAGCGCGACTTGAGCTTGTCGAACTGACTCACCACGAAGTCTTCCTGACCCCAGTCATCCCTTCCCGGCGAAGCACTACCCCAGGTATGCGTCTTGCCCTGGAGCGCGAACAAGTAGGGGTCATAGTAGTGCACCGACAAGATCAGCCTGTTCTTCGCCGAGTCGATCGGTACCTTGAAGGCCTTGAGCGTTTCATCGATGTTCGTGTTGTAGCCGGGGACGATCAAGTGGCGCTTGCCATTGTTGCCACCACTTGCCCGCACCAGGTTCACAAANNAACATCAGCTCTTCACCCTGATTGGCGAAGTACTTGGCGATTTGCGTCCACACCGCCACGAACTGCGCCCGCACCACGGCGTTGTTTTCCTCGGTCGTCTTGCCATCGGCATCCTTGAGCGACAGCCACCC
>PMZX01000053.1:0-8637 GCA_003170035.1 Myxococcales bacterium | reverse complement strand
GGCCAAAAGCTCGGGCGTCACCCGCGGGTTGCCCCACATCGTCTCGCCGTTGGGCACATCCAGACTGTTGCCAAGGCTCCAACCCAGGCGAAGCTTCGCCAGAAGCTCAGGGGACGTGCGCGTGAAATCGCCCAAGCTGGGCGCGACAGCCGCCGTCGCTCGTGGTGCGTCCGAAGGCTTGCCGATCCCTCTGGCGGCGGGCGGGGTGACGCAGGAGCCCGCGAGGAGTGCGAGGCAAGCGCTCGAGAAGAAGCCGGCGGTCGATGGGCGATCGGCACTGAGATTCATCTCCTTCCAATACTACGTGCCCACAACGATTGCCATCGTCACCGACGAGAAGGCCGCGCATGCTCGTCGGCGCAAGAACCTCCAGCTGCGATATTGCCATCAACCGCCGCGTTTGCGTTCCCGAAAATCCCCCAAGTTTCGAGAATTCGGCGGCGGCCGCGTGCCGGGTCCCAATCACTTGGCAGGCACCGGTAGCGCCACATCGCCGAGCGAATACGCGCTCGTGGCCGCTCTCAGCATTGCCTCCATCACTTTCGGCTGAACTACGCTGTTGCTCCCGCGGTCGATGAGTGCGAAGCCCTTGCCTCCTCGATCGCCATTGTCCCAGTACACGGGGACGAGCCCGCGATCGACCGCNNTCACCGATGAGCACCGGGACCCCTTGATCGACGTAGCGCGATTTGAGTTTGTCGAACTGAGCCACGATGTAGTCCTCCTGACCCCAATCATCCCTGTTCGGCGAAAGACGACCCCAGGTATGCGTCTGGCNNTTGAAGCCCTTGAGCGTTTCATCGATGTTCGTGTTGTAGCCGGGGACGATCAAGTGGCGCTTGCCATTGTTGCCGCCACTTGCCCGCACCAGATTCACAAAGGCCTGATCGAGGTCATTGACGATTTCGACATGACGAGGATCGGCCTTGCCATAGCCGTCGTGGACTTCGTTCACGGACTCAAACATCAGCTCTTCACCCTGATTGGCGAAGTACTTGGCGATCTGCGTCCACACCGCTACGAACTGCGCCCGCACCAGGGCATTGTTTTCCGGGGTGGTATTGCCATTGGCGTCTTTGAGCGACAGCCAACCGCCTTCGTGGTGCGTATTGATGATCGAGTAGAGTCCAGCCGAGCGAGCGTAGCCGACGACCTCTTCCACCCGCGCGAGCCAGTCCGGATCGATGACATAGCTCGGTGCTGGCCCCAGGTGCTGCGCCCAGGTGACGGGAATGCGCACCAGGTTGAAGCCCGCCTTCGCAACCGCGACGAAAAGCTCGGGTGTCGCCATCGGATTGCCCCACGCCGTCTCGCCGTTGGGCACGTCCAGACTGTTGCCGAGGTTCCAGCCCAGGCGCAACTTCGCGAAAAGCTCAGGGGATGTGCGCGTGAAATCGCCGAAACTGGGCGCGACAGGCGCCGTCGCTCTTAGTGGGTCCGAAGGCTTGCCGATCCCTCTGGCGGCAGGCGGGGTCAGGCAGGAGCCAGCCAGTAGTGTGAGGCATGCGATCGAGAAGAGGGCGGCGGTCGATAAGTGATCGGCAGTGAGACTCATCCACTTCCAATACTACGTGCCCGAGCCTATTGCCATCGTCGCTGAAGAGAAGGCCGCGCATGCTCGTCGGCGCTTTGGCCCATGGCACGAACAATGGTCTGGTCGCAACCCCTCGCGCGTGGGCAGGTCCGAATTGGTTCGCTTCCCTTACCAGGCACGCCCCTCCGAGCTCCCTGCCTATCCTTTGTATCCCAACCCGGAGCGCCATCTCGACGCGAGCAAGGTCGCGAAGCTTGTCGCGCTCACCAACGCCCTTTATGGCAGCATCACGTCGCGAGCCCAAACCACAAAGCTACGGCACGGTTTACGCGAATCATCGTGTTGTCATCGAGGCGACCGATGGCTTTCCCGATTCGGTCTCGGCGTATGGCAGTCACCTTGTCGACCATGACCTGCGAGACCGACCGCAGCCCGTTTGACGAGGAAGGATCGACCGTCAATCTGAACAGCGGCGCATCGACGATGGCGCTGGTCACAGGAGCCACCGTGACGCTGGCATGTGTCTCGTTGAAAAGGTCAGATTGAATCACAAGGGCCGGCCTCGGCTTGCCGTAGTCGCCCTGCATGGCGACGACGATCACATCCCCGCGTTTCACGACGACCAACCTTCGGTATCGCCATGAACCTCGACCCACTCAATCGCGTCACGTTCGGCGCGGCTGAACTTCCTTGCCGCGAGGCTTTGCCGACGGCATTCCTCGACGAATCCTCGTGCACGCGTGTCAGGTACCCATACTTGCACCAAGCGCAAGCCCGCATCTCTCATCCGATCGCGGTAGCGCTGAACGCTCTTCCTTGCCGCTGCTGCTCTTGACATGTCATGTAGCATAACATGTCAGAGCGTGCCCTGCCATGACCTTCCGACAAGTCGGTCTGGACGTTTTGCCGCTAACCTGCGGGCCCGTCGCGCGCTCCCGGCATCTCGATGATACTACAATGTCTCTGCGGCGGGACCGTCAGTCAGCTAAAGGAGGGCAGCCGGCCGATCCGGACAAGGGATCGAAAGACGCCCCTACGCGATTGCGAACAGGGCGTGCTCGGCTTGCGCTACGTATGGGCCGCCGAACAGGTTGACGTGAACCATGAGGAAGTAGAGTTGATAGAGCGGCACGCGTTCTTCGTGGCCGGGTTCGAGCGGCCAGGCCTCTTCATAGGCGGCGAATACATGGTGCCCGAAGCCGCCGAACAGGCGCATCATGGCCAGGTCGACCTCGCGGTGGCCGCCGTACACGGCTGGATCGATCAGGCAGGCCACGCCGGTTGCATCCGCGATCACATTGCCACCCCACAGATCGCCGTGCAGGCGGGCCGGGGGCTCAGCCGGGCCCACGCGTTCATCCAGCACGGCGAAGAGTCGATCGAATCCGCGGGCCATGGCCGAACTGCACAGGCCGGCGTCGCGCGCCAGAGCAAGCTGTGGTTCNNCGCCCCAAAGCGGTGCAGGGCTGCCAGATTGCGGCCCAGGCGTTCGTCGAAATCGGGCCGGCGTCGCGCGGGTGAAATGCGCTCGAGCACGAGGAATGTCTCGCCCACCGCCAGAACCTGGGGGACGCGCAGAACGCGGGCCTGCGCCAGCCAGGCCAGGCCGCGCGCCTCGGCCGCGAACATGGTCGGATCTGCGACGACGTTGCTCTTGACGAACACGACCCGGCCATCGGCCAGGGTTATCTCGTGGGCGCTGTTGATGTCGCCGCCGGATACCGCGTGCGACGATCGCACCGCACTGCCCATGGCGCGCGCCACCTCCTGCTCCAGTTCACGCTTGGCCATCACGACAGCTCGTGCGCGCGACGCAAATGCTCGAGCAGGCCCCGGCAGGCCGCCTCGCAGATATCGAACACGCGCTCGAAACCGTCGATGTTGCCATAATAGGGATCCGGCACGTCAGACTGGGGCGGCGAGGCCGGGTCGAACCCGCGCAGCAGGTGCACCTTGGCGCGTGCCTGGGCGTCAGGGGCCAGGCGGACGAGGTCGGCGAAATTCTCGCGGTCGAGCGCCAGCACATAGTCGAAGCGTTGGAAATCCGAGTGCCGGAACTGGCGCGCCACGCCCGAAAGGGGCNNCGTGCCAGGAACCGGTGCCCGCGCTGTCGATCTCGATCGCGCCGTCGAGGCGCGCCTCCCGCACCAGATGGCGCATGACCGCCTCGGCCGTGGGGGAACGACAGATGTTCCCTGTGCAGACAAAGCTGATCGCGACGCGTCCATTTCCTCGGCTCATGTCACGACACTCCCGAACAGCGTCGCCGGATTGGCGCGCTCGATTGTCACGTCGACCAACGCGCCCAGCTTGCCTCGCGGTCCTGCCGGCACGATCACCGAACGGAAGGTATCGGTGCGGCCCAGCAGTTCGTCCGGCGAGCGCCGCGACGGCGCCTCCAGCAGAACCCGCTCGCGCCGTCCGATCTGGGCCGCGTGGATCTCGCCTGTGATTTGCCTTTGCAGGTCGATGACCTGGGCCAGCCGTCGTTGCTTGACGTCGGCCGGGACATCGTCGGCCATGGTCCGCGCCGCCAGGGTGTCGGGGCGTTCGGAATAGGCGAAGGTGAAGGCGTTGTCGAAGCGCAGCTCCTGCAAGGCGTGCAGGATCTCGGCGAACTCTTCCTCGCTCTCGCCGCAGAAACCGACCAGCAAATCCGTGGTGACGGCTACCCCGGGCAAGGCCGCGCGCAACGCCCTCACCAGATCGCGGTATTGGCCAAAGCTGTAACCCCGTCCCATGCGCGCCAACACCGTGTCTGAGGCCGACTGCAGGGGCAGGTGCACGTGCTTGCAGATCTTGGACGACCCGGCCATGGCCGCAACCACGTCCTGGGAGAATCCCAGCGGGTAGGGCGACATGAAACGAATNNCCGTGCCGATACGAGGTCACCGTCTGGCCGAGAAGCTGGACTTCCTTGCCGCCCGCAGCGGCCAGGGCGCGCGCCTGGCGCAGCACCTCTTCAGGGGCGGTGCCACGCTCGCGGCCGCGCGTGTAGGGCACAACGCAGAACGAACAGAACCGATCGCAGCCACGCTGAATGGCAATGTGTCCGACCACAGTTCCGGTTGCGTCGCGAACAGGGTCAAGGCCCTGGTAGGTTTCACAGGGGTCGAGGGTGGTGTCATCAATCTTGGCGCCGGCGCGCGCCTCTTCGATGTGTGCCAGAAGGCGGCGGTAGCTGTCCGGCCCCACGACCAAGTCGACAAAGGGTGCCCGGGCACGCACCTGGCCNNGTCGCCAGCGTGCTGGCGCGGCCCCACACCCGTTCGACGGCCTTCTCGCGTACGGCACAGGTGTTGATGAGAATCACATCTGCTGCCGCCGGATCAAGGGTCCGCTCATAGCCAGCCCCTCGCAGCAAGCCGAGCACAATCTCGGTGTCGGCCACATTCATCTGGCAGCCGTAGGTCTCGACGTAGGCCAATGGGCTCATGCAAAGGATCTTCTTATCGCACCCAATCTCCGCTCGCCACCTGCGGCTTGCAATCGTGCAAGAGCGCATGTGCGACTGATGCGCCAGATCTCTCGTCCTACTTGTTCGACAGGCGCGCCACCTGCCGCACAGCCTCGGGCCGCGAGGGAGCGTCCTGGGGTGCTAGCTCAACGTATTTCTTGAACGCGGCAAGCGCGGCGGACTTGGAGCCGGTCAGCAACTCCGCTTGCCCAAGCTGAAAATACAGTTCGCTTTCCCACGAGGCATTCGCCGGAATCTTGGCAACGGCTTTGTGGAAGTGCTCGATGGCGGCCGCCGGACGGCCGCGGTCCATCTCTTGCCTGCCCAGGCGATAGTGCGGCTCTGAGGCATCGGGGGCCACCCGGATCGCGTCGCGCCACGCGGACTCAGCCTTGGCTTGTTGCCCCATTTTGTCGTAGCAGAACCCTTCGTAGATGAGCGGATCGGCCGCGGTGGGAAGCATATTGGCGGCCTCCTTGAAGTCCTCCAGGGCCTTTTCCAGTTCGCCGTGCCGGAAAAACTCGCGTCCGCGTTCCATTCTGGCCTCGGGCAAGCTACTGGCAGCGTCCAACGCGACATAGGCCTCTTGCTCCTTGCCCACCTTCAAGAGAACCCGGCCGTAGGCGTAGTTGTACGCGGGAAGCTTTTCCCACATCAGGGCCCGCCGGTACTCGGCCAGCGCCGCCCCCAACTCGCCGCGCGCCTCGTGGACGCGGGCGAGCAGGTACGAGGCCTCGGCGTTGCGAGGATTCTCGTCCTGAACTTTCTTCGCCTCGCTTTGGGCCAGGTCGATCTTGCCCAGGTCGAGCGCCAGCCGCGCCAGCGCCAAACGCAGGGTCGGCGTCACCCGGCCGGCCTTCAGTTCCTCTTGATACCGGACCAACGCCTCGTCGTTCTGGCCAAGGGCGAGACAAACCGCGGCCAGCCGCTCGCGCAGCCCCAGCGTGGCCGGCATCTCCTTGAGCGTCTCCTCAAGATAGGCCTTCGCCTCCTTGAGCTTGTCCTGCGCCTGCAAAGCAGCCGCTACGCCCAGGCGCGCCTGCGCGGACTTGGAATCCGCCTGCAGCGCCTTGCGAAAGACCTCCTCGGCCTTGACCGGCTCTTTCGCCACGATCAGGGCGTCACCCCAGGCCAGTTGCAGGATGGACGCAGGCGCACCAGCCTCTTCGGCTGCACGCAGCACGGTCAGCGACTCCTGCGCCTTGTTCTGCTGCTGCAGGAGCGCGGCCAGCCTCAGCGAGGCGGGCAAGAACTTGGGATCGCGCTTGAGCGCCTCGCGATAGGCCTGGCCGGCGCCCACCAGATCAGGGGGCTGTCTCGCGGCGGCGGCGAATCCATTCCAGAAGGCTTCCCGCGGGTCGTTGGGTTTGGCCTTGGCAGCCAAGGTGATGAGCTTTGTGCCTTGCTCTACCTTGTTGGTGGCCAGATTGGCGCCCCCCAGGGCGAATTTGCCCGCGATGGTCGCCTCCACCGCGGCTCCCGGAGACTGAAGCGTGATCAACGCCTCGTCGTAACGCCACGCATAGAGCAACAGCTCGCCCAGTGCCAGTCTCGCTGCAGTCAGGTGCGTATCCAGCGAGATTGCTTTGCGCAGTATCGCTTCAGCGTCCTGGATGCGCCCCGTCTCCAACGCGGCCTGACCCAACAACAAGTTGGCTTGCGCCAGTTCATGGGGCGAAGCGGCCGGCTGCTTTCTGTCAACTAGGGCCTGGGCAGCGGCCAGGCGTTTTTCCGGTGTCGCCGCCAGCCGCGCCAGCCCCAAAGCAGCACCGAAGTGATCCGCGTTCCTACTCAGAACCTTCTCGTACTCCGGCCCGGCTTCGGGCTTGCCAGCCTCCTCCAACGCCCGGGCCAACATGTACTGGGCGACCAATTCCTTTGGACGGGCGGCTGCATACCGGAGCAGAGGTTCCACGGCAGTGGCGGCGTTGGCATCCGCCAGCCGCGCCAGGGCCACGGCAAGTTGGCTCTCGGCGAACCCGCTTTCCATTCCGAGGGCGGGCTCGGCCTCCTTCGCCTTGCCCTTGGCAACAGCCAAGAGCGCCTTGGCCCGGTTGAAACCGGCTACCGGCTTCGGCGACGGCTTGATGGCCTGTAGGAGCTGTTCAGCGCGGGCCGTCTTGGAAGGATCCGCACTGTGGACGATGACATCGAGAAGTGTGATCTCCGCGGTCCTGCTTCGCAGGGTATCGCCTTCGCTCTGCAGGCCAGCGATGACAGGCGCGAGCTTGTCCTCGGCCGACTGATAAGCTGCTGGATTGTCGTTGAGCAGGCCAGCCATCATCGGACCGATGACCTCCTCGACCTTGGGTGCCTTGCGCGAGGGCGACAAGAAGAAGGCAGCGGCTGCACCCACTACCAAGACCCCGCCAGCGACTGCGAATGCCCACTTGGGAATCCGAACCTTCTTGGCCACTGGCCGCAAGGCACCTCCGCGCAGGAGCGTTCGTCCCGCCACGGGCTGCAGCGTGGGCAAGTGGTCAGCGGCCGCAGCCTCGGCCAGCCCCTCACTGGCGACCCGAGCGCCAGGGAAGGGCAGGGTGGCGGCCCCCGATTGTGAACCCGAATCCCCCTCCAACTCCAGGCTGAACCCCAGGTCCACGTTACCTGACGCACGTTTGCTGGCTGGCGGGGAAGACTCGGGTGCGGATGCCCCGGTCGGTGCGAGCGGCGCCAGCTTGGGCGGCGACGTTCCGGCCGGCGTGAGCGGCGCCAAGCTAGGCACCTGAGCCCCCTCTGGCGGCACGCGCGCTGACGTGGGAATTGGGGGCGGAGCCGCGCTGCGGCCCGTGACTGGCTTGGCAGGGGCAGGCGTCTTCGCAACCGCAGCCGGGGGACGCGGCTTGATCGCGGGCGTGGGAATGGGCGGCGCGTCAGCAGCCCCGCCCAGGTCCAACGACAACCCAGACGGAGGCGGGCCCGCAGAGGAGACGGCCGAACGCGAGGAGTTCAAGTCCAAGGCCAGGGGCGGTCCGCTGCCGGTCACCGGGGAATACGGCGCGAACGATGGATCAAGCACTAGCCCCAGCGGAGGTGTCTTGCTCGGAGCCCTTTCCGGACCGGGTAGCCAGCCCGGCCGCGAATAGCCTTTGGATTGGGGGAGATCGTCAGGACGCGGGAGTGCGTCGCGCGATACCGGCAGATCGCCCGGCCGGGGGAGTGCGTCGCGCGACACGGGCAGATCCCCTGGNNTCGCGCGGCGCCGGCAGGTCATCCGCCAGCCGGCCGGCGGGCGGTCTAACCTTGAAAACCGTGTGGCAGTAGATGCAAACGTGGTCAGTGCCGCCGGCCGAAACATCGCCGCCGACTTCCTGACCTTTCGCACATTTTGGGCAGATGACTTTGAGAACGGACAAGCAGAATCCCCTGGTTGGCCATTGTAGCATCAACCACGAAACCTTGATGCTGTATGGGGTGAAGGTGGCCGGAGTGGCCTACCCCGAGAATCGGCCGCGACGGGCAGGACTTGATACACTCCCTCCGCCGTGCGCTTCGTGGCTGACCTGCATATCCACTCGTATTTGTCGCGGGCGACCAGCAAGGAGCTGAATCTGGAGCAGCTCCATCGCTGGGCCCAGCGCAAAGGGATTGCCGTGGTGGCCACCGGCGACTTCACCCATCCGCGCTGGTTCGCCGAGCTGCGCGA
>PMZX01000269.1 GCA_003170035.1 Myxococcales bacterium | reverse complement strand
ATGCCCAAGGCTGACTTGAGTGAGCGCGACGTGGCCGACCTTGTGGCGTACATCAAGTCACTGCACTGAGGGAGATGCGATCTCGTGTGACTCACGGCACAACACGCGTTTGCTGTTCGATCTATGGCCTCGTTCTTTGGTAGTTGGCTGTCCGGTTTTCCACGTTCCCGGTGAAGATTCCCCACTCGGGCTCGTGAAGAGCGCCAGCAGCGTGCGTCCATTGGGACTGTGTGCGCCTGGCCCGGTTTCTGCACAGGCCGGATCCGTCTAGCAAACCGAGGCCGCATGTCGCAAATGGAGAGCCCCCGCAGTGAAGCCGTGCAGCGAACCCGCTCTGCGGCAAGCTTGCTGACTTTTCTTGGGCTGCTGGCTGCGACCTGCGTGCTGCGCTTTCCCGCCCTGGTTAGCCACCCGTTCTGCATCGACGAATCCTACTATTCCGCGGGCGCGGCCGAGTTGGTGTCTGGTGGCACCTTCTTCCGCAACGTGGTCGACCACAAGCCTCCGGGGATCTACCTCATCTACGCGCTCGTCTACCGGTTGGCTGGTGTCTTCAATCTGACCGCGGTCCATGTGGTGCTGCTCCTGGTCGCCGCTTTGACCGCGTACTTGGTGGGTCTTGTGGCCCAAGAATTCTTCGGCGCACGGGTCGGCCGGTGGGCGGGCATGCTCTACGCGGCCGCCAGCGTGGTGGGCCCGGCCAACGATTTTCAGGCCGCCAACACCGAACTGTTCATGAACCTGCCGCTGGTGGCGGCGTTCTGGCTGGCCGCGCGCATCTGGACGCGAGAGCGCGCCACGCACGCGGAAAATTTCGTCCTGGGCGCGCTCGTGGGCACTGCGATTCTGATCCGGCCGCAAGCCGTGTGGGCCTTGTTGCCGATTGCCATCGTGTTTTTTCGGCGCAGGATCGGGCTTCGATACATAGCGCTCTTTGCGATCGGGCTGACGCTGCCGGTTCTGGCCCTGACGGCATGGCTGTGGCGTACTGGTGCCATCGCCGACGCGACAGCCAGCCTCGCCTATGCCCGCTACTACACGAGCAGCTTGCCGTTCGAGATCAAGCTGGCCAACGGGACGCTCAAGACCCTGTTCTTCCTGGTCATCGACGTGGGACTGGTCATTCCGGCCGTCGCGCTGATCCTTCGTGGACGCCGTTACGATGTTGCCTGGCAGCGCGGCGCCGGCTGTCTGCTCGCGAGCTGGCTGCTTGCCAGTTTTGTCGCGGTTGGCATGGGCGGGCGCTTCTACCCGCACTACTTCATCCAGGTTCTGCCGCCGCTGGCCATCATGGCGGCGCGACAGTTGACAACTTGGCGCCGAAAGGTTGCGTGATGCGAACCAGATGTTTGTTGGGAAGAATCGCTCTGTTTCTCATCGTGCTTGGGGCAAGCACGTCGGTCGCGGTTGCCATGGCCGATCGGCAGGTTTGCCCGCGCTCGGCCTGGCACCAGGATCACTACCAGGCGGTGGCGCGCTACCTACGCGAGCACACCCGACCGGAAGCGCGCGTGTTCGTGTGGGGCAATTCGCCCGAGATCTACTTGTACGCCCATCGCCGTATGGCAACCCGATACATTTCGGTGAATTACCAGACTGGACACGTGTGGGGCACGCCTGCCAACGACCTGGGCGGCCATCCCGATCGCAAGAACGTGCCAGCGGAAAGCTGGAACAACCTGATGGCGGATCTGCAGCGCAACCTACCGGAGTTCATCGTCGACGCGGCCGCTGGCAAGCTCGACAAGATGGACGACGAACCGCTGACTCGCCATCCGAGTATCGCTGCATTCGTGGCCAGGCACTACCGGCTGGACCAAACCGTGCTGGGCGTGCCGCTGTATCGAAGGAAGTGAGGAATTACACGACAATCCTCCGCCGCAGTCGGCGGATGGCGAGGCTGCCGGCCAACACGGTCACCACGACCAGGAAGGCGAAGTCGGCGAGCAGAACCGGCGAGAGGCGGGCCAGGACCAGCGAGCGGGTGAGGCGGACGGCGTGGGTGAGGGGCAAAAGCTCGGCGAAGGGGCGAAGTGCGCGCGGCAGGCTGTCGAGGGGAAAGACGGTCCCGGAAAAGAAGAACATCGGCGACAGAAGACCAGTGAAGTAGAAATTGAAGTGATTGATGTTCTGGACGAACGAGGTCACGACGAGCGAGAGCGCGCCGAACATGGCCCCGGTTAGAAAACCAAGCGGCACTGCGAGCAGGCCCATGGGCAGGGGAATGGCCCCGAACAGGGACATCATCAGCACGACACAGGCGCTGAAGAAGAGGCCCTTGCTGGCCGCCCACAGGATTTCACCGACGAAAAGGTTGTTGATGGTGACGGGGGCGGCGACCATCCCGTCGTAGGACTTCTGGAATTCCAGTCGTACAAAAGTGGCGAAGGTGCACTCGTAGGACGCAGTGAACATGGCAGAGGTCACCGGCAGCGCCGTGGCGAGAAACACGAGATAGGGGACGCTGTCCATCGCCACCAGGTACCGGCCCAGGCCGAGGCCGATCCCAAGTAGGAAGATCACGGGCTCGAGGAAAGGCGGCAGCCCGTTGCTGATGAGGTTCTTGGTGTACACGCGCATATGGCGGTGCCACACGCTGTACAGGCGCGCGCCGAGGACAGGCGGGTGAATGTCATTGGCGGGCATCGAGCCTCCTGCCGGTCGCCTTGAGGAAGACGTCTTCCAGGGTGCTCGGGCGCAAATGATAGTCGCCCGGCGGCAGATGGTCGGCTACCGCCTTGAGCGCGGCGTAGTCGGCCGCGTAGACGCGCACCGATTCGTCCTCCTTTTCGATGCGAGCCGCTCCCGCCGGCAGCCGTTCGAGCGCTTGCGGCGCGAGTGTGACGTCGGTCAGTTCCAGAACATACGCCTCGATGTGATTGGCCAGGAGCAGCTTGGGGTTGCCCCGCAACACCGCCTTGCCATTCTCGATGATCAGGACGTCGTCGCAGAGCTGGAACGCCTCTTCCATGTAGTGCGTGGTCAGCACGATGGTGAGGCCGCCGCGCTTGAGCTGGCGCAGCTTGTCCCAGATGGTGTGGCGGACTTGCGGATCGAGCCCGGTGGTCGGCTCGTCGAGGATGAGCAGGCGCGGCTCATTGAGCAGGGCGCGCACGATGACCAAGCGGCGTTTCATGCCGCCCGAGAGTTCACGGATGCTGACGCGCGCTTTCTCGCGCAACTCCATGAATTCGAGCAGCTCCGCGATGCGCGACTCGGCTCGCTTGGCAGGGATGCCGTAGAGCCGGGCGAACACGCGCAGGTTCTGGGTCACGTCCAATTCTTCGTCCAGGTTGTCGTCCTGAGGAACCACGCCGGAGCGGCACTTGATCTCGAGTTCGTCGCGCTCGGGATCGAACCCGAACGCCGAGACGGTTCCGCGCGGTTGGGCATCCCGCTCGGCCTTGCGATAGATGAGGCGCATGATCGTGCTCTTGCCTGCGCCGTTTCGGCCCAGCAACCCGAAGCAAGTCGAGGCCGCCACGTCGAAGCTGATCCCGTCGACCGCCTTCACGTTGCGGTAGGATTTGTGGACATTGTCGAAGACGATGACGGCGTCTGCCATAGCCGGCTAGGGTTAGCATGGCCCAGATGGGCGCGCAGACATTCCCGCGCTTCACACGCCATTGCCTTGGGCGGACGAAGCAGGCAAACTGTTGCCCATGCCTCCCACCATTCACGTGGCGCTCTTCCTTTTCGGGCCAATCCTCCTGTCAGCGGCCTGCGGCGCCTCGGGTCTCAGGAAACAGACAGCGGGCGACGCCGGCCCTACATCCACCGGTGGCGTGTCTTTGACCGGTGGATCGACCGGCTCTGGCGGAACCACACGGGCGCTGCCAGACGCTGCCACCAATGCATGCGCCACAAACAGCGATTGCCTGTCTCCAATGGTTTGCAACATCAACACTGATGGAGACTGCGGACCGGCGGTTTACACCCAGGTCGATGTCGCCGACACGCATACCTGTGCGGTCGTCTCCGATGGCACTCTTCGATGCTGGGGAGGAAACGGCCTGGGTCAATTGGGGCCCGCGACCACCGGCAACCATCTTGTCCCGTTTCAGATTCCGGATCAACAAGGAGTACGGTCGGTCGCCACCGGATGGGGAAACACGTGCGTCCTCTTGTGGAGTGGCCAGGTCAATTGCTGGGGGTACAACGTCAATGGTTCACTGGGCTGTTTCGCACCGGTGGCGTCAAACAATGGCCCTCTGTGCACACCATTTACGGCCGGGTCGACCGTCGAAGAAATCATCGCGGGCGCTGAGCGAGGTTGCGCGAGATTGGCGAACGGCACCGTCCAATGCTGGGGACGCAATGACCACTATGATCTGGGCGATGGCACGAAGACGACCAGCTTCAGCCCTGTCGTCGCCTTGGGCATTGCGGATGCCACTGCGATAGCGACTGGCTTGTGGCAAGCATGTGCCGTCATAGCGGATGGAACGGCCAAATGCTGGGGGGCAAACGAGCGGGGGCAACTGGGCAATGGAACGCTTGCGGCCAACCCGGTCGCCACATTGGTCTACGGCATAGACGGCATTGCCAGCCGGGTGGTCTCAGTTTCTCCCACCGAAGACCACTCCTGTGTTCTCTTGGCTGATGCATCCGTTCGATGCTTTGGCGAGAACCTGTACGGTGGCCTGGGCGACGGCAAAACTGTGACGACTACGGTAGCCGTGACGTCACAGTTTCCGAAGACGGCGATTGCCGTCGCATCGGGCGCCAAGTCGACCTGTGCCATCATCGGAGGCGCGTCTGTGCAGTGCGTGGGCTATGGCGCATTGGGGCAGCTTGGAAATGGTACATTTGCCCAAAGTCTGACTCCAGTCACGGTGGTTCTTCCTGAGGCGGTTTCAGTGAAATCACTTGCGGCCAGGTACAATCACGTCTGCGCTTTGAGTGACGAGGGGAGACTCTGGTGTTGGGGTGCCAATTCCGCGGGCCAATTGGGTAACGGTACCACGTCCAATTCCGGCGTCCCTGTTGAGGTTCCAGCACCCACTGTCAATTGACAGTATTGAATTCACTTACGAGCCGAGACCCGCGCCGCCTGTGACCTGAACCTTCGCCACCGAAAGCACCTCGCCGGTTTCGACCCGGACCAGCTTGGAAAACAGCTCTGTCCCGTCCCCTTTGACCACGAGCTTGCTGACGATGAGGATCTGTGCCCCTACCATCTTGCCGATCGGCACAGTCGCGGACTCATCGAAGAGGTTCGAGAGCTGCAGCTTCATCTCCTGGCTCAGGGCTGCCAGATCCCGCTCGACAACCTTGAAGAACTCGTTGCGGCTGGCCGAAAGGATCATCTGGTCGGTCAGATACTCGGCCAGCGACTTGTACTTTTTGTCTGCGGAGGTCACCGGCACGATCGCAACCAGGGTCTTGCTGCCAAGCTTCAGTGAGCTGTAGTCGGCCAGCTGGCGCAGCGCCTCTGCAACCGCCGGCGCCAATATCTGATCGCGCGGCGTGGCCTTGTCGCCGGTGGCGACGATGGTGGTGTCAAAGTCCTTGGGTGTGTCGGTCAGGTAGCTGAGCTCTCGGCGCACAATGCGCACAATTGCTTGATCGAGGTTCTCGGTGCTGTAGTTGCCTCCCACATGGTGGCTCGCCTCGCCTGTGCCTCCCTCGCTGTCGCCGCCGCCGCCCTGGGTGATGAACACGTACTCGCCCATGGAGTACTGGGCGATCTGTCGATAGATGACCTCGCCGTCGATCCCCAGACCGCCGGCTCCGACTGTCACCCACTTGATGCCGCGGCTAAGCGACTCCTTCATCGCTGCCAGATAGTTGTATTGCTGACCGTAATCCGTGTGTGGCGGTGCATCGGTAATGACGAAGCCGATCCGTAGGGCATCGCGACGCCATGTGAGCTGGTGCATGGCCACGTCCAGGGCACTCTGTAGGTCTTCAGGAGTGTCGCCGCCCCCGTCCGCGTACAGATTTTCGAGCATGGCCTGATATGACTCGACGTTGGACGTGAACTGTGTGATCCGGGTCAGGTAACTATCCCCTCTGTCGCGATAGGCGACCATGCCAAACCGAATGTCCGGATGCATGGGCAGCGAGGTGAGCTGGAAGTGAATCGCTTTGAGAGTCTGCTTGAGGCGGTCGATCTGGCCCTGCATGCTGCCGGTGGTATCCAGCACGATGGCCACGTCCACCGGCATTGGCGTCGGCACCTTGCGCGCAAAATCGAAGCGAATCTCATTGTCNNGTGCTGCCATCCGCATAGGTCGTCGTCTGTTCCAGGACCTTTCCCGATGTCGACTTGACCGTAACGGGGCAATTGGGCAGGCTACGACCCCCGCGGTCGAGCGCGCGCACGAGCAGGCGCTCGCTGATGTCGGTCGAGTACCTCACGGACTCATGGTTCTGCGCCAGAAAGGCCAGAAAGCGGTTGTACTCCTTGTTGTCGTCATGCCGGCCGGCTTTCAAGGCCGGGGCAGCCGGCGCCTCGCGGGGGACTGCGGGTGCTTCTGCTGGGCGCATGCGCGTGACGGGTTTGGCGGTGAGCCTGTCGCGAACTGGTTCGGTAGTTGCAGCTGGTTTGGCAGGCGGTGCGGCCGGAGGCGATGGCCGCGATTCGGCCGAAGCCGATTTTTGTATCCTCACAAGGGGCTCCTCGACATAGGCCGATTCGGATGCCGCGGGTGCCGATGCCAATTCGCCTTCCGGTCGAGCAAGGGTCTCCAGGGGCTCGTCGCGGTCGAAGTTCGGCGATTCTTTCTTAGCCACGTCGCCTGCGGGCGCGCGGGCGCGCTGGGGGGCAGCGCAGGTCACCGTCAGGGTGGAAAGCACGGCGATGAGAAATCGGCGATCGATCGGCATGATTTGAGGCCTCCCCAACCAGGGCGGCAAACCGAAAGGGTCGGGTGCCACCGGTTCCATTTTCGCGCACGCGACAGTATCATGCCGAAACAGAATGAACTCAACGACGCGATGGCTGCGCGCGACCCTGGGCGCGCTCGTCTGCCTGTCGTGCGCCTCGACCCCAACCAGTCCAGCCGGTCTGCGCGACCACTTCCTGACTGGCAGGGATGTCCGGTTCCCGCAAGACCGATACATCACCGGGGTGGGCCAGGGCAGCGATGTCAGTCAGGCGCGCGTGAACGCGTTTGCGGACATGGGCGCCCAGATCCAGTCAAAGATCGAAGGCACCCTGGTGTCGCACGAGAAGATGATGGCCGGTCCCGGCGGTGGCGCGACAGTATCCCAGGTTACCAATGATGTCCGTCAGCACACGACCTTCGATCACCGTGGCCTCGCAACTGTTGCCGACACGGAGGTCAGGGACGGCACAGTGCACGTTTTCGCGGTGCTAGACCGCGCGGCTGCGGCTGAGCCCTTCCGGCGAGATGTGGCAAGGACGCGGGCATTGCTCGGTCGTGCCTTGGAGGATCTTGCGCTGGCCGAGACGAAAATGGACCTGCGCGGGGCCGGGAGGCTCGCGAAAGAAGTGCGCAAATCAGCCCGGGAACTGGCGGCCGCGCTGGTGATGGTCGAATCCGTTACCGCCGCGCCTCCAACACAGGGTGAATGGGCTGACATCGCAAAGGCCGCCCAGGTTGACGCAGACTTGCGGCGGATCCGCTCGAAGGCTTCGGTCGAGGTTTGCCTGACCCCGGCGCCAGGGTTTCGAGAGGCGAGTCAGCTCGTCCAAGCCGTGATGGATCAGGTCTCCTCGCTGGGTGTGACGGCGCTACCCTGCGGCCAATCCAGCGGCAGCACTACTTTTCGCGCCGAGGGTCGCATTTCCGCGGTCTTCTCCACCGAGGCGCTGCTCGAGGGAGCCGTGTTCTGTCGCCCGAGCGTAGATTTTCGCATGCTCGACTTGAGCAGCGGAGCCGAGATCCTGTCGGCCTCGCTTGGCGGAGATCCCGCACGGGCCGCTGGGCGAGACAGAGAGGCCGCCACTCGCGCTGCGCTGAGGAAGCTTTCGGCTATCTGTGCCCCCAAGCTTTCCGAGGCCTTGGGCGACGCCCCGTAGCGCGTCGCTTTCCGTCCCAGTGCGCTGCGCGAACGCGCTTTTTTAAACCCGAATCGCGGCTGGTCACTCCCTGTTGATGCGACGAGGAGTAGCCATGAACCAAACTGTCGCTGTCACGCTCGCCCCGGTGTCCGCGTTGGGACTTCTGCTCGGCGCTTCCACGCCCGCGTCCGCCAAGGACTTGATCGAGTATTTCCAGCCGACGCCCATCGTGGGCTCGCTGTCGTCTTCCGTCTGGGGAGCCGCGGCCACCGGTCCGCGCGANNATGTACGCCAGTCGCTGGCCTCAGAGTAGCGGACACTCGGGTTGGGGCAAGTCCGTCGCGGTTCATGCCGTGAGCGACAGCATGATCGGCCCCTACGTGGACAAGGGCATGGCCTACACGGACAGCAATGGAAAAGGCCACAACGTCACCGCCTCCATGCTTCCCGACAACACCTGGACGGTGATCGTCAGCGACACGCGCCCTGGCGACATATTCACTTCCAGTTCCATCGACGGGCCGTGGACCTTCAAGGGCTCCATCACGGTAGACGCCAACGGTCTCGATTCCTCGGGAACAACCAAGAACCTGAGCCTGATGATCCTGCCCGACAAGACCTACCTGATGGCCACGCGCTTCGGCACCATGATGACCACGCCTTCCAACTTGCTTGGCCCATGGACAGTGCAAGCCGCGAAGGTGTTCATCACGCCCGCGGGTTACCCCAGTGGATCGCGCGAGGATCCGGTGATCTGGTGCAGTGGCGGGCAATACCACATGGTCTACAACTACTACGACCTGCGTAAGGCGCGGCACATGGTGTCGCCTGACGGGATCAAGAATTGGAAAGACTTGGGAATTGCCTACGATCCCACCACCAACTTCATCCGCTACACGGACGGCACGGTGAACCACTGGTACAAACTGGAGCGCCCCGCCGTATTCATGGAAAACGGGCACGTCAGCGCATTCACTTTCGCGGCCATCGACGTGGACAAGTCCTTGGAACTCGGAAACGATACCCATGGCAGCAAGGTCATCGTGGTTCCGTTCGACGGTGCAACCTTCGACGCTGACACTGGCGTGGCGGGAAACGCATGCAGCACGTATAGCGCCAACAGCGGCGTGCCCGGCACCGGTGGCACGGGTGGAACTGGCGGAACAGGCGGCACGGGCGGAACAGGCGGCACGAGTGGAACCGTGGCACGGGACGCAGGACCAGGCGATGGCGCGGTCGCCAAGGACGCCGACGGCGACGCTGGCGGCAGCGGCGGCTCGGTGGCCAGGGGCGGAACCACGGCAACCGGTGGTAGCCCCGCCTCGGGCGGATCCACGGCAGCTGGTGGCAGCACCCTCCCGGGCGGAAGGACGGCGACCGGCGGCAGCACCGTTTCGGGCGGATCCACGGCAGCCGGTGGTAGCCCCGCCTCGGGCGGATCCACCGCGAGCAGCAGCACCTCGGGCGGCACCACGACAACCGCTGGCAGCACCGCCTCGGGCGGATCCACGGCAACCAGTAGCAGCCCCGCTTCGGGCGGATCCACCGCGGCGGTTTCATCAGGCGGCACCACCAATGTCACGAGTAGCGCCGCGCCAACCTCCACGGGTGGCACCACGGCTACCGGAGGCCTGCCCGCGATGAGTAGCACGGCCCAGTCCGGCGGCGGCGGATCCCTCGCATTCACGGGCAGCACGCCAGGAACCAGCGTGAAGAATGCTGGATCGTCCTCGGGCTGCGCCTTCGTCCCTGGGACTGGCGCGCGAAGCCCCATGTCCATCGCGTGGGCATACGCATTCGTCTGCGGCCTTGCGTGGCTGCTTCGCTCGCGACGACGACGATAGTGCCCCGACCCGGAAATCGTGGCGGGGGTACCCGATGGCGGTAAGCTAGCGGGTCGATCCCGTGACCCGACGCGATTTCGCTCAGCTTTTCAAGTTGCCCATCTCGATCATGTCGACGGTGTCGGCCGCGACGGGTTTTGTGGCGTTCACCCATGCTGTGACCTGGCGGCTGGCGCCGACTGCGGGCGCGATCCTGCTTCTGGCCTTCGCCGCGTGCGCGCTCAACGAAGCGCAAGAATACCGGCGGGACGCGATGATGGACCGCACCCGCCTGCGTCCGATTCCATCGGGCAAGATCTCGCCTGCCGGCGCGGTGGCATGGTCCACCGGTCTGGCGCTCGTCGCTCTCACTGCGCTCTTTTTCCTCGGCGGCGCCGTGGCCGCCGGACTCGGCGCGCTGGCCGTCGTCTGGTACAACGGGATCTATACCTACTTGAAACGTGTCAGCTCGCTGGCCCCGGTGGTTGGATCGGTCATCGGCGCGATCCCGCCCGCCATCGGCTGGGTTTGCGCGGGGGGCGTGCTCGACGGTCGCATCCTTTCGCTCTC
>PMZX01000532.1 GCA_003170035.1 Myxococcales bacterium | reverse complement strand
GCCTTGTGCCAGCGCAACTCGCCAGAGAAACCAAGGATTTCCGCCACGATCCTCTTGGCCGCTCGCCTGCTCTTGCACTTCAAGTGCAAAGCTCGAAAGCCGCTTGCACACGAAGTACAACACATCGCGCCCCGCAGGATCCTGGCTAACCCATGCCTACGCCCAATGCCTCCAGCAGGACCGTGGCGTAGCTTCCCGCGGGCAGGGAGAAGAACAGGCGGACGGTGCCTGGACCTTCACTGCTTTCTTGCAGCGGTGGATCCCCCAGGGTGACCGGCACCACCACTGGCCGGCGGGCGCCGGGCAGATCGCGGCCGGCTTGGGCAAACTCGGCGGGAGCAAGCCCGAGGTCGGCCAGGGCTTGCTCCTCCAGGGCGTGTGCCGGCGTGCCTGCGGGCGGTTGCATGGTGCGGCTGCCGGGCAGGGGCGCAGTGGGGACCAGCTCGCCGGCGTCCACGCGCGCCTGGTCGCGCTCCGGCTCTTCGCACACGAACGAGCCCCCGGTCGCGGTCTTCTGCAGGACGTCCCCCAGTCGCACCAAAGTGAGTCCGCCGCTCGACGCGCGCAGGTCGAGCGCCCGGTTGAACACCGCTGACTGCACCGCCGAAAGCAACAGCTTGCGCCGGCGGGCATCCCGCTCGCGCCGAGTTCCGCGCAAGATCTCGATGCCGACTCGCGCGTTGTCACCTGCGCCGCCAAAGCGTTGTCGGCCGTAGCGGTTGGGTAGACCGTGGCTTGCGATGTGGAGAAGCTGGGCGCGCAGGCTGTCGCTTTCTCCTGCGACGATTTCGCTGAGCACGACTTCGAAGCGGTTGCCACGCAAATGGCCCACCCGCAACTTGTTGCGGTGACGGCGCGCTTCGAGCACGCGCAGGCCGTCCATCTCGACGGCAGCGGCTAGCGACGGCTCGACCCCCGGCAGGCTCAGCCACTGCCGGGTCGTCGCATTGCGGTCCTTCATGCCCGCGTAGCCCACGTCCCGGGCCTGCACGTCCAACGCGTGGGCCAGTCGATCGAGCGCTTCCAGGGTTGTCAGCCCCCGCTTCTCGATCCACACGAAGGTATGTGGCCCTTCGCCCGCGGGCAGATACGCGGGCAGTTCCTCGACCAGGAAGGTATCGGGCGTGGGGGTGAAACGGGCCACTAGTGAAAGTGAGACTTGCGGGCCGCCTTGAATGACGTCGCCACCATGCGCCTATCCGTGGGGCGAGACATCCTTGGGCTCGTCGCCGTGACGGCGCTTGATGAAGTCGAGGAACAACTCGGCGCGCTTGACTTCGACGATCGAGGCGTTGTCCAGGGTTATGCGCTGGAAGGTCTGCTTGGCGGTGGCTGGCTGACCCATTTCGAGCTGCGTCTCGCCCAGGGTGAGCAACAGCTCGGCGTCGCGTCCCGAGTCCGGGTAGCGGCGCAACGCCTCCTTGATGCGCAGGATGGCGCCCTTGGGATGGCCGCGGTCGAGATAGAAGCGCGCCACGAAGACCTCGTGGTCGATGAGGCGGCGCAAGACCTCGCGTCGATACTGACGCGCGGGCTTGAGGTATTTCGAGTCGGGGAAGCGGTCTATGAGACTGTCGATCTCGCGCAAGGCATCCAGCACCGCGGACTGGTCCTTCTCATAGGAGGGCGGGATGAGAAACCAGTCGTCTGGCATCTCCTTCACGTAGGCCTCCGCGATACGGAATGAGACGTAGCCCTCTGCGACCTTTTCGTGCTTCGGGTGCAGGCGCAAGAAGCTCTTGTATGCGTCGATGGCTTCCTGGTAGCTGGCGCGCTCGAATTCGGTGTCGGCCGCCGCCAGCTCGGCCAGGGCCGCGTACTTCGAGAAGGGGAACTTCTGCTTGACGTAGGTGAAGTAGCGCAAGGCTTCTGGGTAGTTCTCGTCCTTCAGCTCAGCCAGGCCCCGCTCGTAGTTCTGCTTGGCGGTGAGAGAAAAGTTTATCGGCTTGCCGTCGTCGCTTGTCGCACAAGCGGGGAGCAGCAGGCAGGAAAGCAACAAGATCTTGCAGGCAATGCGAAGCACGGGCGTAGTATCCTACGTTCACAATGCATCTGCGTCCATGGGCACTCACGATGGTTCCCCTTTTGGGGGCGGCATGCGCGCACGGTTCGGGAGATGGTGGTGTCGAAGCAGCGCAGCACGTCGACTACGCGGTTCCGGTGCAAGCCGCCGCGCTGGCCGGGGCGCGCTGCCAGGGGGGGCAGTGCAGTTGCCGCGGGCCTCGTGACAATGCCGAGACTGCGCCGCCGGCTCCGGACCACAAGCGTTTCGAGATCCGCATGTCGGTGGGGACAGGGGAGATCGCGCTCACCTCCCCGACGCTGGGGCGCCTGCACCACGCCGGCGAGGGAGAGGAATGCTACTACGTCGACCTGCCCGCAGGCAGCAGCCACGAGTTCGTCATCGAGAGCCGTGAAGCCCGCAAGGGCCAGGGCATCTCGCCTTCGGTGCGCATCGCCGAGTATGGTCCCATGGGCCCCTATTGGTACGACGTCATTGCCGTCGGGTGCGGGTCCAGCATCCATCCCTGCGATCGCCCGGCTGCCGATGCCTGGAAAGAGGAGTGGCGCAGCCAGCGCAAACGCGGCCGTCTTGATGCCTGCGGTTCGACCGTGGTGTCGGCCGTCAAGTGGGATACCTCGGGAGGCCAGGCCATGATGGACGGCGGAATTCTGCGTGACTTCCGCGTCGAGTTCGTGCTGGGGGTCAAGGCCTTCGCGACCGAGCTGCCCCCGCGGGATCCGCGCTGTGTTCCTCAGTGAGTTTGGATCCGAGATGCACGGTCATAGCTTGAGACCCTGAGCATCTGGCACACTCATGCCCCGACCCCCATTCGCCATGGCAGCCTCCCGATTCATCCGTCCTACCGTCGTGTGCGTGACTTTTGTCTTGTGCACCGTCGTACTCCTGTTTCACGCACGCAGCTACCTGCCCTTCTTCGTGGACGATTCGTTCACTTCGCTGCGCTATTCGTCACGGCTTTTGCACGGACAAGGGCCTGACTTGGACCGATGGCGAGCGGGTGGAAGGCTACTCAAACCTGCTCTGGGTATTGGTGGTCGCGGCTGGCGGTCTGGTGCACTCGGACCTGGTCTTGGTGGCGCGTGTGCTCGGCTTTGTCTTTACCGCGACGGGGCTCGGGCTCTTGCTGGCAAGCGGAGTGCGACGCGCGGGGCTTGCTGCTGTGGTCTTCTCGGGCGAGGCCGCACTGTCGCTGGCGTTGTGCGGCTCCGTGGCTGCTTGGTCCATCGGCGGGCTTGAGCAGCCTCTGCTCGCGGTGCTCTTGCTCGCAGCCGTAGTCGCGTCCGAATCGCTGATGGGAGCCGAGCAGGCGCCGCCGCCACGTGCGCCGCTCCCCATGTCAGTTGCGTTGGGCCTCCTATGCATCGTGCGACCGGACGGTCCGATCTTCACGGTAGCCGCAGCGCTTTCGCTGTTCATCGCGTACGGACTGCGGCGTGCCAGCTTCCGGCTCGCCTGCAGCCTGGTGCTTCTGCCCATCGTCCTCACACTCGCGCAGGTTGCGCTGCGCAAGGTCTACTACGGCGACTTCTTGCCCAATACCTACCATGCCAAAGGGACGTTCACCTGGACGCGCCTGCTCCAGGGACGCAAGTATATTCAGGACTCGCTCAGACCGCTGGGCGCCATCTGGGTCGCTGGCCTGCTCTCGCTGGGCGTGGCCGTCTTCAGCAAAGCGCTTCGGCGCCGCACGCTGTTTGCACTCGTGGCATGGGCCTTGTGGCTCGCGTACGTCCTTCGGATAGGCGGCGACATTTTCCCGCAGCGCCGACAACTCGTTGCCCTCTTCGCGTTGCAGGCATTCTTGCTGCTCGCCTTGCTGCAGTGGTTGTGGGACAGGCGCGGTGTCGTGCGCTTCTCGGCTTGGTTGCTGGGACCAGTACTGCTCATCTGGTTTTGCGTGGCACAGACGACTGATCGCGATCGGCGGGTGGCGCTCGGTGATACCTGGCAATGGACTGGAAAGCCGGTAGGAAGATTCCTCCGCAAGGTGTTTTGGAGGCAGCGGCCGCTCGCTGCCGTCGATGCCGCTGGGGCGCTGCCGTACTACTACGAGCTTCCTTGCCTGGATATGCTGGGGTTGAACGATCGCTACATTGCGCACCATCCGCCCCCCGACATCGGCAGGGGTTTGATTGGCCACGAACTCGGCGACGGCCAGTACGTGCTGTCACGCAAGCCTGATCTGATCGCATTCTGGACGCCGGTCGGAGGGGATCGTCCGCAATGGCGAAGCGGACGCGAGATGGTGGTGCAGCCCTCGTTTCGCGAATTCTATCAAGCGACCACCTTCGAAACCGACGACGCCTCGCACACGCGCACACGTCTCTGGATCCGCCGACGCGACAGTCGCATCGGCGTGCAGCAACACGACGATCGACTTGAGGTGCCGGGCTATCTCCTACAGGGGGCCGTCGATGTCGTGCGCTTCGATCCAAAAGATGGGTTGTACGTCGCACTCAAGCCAGACGGCGCTGCGCGCGCGAAAGACCTGAGAATTTCCCCCGGCCGTTTCACCGTGCAGGTCCTCGCCGATCACCCGACTAGGGTCGAGGTTCGCGAGGGCGGGCGCACGCTGGCTTTGGATGATGCCGGCGGGTTCACGCTGGAGGCCGATGCCCCGGGGGAGCGCAGCGTGGACCTCATNNGCCCCGGCCCCCCACCCCGAATCCCAAGGCCAAAGTCGACAGTTGACAGGTGACGGCCACGGGTGGAGATAGAGGCCCGGTCTTGTCGTTGCTGCCCCATCTTCCCAGATTGTCCCTGCCGCCGGTTGACGTTCGATGAAACTGCACCTGATTGGCATCGCCGGAACGGGTATGGGCTCCCTGGCCGGGCTCCTGCGCGCCGCGGGCCACGACGTGCGCGGCTCTGATGAGCACGTGTATCCGCCCATGTCGACCCAACTCGCCGAGCAGAAAATCCCGGTGATGGAAGGGTTCCGACCCGCGAATCTCGACTGGGCGCCCGACCGCGTGGTGGTGGGCAACGTGTGCCGGCGCGACCACGTGGAAGTGCTGGCCGCCACAGAGCGCCACATCCCGCTGGTCTCATTTCCCGCCCTTCTGTCCGAGCTCTTCCTCACCTCCCGCCGCTCGGTCGTGGTGGCCGGAACGCATGGCAAGACCACCACATCCTCGCTGATGTCTTTCGTACTCGCCCAGGCCGGCCGGGATCCCTCGTTTCTCATCGGCGGCGTACCGGTGAACTTCCGCCAGTCCTGGCGCCTGGGCGCCGGGTCGGAGTTCGTGGTCGAGGGAGATGAATACGACACTGCGTTCTTCGACAAGAAGTCGAAGTTCCTGCACTACCGACCGCAAGTCGTGATTCTGACTTCGGTGGAATTCGACCACGCCGACATCTTCGCCAACGAGGCGGCGGTGAAGGACGCCTTCCGGGAATTCATCGCGCTCATCCCACCCGAGGGACAGCTGGTGGTGTGCGCCGCCTCGTCCGGCGCGATGGAGGTGGCGCGCACTGCACGCTGCAGGGTCACTACCTATGGTCGTCCCGGCTCCGACGCTGACTGGACCTTCGAAGTCACCGGCAGGAAGTTGGGAGGACGGACCATTCTGCGGCTGGCGTGCGCCGGCAAGGTGATGGGCACCCTGGACGTGGGCGTGGCCGGCATCTTCAATCTCGAGAATCTGACCGGCGTCATCGCGGCCGCCCATGGTCTGGGCGTCGAACAGGCGGCCATCACGCACGCCATACGGCGCTTCCTCGGGGTGAGGCGGCGCCAGGAGATTGTGGGCGTGGCGGCCGGGGTCACGGTGGTGGACGACTTCGCCCATCACCCGACGGCCATTCGCGAGACGCTGGGCGCGCTCAAGGGTCGCTACGGTCCGGGCAAGCTGATCGTCGCCTTCGAACCGCGCTCGGCCACCAGCCGGCGTTCGGTCTTCCAGCAGGATTTCGTCGACGCCTTGGCGGTGGCCGACGAGGTCGTGCTGGCGCCGCTTTACGCCCCAGAAAAGGTGCCGGCCGAAGAAAGGCTGGACGTGGAACGGCTGGCCGCCGATCTGCGCAGCCACGAGGTACCGGCCCGACTAGTTTCCGGAGTGCCCGCAACCGTCGAGCACCTGGCCGGCCGTGCGGCGCCGGGAGACACCGTCGTCATCATGAGCTCGGGCGACTACGGGGGACTACACGACAAGCTCTTGCAACGACTGGGCGATCCCGTGCGCAGTGCGTGCGCCGAGGACCAGGAAGCGATTGGCCACTTGCTCAACCGGGTGGGAATTACCCACGCCGACCTGGACCGCACCTGGCCGAGTTTCTTGGTCATCCCCGCGGCCGGCGAGGCGATCGACCGCATCGCCTCGTGCGTGGCCATCGAGCATGCGGGAGAAGATGCTTTGCTGCGCCTCCTCGCCGTCGCGCCCGAACGACGGGGGGAAGGCCTCGGCTATCTGCTGGTGGAAAATGCCATGCGCAAGGCGCGCGCCGAGGGGGCGCTGCACCTGTACCTTGTCACCGACGGGGCGCAGGGCCTGGTTGGCGAGAAGCTGGGCTTCGACGTCATCGATCGCAAGGACGTGACCTCGGCCATAGCCGCGAGCAACGAATACCAGATGGCCCGATCCAAGACCGCGATCTGGATGCGCAANNGCGCTCGGCCTCGCCAAACCGCGATGGTGCGCGGCGAGCGAAGCTCGCCGGCTCCCCACGCGGCTAGTCGCCGACGACGATGCGGCGCACGTGCTTCTTGCCGGCGTGAAGAAGTGTGCCTCCCGCCGCGATCTCGTCGGGCCGGACTTGATCGTCAACCGATGTCACCTTGCGGTCGCCCAGCCTGACCCCGCCTTGCTCGATCAGGCGGCGGGCGACACTCTTTGAGGCAGCCAGGCCCGCGGCATGCAAGACATCGACGATCTTGAGCCCGTCGGTCAGGGCCGCGGGCGTGACGGAATAGGTGGGCACCAGGTCGCCGTCACCGCCGCCGCCGAAGGCCGCCCGCGCCGCTCGCTGCCCTTTTTCCGCTTCTTCCTTGCCGTGCACCAGCTCGGTCACCGCCNNACGTTCACGAAGTACTGGTAGAAGTCGAAAGGGCTGGTCCGCTCTGCCGAAAGCCACACCACACCAGCGGCAGTCTTGCCCATCTTCGCGCCCGATGCCGTCGTGATGAGAGGGAAGGTGAGGGCATAGGTTTCCGCCTGATGAACGCGGCGGACGAGGTCGGTACCCGCCAGGATGTTTCCCCACTGATCGTCGCCACCGACCTGCAACATGCATCCATAGCGGCGAAAGAGCACCAGGTAGTCGTAGGCCTGGAGGAGCTGGTAGTTGAACTCGATGAAGGAGAGCCCCTTTTCCAGACGCAGGCGATAGGCCTCTGCCGCCAGCATGCGATTGACGCTGAAGTGCCGCCCGATCTCGCGCAGGAAATCCAGGTAGTTGAGCGGTACCAGCCACTCGGCGTTGTCCAACACCAAAGCGTGCTCGCCGGCGGCGCCCAGAAAACGGCGGACCTGCGGCTCGATCTGGTCGCGGTTGTCTTTGATCGTCTCGACGGTGAGCATCTGTCGAAGTTCGGTCTTGCCGCTGGGGTCACCGACCATGGCGGTTCCACCCCCCAGTACGGCGATCGGGCGGTGGCCGGCGTGCGCCAGGTGCGCCAGCGCCATGAGCGGGATCAGGCTGCCCACATGCAGGCTGGAAGCGGTGGGATCGAATCCGCAGTAATACGAGACAGGGTCTTTGTGCAGCAGGGCGGTCAGCCCCGCTTCATCGCTCACTTGTTGAACGAAGCCGCGTTCACGTAGGGTGTGCAGGACGTCAGAGGTGAGCGACATGGCCGCCTAGTATAGTGGCTTTGGCGCTTCTGCGGTTATCCGGTACTCTGGAGCACATGTCGGCCCCGAGTCGAGCGAAGCTCGATTGTCCCTGCGCAGACCGCCCGGACTGGTTCCGCCTTGAGGACGACAGCGTCATGCGCTGGCCGGTGCTCGAGGTGGCCGAGTGGGAGGAGTTGCGCCAGTGTCCCGGGTGCGGCGCGCCGTGGGTCGCGGTTTGGCCTGAGGAGATCGAGGCGCCTCCCATCCTGTGCCGGCCCCATCCCGCTGATGCGCGTAGGCTCAAGGACCTGGACCGAGCGTCCACCATGCGCGCCTACTGCCTGGCCCGGCTGGCCGAGCATCTGGGCGAGCTG
Organism: Myxococcales bacterium; assembly: GCA_003170035.1. Taxonomy (GTDB): domain Bacteria; phylum Myxococcota_A; class Polyangia; order Fen-1088; family Fen-1088; genus Fen-1137. The sequence continues at coordinate 322 of PMZX01000532.1, read as the reverse complement.
AAGGAAGGCAAGCAGCCCTGCCGCAAGGTTCACTGCCGGCGGCACCGTCTGCACGGGTCGAACTATTGCCTGGAGCACCTCATCGCCCAGCACTTCGGGCGCGAACTGGCCAGGCTGGGGAGCGGGGGCGACAAGGAAAAGTAGCAGAAAAAAGGCAGGAAGGGGTTTCCTTCCTGCCCGAAAATAATCCCGGCGGCGACCTACTCTCCCACAGAGTTTCCCCTGCAGTACCATCGGCCCTGGAGGACTTAACTTCCGAGTTCGAGATGGGATCGGGTGTGGCCCCTCCGGAATTGCCGCCGGAAACCTTTTGGTGTCTTGA
>PMZX01000049.1:1454-3952 GCA_003170035.1 Myxococcales bacterium | reverse complement strand
CTTGCCTGCCGAAGCGCTTCCAGCAGGTCGCTGCGCATGGGCATGAGGTCGAGGCTCTGCGCGGACACTCCTCCTGACATCAGGCGCATGAGGCCGACCCGGGTGATGCCGATCTCGCGCATCCTGTCGAGAATCTCGCCGACCAGAGCAAAATTGCGGTGGGTGATTACGATGCTGCCGACCACGGTCAGGCCATTCCTCTGAATCAGGTCGACGCCCCGGTGGGTTTTCTGCCAGGCCCCGGGCATGCCAACCGCGGCGTCGTGGACTTCGGGGTTCGGACCATTCAAGGCGACCTGAACCACCGACGAGGGAAAACGTGCCAATTGCTTCGCTAGCCTAGGGGTGACCAGGGTTGCATTGGAAATGATGTTCGCCGGTATCCCCCGCGCGAAGCAGAGCTCCATAGCCTGAAAGAGGCCGTCGAACGCGAAGGGCTCCCCGCCGGAGAAATCCACCCGTTCGAAGGGCGCCTCACTTAGCGCGCGGTCGAGCAGCGCCAGCAAGTCCTCCGTCGATAGTGCCTGCACGCGGCGGTGATCGAAGGCGTTGTAGCAGTGCCGACAGCCTTGATTGCAGAACGAGGTCAACTCCACGGTCAACGAGAATTGTCCCATGGGCTGCGTCATGCTGGAAACCAGGTCTCCAAGGTCACAATACCTGAAAGCGGGCACGTTGGTCGGCGGCATCGCTGGATTCAATTGTTGCTCGCCGTCCGCGAGCGCGGCAAGGATCGGCGCAATTCGTTTCTGCGCGATTGGCCGAACCCATGATTCTCCGCCCGCGGCGCACTTCCCCGCGGCGCCCGCCCGTGACTCTAGGACCGTCCTACCGCAGCCTGGATGGCCGTCTCGTCCTTAGTCTTGCGCTCGCGAACCACGGGAAGGCACAGGATGGTGGCACCCGGAGAGTGGTTGCGCAGGTGATTCGCCAGCTCGCGGTCCGTTTCACGGATGTGATAGATGAGCCAATCCTCGAGCATGAACTGGACGGCGAGCTTGACCTTCTTGCTCGATCCTTCCTGCTTGGCCAGCGCGACGATGCCGGCGGTCTCGCGGCGCAAGCGATCGTGGAATTCCCGATGGAAACGCGCGCCAGGGTCTGCGGTCTGCTCCATGACCGCCTCCTCGGCGGCGAAGTGATCGACGATGTAGTTGGCCAGGAAGGAGAGCGCGCGGTGAAAGATCGCGGGGGACGCATCCTCGGGTGCTTCGATGACCCGACTGGCCAGATCGAGCAGCGTCCGATGCTGCGCGTCGATGTCGGCTACTCCGGTGACGAGATCTGGGGTCAGTTCGAATTTCCGCATCATGTTGCCTCCATTGGCGGGCGTGCCTTCAAGATGTGGGTGGAAGACCGCCCGACCTGCTTTCGGACAAAGGCAAATCCCGTACCGTCGAAATGGGGCCACGACTGCGCGACAGCCGATCACCTTTCGCTGGAGACCCGACGGCACTATCGGGTTTTCTGGCGTCGGCCCTCCGACAGTACCTGCGGCGATGGTGTCGGCAGCCCCCAGCACCACGGGCCCCATCTCGATGCCACGGGCCACAGCCGCCCGACGGCCCCCGAAGCGCGGGCCCGAGGGGAGATGCCAGTGACATACGCGCACGGCAAGCGAGCGGGTTTGCACGTCGTGGCTACCAAGAGGGACGCGCTGGGATCCAGGGCCTAGTAACACACCGAACGCCACGATAGGACCGATCCACTCGTGACTATTTGGAACGTACGCGATTCCGCAGCGCCGCTGCCGTCAAAATCGGGGTCAGAGCGCCACTTGCCAACCTGCACCGGTAATCACGTAGCTTGGCCCATAGGCGCCGCCATCTACCGTCTGGAATCCCTTCTGGTAGCCGACTTCAGCGAAGATGGCGTTCCGATCACCTATCTTCACCCGGCCGCCAACCATCCCGCCCACAGTGGGTCCTTTGGCCGACCCAGCGCCTCCTGCGCGCCAGATCACCGAATAGCCGCCCGTTGCCATCGCATACGGCTCAAAGCGCCCTTTGTTCGGATAGTGCGCCTCCAAACGGGCGTCAGCAACCAACATCTTGCCAACGTAGTAGTCCGATCTGTTCGGAATCACATTCAGGGTAATTTCCGGGGAGAAACCGACACTGAAATAGCGACCTATCCTGTAGTCCCCAAATGGCGCGATACCGACTGCTGGAGTCGCCCTGAAATCTTTCCGGCCCGACGCGTCAGCGAGATCGAACCAGCCAACCGGCATGAAGCGCAGTCCTATCCCAGCCTCGACCCGCCGGGGCGCTGAAGAATCCACTCCTTGTGCGCAGGCATGCTTGGCTTCGCCGACTGACACGACGACGCCCACCAGGCACGCTGCAATCAAGGCTGGCAGCTTCGCAAAGCGCATCTGGTCACCCCATTCGGCCCAAGAACACCAATCCGCAACGGACACCCACCTGCTCCCACGTCCCATCGGAACCCTTTGTTGGTTGTTGAGCAAACTCCATGACGCCTGAGATTGACAGATCCGA
>PMZX01000049.1:1044-1347 GCA_003170035.1 Myxococcales bacterium | reverse complement strand
TGCAATTCCCCACTCCACTCGCCGCCGAGCGATGCGTAGAAGGCAGCCATCCTCTGCAGATCTGGGGTCATGAACTCGGCTGGCGACTCTAAGTAGGGGACGGTCACGTCTGGTGCGCAGACGAAAGCTGGCCGTATCTCTGGAACGCAGGCCTGCGCTAACAGTCCGGACAAGGCAACAAGTGCGAGAACTGAGCATCGCCTATGCACGCCCAAGATCTTCCTTCCTTTAACACACCGATTACACTCAAGCGCCTGACCCCACTTATCTTGGGGTCAGGCGCCATTAACCTAAGCTGACAGT
>PMZX01000049.1:0-1035 GCA_003170035.1 Myxococcales bacterium | reverse complement strand
CCTTGATCCAAGTTGTACCAGGGGAATACACAAGAGCAGCGCGCCCAGGTCCAGCAGACTCGTGGGCTCAACCCGACCCACAACCATCATCTCAAATCCATCTTCAAGGGAGCTGCCACCACGGTGATTACCCGGCATCCCGACGAACCGCTCAACGCCGCCTACCAGCGCTGGTTGGCAGCGACGCTCTCTGGTTGCCCAGTAGATGAGGCGACGTATACTTTCACGAGCTGCATGGATGCCTCGCTGAGCACGCTCGTCGCGCACCTCCTCGATGGAGACTCCGAGGCCGCGCTCGCGGAGGCGCGCAGGGTGCGGGCATCNNAAGTGCACGACCGAGCAGTTCAACCTGCTGGAGATCATGCTAACCGGCCGCGCGGCGATGGCGGTGGCGCGCGAGGCGTTTCCCGAGGGCGCGATTCCTGACACGCGCGGCACGGTGGTCATCGCCACACCGCAGGGCGATGTCCACGATCTGGGCAAGAACATCACTAGGATGGTGCTCACCACCAAGGGCTTCCGGGTCGTTGATTGCGGCAAGGACTGCCCCGTCGCTGAGATGGTCGCCGCCGCCGCGCGNNTTCGCCGTGCTGGCAAGCGGGCTCATCAGTCCCGTTGTTCCGCTGGTGCGCCAGCTGCGCGGACTGCTGCGCGAGCGCGGCCTTTGCAATGTTGTAGTCGTGGCTGGCGGAGCTGCCCTCAAGCAGTGCACAGCGGAGGCGTTGAACGTCGACTACGTTGCTCGTGATGCCTTCGACTGCGTCCACTTCCTGGAAGGGCTACGTCGATGACCGGGCTCGAGCGAATCCTTGCGGCGGTTCATTTCACCCCCAGCGACAGGGTTCCGGTCATCCCGCAGATCTTCGGGCACGCCGCGAGAATCGCGGGGGTGCCTCTCGATCGCTATCTTACCGACGCCACGGTTCTGGCCCAGTGCCAGATTGCAGCTCTGGAGCGCTACCGCCACGATGCGGTCTTCGCCCTGTTGGACGTCAACGTAGAAACCGAAGCGCTGGGCTCTCGCCTGCGTTTCCC
>PMZX01000355.1 GCA_003170035.1 Myxococcales bacterium | reverse complement strand
TTGAGATCTCGATGGATCACGCCCCGTGCGTTCGCCGCGGCCACCCCTCGCATGGCTGGCAAGAGCAGCATCACCGCTTCGTTGACACTGAGGAATCCCTTGCGCGCTATGGTGCTGCTGAGGGGCTCACCTTCGAGCAGCTCCATCACGATGCACGCCAGGCCCTCATGTTCGATGACGTCGAAGACCGTTACCACATTGGGATGGTTCACCAGGCTCGCGGCCAGCACTTCGCTGTGAAAGAGCCCCTGCGCCACGCGCATCGTGGCCAGAGACCGTAGAACGACCTTCAGGGCGACATGCTTGCCCGTCCGTTCATTGGTGCCGACCCACACCGCAGCCATTCCGCCTTCCCCAAGCAGGCGCTCGACTCGATATTTCCCGTCTACCAACTGGCCGGCCTGCAGAATCGCGTCCGCGCCGGGCTGAGGCTGGGATTTCGCTCTCGTCCCACCTCGCCTTCCCAGAACAGAGGAACCGGATTGCTGCTTGTGCATTCTGGCTAGGCTCACATGTGTTTCAGCTATCATTGAGATGCCTTGCCGCGGGTGCGAGGTACCAAATGNNTGCGTGAGTGATTGGCAGTGAGTTGGCAGGATCTGCGCGTTCAGCAAGCGCCGCACACCAGCAGAACCCAACCACGCGCCGTCAGGACAGCAGGACTCGATCCAGACGCAGAAGCTTGAATATCACCAACGGTTGGTCAGACAAGCCTTGAACCGTCACCACGCCGCCGTAGTCCTTGGCCTTCTTGTAAAGCGACACCACCGCGTGCACGCCCAGGCTATCGATGAGCCGCAAACCCGACACGTCAACCACGACGCGAGGATTCCGTTCAGCGAGCAAGGCGTCGAGCGATGGACGGAGCTCGGGAGCGGTTACCGCGTCCAAATCGCCCGCGATGCGAAGAGTGGCCACCCCATCCGCTTTGCTGGTTGAGAACTGCATCTGTCTTTCTCCTCTGGCTTCAAATCCCGGGATAGCTATCTTCGTCCCGGCACGCCGTCAAATCCTAGATGATCTCTAAAGCAATTACCGTGCCGGTGGGGAGGTTGCCGCTGTCTCTCGCCGCGTTGTCTACCCCTTTTCCGCGTTTTCCGCCGGCATGAGCGGTCCCGAGCCGTTGCCGGCAGCGTGACGATGTCCGCATTCCGTTCCCTGCACCAGACCAGACATTACCACCCCGTAACATGAAGAGTGTCTGTGCGACGGATCGCGCGCACGTCCCGTTCGGTTACGCAGGCGGAGCGGGATGGACGCATGGTGAGTGGAGCGCGGCGTTCTTTGCAGCCAGGCGTGCAAGAGACGATTCGCACGCTCGCGAAAAAAGTGCGAGAAAGAAGACCATGAACGTCTGTATTCCCCTTCCGAAGCAGAAGGAGTTTGTCTCGTGACCGATGCGGATCTGCTCAACCCCTGGAAGTCGATCCAGGACATCCGGCGAATGGCGCCGGTCGTCCACAGCATAACCAACTACGTGGTGATGAACAACACGGCCAACGCTCTGCTGGCCCTGGGCGCCTCGCCGGTTATGGCCCATGCCGAGGAGGAGATGGCGGAGATGGTCGCGATCTCGGCCGCCCTGGTGATCAACATCGGAACCCTCAGCTCGGTCTGGATCCGCTCCATGTTCACGGCCGCAGAGCATGCCCGCAAGCGCGGCATTCCCATCGTACTCGATCCCGTGGGAGCCGGAGCCACGACATACCGCACGTCCACCGCCCGGGACTTTATCAACACGGCCCGGCCTTGCATCATCCGGGGCAATGCCTCGGAGATCATGGCCCTGGTCAGCGATAGCGTGCGCAGCAAGGGCGTGGATAGTCAGGATGCAGCCTCGGCGGCGCTTTCGGCCGCGCAGAGCCTTCAGCAGGCCTTCGGCTCCACCGTCTGCATCAGCGGAGAGACCGATCATATCGTGGGTGAGGCTGGCCTCATCCAAGTGCGCAACGGCCATTCCATGATGACCCGCGTGACAGGACTGGGGTGCACGGCGACCGCTCTCTGCGGGGCCTTTGCCGCCGTCGAACCCGACCCGATGCGGGCGGCGGCCCAGGCCATGATCGTGATGGGCATTGCAGGCGAGATGGCCGCAGAAGGCGCCCGCGGTCCCGGCACACTCCAGGTGCGCTTCCTGGATGCCCTCTACTGCCTCACGCAGAGGGATGTGGAAGAACGCATGCGCCTGGGGTCATGAGATGCGCGAGCGAAGGCTCGAAGGCCTGATGCTGGTGACGGATCGTGCTCTCTGCCAGCCTCGCAGCCTGGAGGACGTGGTGATGCAGGCGGTCCGGGGTGGTGCCGCCTGGGTTCAGCTCCGGGAAAAGCACCTTTCTACCCACGCGTTCATCGAGCAGGCCTTGCGGCTCAGGGAGCGCCTGGCCCTCGCTGGCGTGCCCCTGCTGATCAATGACCGCGTGGACGTGGCCCTGGCCGTGGGGGCCGACGGCGTCCACCTGGGCCAAGATGACATGCCCATCCCCCTCGCACGGCGACTGCTGGGGCAAGAGGCAATCATCGGTCTTTCAGTGGAACGATGGGAGGACGTGGAAAAGGCCCAGCACCTGGAGGTGGACTATCTGGGCGCAAGTCCCGTGTTCGCGACCCCCACCAAGGTGGACACCAAGGGAGCCTGGGGCCTGCAAGGCCTGGCCCGCATCAAGGCGTATTCCCGCCATTCCCTGGTGGCCATCGGCGGGCTCAATGCAACCAACATCGCAGATGCCGTCCGCGCAGGAGCGGATGGAATTGCGGTCGTGTCCGCCATCTGCAGTGTGCCCGAGCCGCAACAGGCGGCACTGGATCTCAGCCAGCGAATGCGCGCAGCGAGATCGCGGCCAAGCGCCGGTCCGTCTTCATCGGCCTAGCAGCCCGGTTTGGGGCGACGCCGGTAGCTGAGCCCCATGCCAAACGACGACAATCCACACTGCCGCGCGAACGTGCCATCTAGCGCGAGCTGTGCGTGTTCCAGAACACCGCAGTCTTCCCCGCGAGCTTGCCGTTCCTTGCGTCGGCGACCAGTGCGGCCAGCGCCTTGCCTGTGTAGGTCGTCTCGAGGTGAATGTGGTTGGCCGCCGCAAGCGCGACCGCTTCCAGGCTCTCCGCCGTGGCCGCCGCGTATCCGTCGCCAAGGAATCCTTCACGCACCTCAAGCGCCACGTCTTCTGGTTTCACCCGCGGGAAGCCGGCATCCAGTTCGCGCAACAGGGTGACCGCTTCCTCCATGACACGCCTGGTACGCTCAGGGTTGGTGGACTCTGCCGGCACGACGCGCACCCCGATCACGGAAGTCCGCAGTCCGAGCGCCGCCAGTCCGGTGGCCAGCCCGCTGGCTGTCCCGGTCGAGCCATAGGCGACATAGACGAAGTCGGGCACCGGCAGCGCGCCGGCTTCAATCTGTTCGGCCAGTTCGATCGCGGCGTTCACAAAGCCGATGACTCCTCGTGGATTCGTTCCGCCGAACGGAATGACGAACGGCTCAACCCCATCGCGCAGGGCGATCTCGTCGCGTAGCTCAGCGCCGCGACGAAGCGCCTGGGAAAAGGATTCGGCAAAGTGCAAGGTGGCGCCGGCGGCCTGATCCGCGAAAAGATTGGCCGCCAGATAGGGCGTGGACGGCTGCGGTGCGAGCACGGCGTGAACCTGCAACCCGAGTTGTCCGCCGTAGACTGCCGTCGCGCGCACATGATTGGAGCCGAGCGCTCCGAAAGTGATCACAGCACGCCGGTTCTCGGCCAGCGCTTGACCCAGAAGAAATTCCAGCTTGCGGACCTTGTTGCCGCCGTAGGCCCGGCCCGAGATATCGTCCCGCTTTAGGAAGAGGGACTGGATGCCGAGCCGCTCGGCCAACTCCGGCATAGGCTCGACCGGCGTGGGCAGGCACCCAAGCGTCACATGGGCAAGATTCTTGGTCCCAGGAAATCGGTCACACAGCGGCAGCGACACGCGGCCTCCACTTCGGGAAATGCAAAGAGCCGCAGGCTACCATCAGGCGCCCCCCAACGGCGAGAAGGTCGCCTTCACTGGCGCCGAAGGGCGGGAAGAAGGCAGACGGAATTGTCCCGTGCAGGCGCACGAGAATATCGGTGGTCAAAATCGGCCCGGTCGTGTTGACTTGATCTTGTGATTCCTGTGGCTGTCCTGCTGATCTTCGCCGCTCCAGCAGGTCCGGGTCTGGCCGACAAGGCAACACCCGTCGCGCTCACCGGCGACAGCGAGATGGTATCGGCTTTGGCGCGATCTCTGGCCGATCGCAAGATCCGGGTGGTGTCCCCAGCTGGGATGGAGACGGTGCAGGTCCAGGTGCAGCCCGATGCCTCGGGAATCCGGCTATCCATCCAGGACCGGAATGGCCACGCGGTCGAACGCATTGTCGCGAATGCCGAGATCGCCGCCGCGGTGGTGGAATCGTGGGTGCGTGAAGACCTTGCCAGACCCTTGCTTGAGCCGCACGAGATCGCGACTCTCGAACGCGCGATGGTGACCAGGGCGCGTGCTCCAGCCCGTCTGCGCACATCGTCGGGTGCCAGCGTGACCATCGCGGGCGTGACCTCCTTGGCCACCGATGGCTCTCTGTGGATTGGCGCAGGGCTGGGAGCTTGCGTGCGGGTCGGGGGTTTTTGTGTCGGACTCGAGGCGCAAGTCGCGGGCGATTCGGCCACCATGGGCAACATCGGTGCCCGCTATGCGGCGCTGTCCTGTGACGGTTCGAACACGAATGCCCAACCCCAGCAGCGCCAGTTGACCCGCCTTGGCGCCGAAGCGCTCGTGACCGCGGACTTGCCCCTGCGCATCGGAGCCGGAACCTTTGGCCCAGGGATTGGTCTCGGAGCAGGCTGGTTGTCGACAAGCGCGTTACTGGGCGATCACAGCGCCAACGCAACAACGGTGGGGCTGCGCGCGGAAACTCGGATTCTGCTTTCCTGGCCCCTAGCCTGGGGTCTGGCGGTCGACCTAGGTCTTTGGGCCGACGTCCTGCCCTTCGCCCACAGGAACAACTTCAACACGGCTGGCTTCGATCTGCCGGGCGAGCCGCTGGGTTTCCTGCGCGCACAGCTCGGGCTTCGCTACGGGCCCCTTGACCGTTCGCATTGACGCCCATTCCCCCCCGGCCGTGTCCCGTCGCAACGCGATCCGCCAGCGCGCCCCTCGACGGGCGGCGCGGTCCGGACCGAAGAAACTTGGGGCCACGGGCACCAATGATCAGTAATGTAGAAAGGTCCGCGCATGCAAGGGGGGCAACGCCGCTTTGCGTTTGACTCGAAACCGCAGCCGCCGAGCGAGAAGATGATCCGCAAGCACGAAGGCAAGGTACTCCCGTTCCAGCGCAAGTCCGTGTGGTTGGCGGATACCACCGACGAAGTGCTAGTGGCAGCGTGTGCATTGCGCGACCCGGGAGCGATGGCCGAGCTGTTCGATCGCCATTGCGATGCTGTCCACCGATTTCTGGCGCGCCTCTTGGGCGCAGGTGCCTCGGACCTGGACGACATGGTCCACACCACGTTTCTCGAAGCTCTCCGCTCGGCTGCTCGCTTTCGCGGCGGCTCCTCGGTGAGAACCTGGCTGTTCGGCATCGCCGCGAATGTCGGGCGGCATCACATCCGCGATCAGGTGCGGAGACGGTCCTTTCTCAGGGCGTGGGGCGATATCAAGCCGTCGCCAAGCCAGAGCCCCGACCTGGCTGCAGAGCACCACCAGATGGCTGAGCGCGTGGCAGCGGCGGTCGCGCAACTGCCATTCAACCTGCGGGCGGCCTTCGTTCTTTGCGATCTTGAGGAGATGTCGGGCGCGGACGCAGCCGCGGCGCTGGACGTCCGGCGAGGAACTCTCGGTCGCCGACTCTTCGAGGCACGTCGGGCGCTGCGCGCAGCCGTCGAGGAGGCACAGCCATGAACCAACGCGCCTCCTGCCCTCGTTTCGTCGAGATCGGCCGCTCGGCGTCGCCGGAAGATGTCCCGGCTTTGCGCCTGCATCTGGACGAGTGCGTGTACTGTCAATCCCAATGGGCTGCCACCAAGAGGCTCATCGAAACCGCCCGTCAACTTCCGACCAAGGCGCCGGACGCTGGCCAGCGACTGCGGACGCGCAACGCGCTCATGATCGCCGCAACCGAGAGCCGCCGTCGGCGTGCCTCGCCCTGGTGGGTGCAGGCAACCGTGTACGCGGCGGTGATCCTGTGCGCGGCTGGCGTGCTGGCGGCTGTGGGTACGGTCGCGATCCCCTGGTTGCAAAAGCAGAGAGGGGCTGCCCCGGCCGCTACCGATCGAGATCGCGGCAAGCTACACGCAAAGGCTTCATTCGAGCCACCGGCAAATACCGAAACCGTCCCTGCGCCTGAGAGCGGCGCTTCCCCCGCACCTGCGGCCCCACCGACCCAGCCGGTCGCCGTCCTGAACGAACCGCAGGCGCCTCAGACACCAATCGTCGGAAAAGCTTCCGGCGGTCATGTAACCACCCGGAGGCTGCGAGGGGCACTGGCCTCGGTGTCGCACGCGGTGCCCACGCCCAGTCCCACGCACCTGCCAAGCCCGGCGGAACTGGCCTTCTCCGAGGGCTGCCAGGCGCTGCGTTCCGCCGACTATCCTCGCGCAGCCACGGCCATGAGGCGCGCCTTGGAAGCGGGACCGACCTCGGCCATTGCCGAGGATGCGCGATACTGGGAGGCGGTTGCACTGGCGCGCCAGGGCTCAGTCGCCAGGGCCCGCCGGGCCATGGAGGAGTTCGTGCGTCTTCTCCCCGGTTCGCCCAGGGCGGGCGAGATGTCTGCGATGCTTGGCTGGCTGTTGCTCGAATCGCGCGAATGGTCGGCCGCCGAGCAGCGCTTCCGCACTGCCGAAGGCGACCGAGCGCCGGCAGTCCGCGAGAGTGCCAGGAAGGGCCTAGAGATCACGGCGCGGATGCGGACACGGCCCAAGACCGCGCCGTAGCTACCGCTTGTCGGGCAATTCGGGGCCGCCGGCGCGCGGCTAGCGGATCGCGGTTCGCGTGAGCGAGAGCGCTGGTCGCTGGCCGCCCACGCGCTGGCCCCGACGGGCTCCAACCATGAACTCGCGAAGCGCGGGCTACTGGATCTTGACAGGTGCCGGCGGGGGCGGCGGCGGGGGCGGCGGTGGAGGCGGCGGCGGGGCCCCACCCGCTGTGGGCGGCGTGAGCGGGGCCGAGCTTCCCCCGACCGGCGGCGGCACGGGAACCCCACTGTCGGGAAGCAGGCACGACGTCAGGTCGAAGATCATGAACTCCAGCGCCTTCTCCGGCGCGGACAGGTCGCGGGTGGTCCTGCAGCCGGCGGGGAATGTAGCGTTCTTGGTGTCGGCGTCGGCCCCCGTGACCACGGCGCTGGCCACGTGCAGGCCGGTGAACACGAACCGTCCGCACTGAGCCTCAGCCACCGCAGTGGTGGGCGCGTTGAAGGTGAAATAGTGAACGTAGCCTGGCTGCGTGATCCACTTCTGCGACGGCGGCTGAATGGTATTGATGGCCGTCTGCTTTACGTCGCTGCCCAACATGATGGTGCCCTTGGTCGCACTGCCGCCGACGGCTTGCAGCCAGCTCGCAAAGGCCTGGCCCTTGGGAAAGCTTTGATCGATGGTCGCGCTGATGTTGCTGCCCAGATCGCTGCTGCTGTCGTCCACCCAGGTTGCCACGTCGCCGAAGGGCGCGTGGCCGTCGGGCGCGATCGAGCAGGGGTTGTCCGTGCCTCCGGCCACGCACGGGTACTTCACGACGTCCTTGAGCGGCGGGTAGGCCTTGAGCCAGCCGACATGGTAGTGCTCGGCAAAAGTGCGGCCGCCCCGTGCCAGGTATTGCACCATGTTCAGCTTCATAGCGTCGGTCAGGACATTGCCGCTGGCTGAGGGGTCGGTGCCGTCGGCCGGTTTCTTGTTGCCGTTATAGCGGGACTGGCTCGCCCCACAGGCCATCATGATCACGTCGTACTTCATCATCGCCACAAGTTCCGACCAGAACGGGAAGGCGGACGGCCAGGCGGTGCCGTTGTCGTAGGTCGCGATACCGTTCTGGTCGTAGTTGTCGTTGTAGATGTTGATCGCGCCCTTGCCGTCGGGGTTGGTGAACTCCGCGGTATCGATGCCGATCCGGGTGAACAGGCATTGCAGCCGGTCGGCATCACCCGCGGTGATGGCAATCTTCGGGATGCTGCCTTCGCTCTGGTTGCGCGGCAGGCGCAAACGCCGGGCTTGGCCAGTCGACGCGTCGACGATGGCTTTGCTCGTGCACTGGGNNGGAACATTGTCCAGGGTGAAGTTGCCGCTCGCATCCGTGAGCGCTGTGGTGATGGGCTTGCCCGATACCGACGCCGAGCAGGTGTCGCAGGAGGCGCCGGTCGCAATGGTGGCCAGCGGCGCATCCGGGACGTACACGATGACGTTGTAGAGCGGAACCTTGCCCGCCGGATCGTAGACAGTTCCGGTGATGCTGGTGGTGCCGCTGCCGCACTTGACCTGCGCGGCACACATTGAGCCGCAGCTCAAGACAGGACAGACGTTGCTGGCGCAGGTTCCGCTGCCCAAGCAGTCGCCACAGTGAAGCGTGCCCCCACAACCGTCGCCGATGTCGCCGCAGTACTGGCCGCCCCCGGCCACGGTGCACGCCGTCCGAACGCAACTGGGTCCGCCGGTGCACAAGCCCTGGCTGGTATCGCACACCCAGCCAGCCTTGAAGGTCGAACAGGTGTCCCCGCAGTCGACTGTTCCGCCGCAGCCATCACCTACCTTGCCACAGTACCTCGCGTTCGGGTTCCCGTCGCACACCAGCTTCTTGCAGTCGGCTCCGCCCACGCAGGAACTGGTGGCGGTGTTGCAAACCCATCCCGGCTTGAGGCTGGCGCAGGTGTCGGAACAGTCGATTCCGCGCCCGCAACCGTCACCCACCTTCCCGCAGTATCGCGTCCCAGCCGCCGGATCGCAGGTGACAGGCGTGCACACGCTGGCGCTGCCCACGCAGGCATTGTTCTCGCACACCCAGCCCGCCTTGAGGCTGGCGCAGGTGTCGCCACATGCGAGTGTATGATTGCAGCCGTCACTGATGTTGCCGCAGTAGGAACCGCTGGTGGACCCAGCCGCATAGGTACACTGGAACGTGGGCTTGCAGTCCGACCCGCCTACGCACACGTGAGCGGTCGTATCGCAGATCCATCCGGCGGGGCANNTCCCCCTGCGCCCGTACACATGGCGGGCGTGACAGTCGGGACGCACGCATCGACCGGCCCAGCGTCGAGGATGACGACCAGAGCGCCCCCTGCGCCGGCGTTGGTTCCGCCGGCGTTGGCTCCGCCGCCCTTGCCTCCGGCGTTCCCGCCGCCATCACTGCCACCGTTGCCGGTCGCAACATTCGCCTGAGTGCAGGCTCCATCCGCCAGAGCCGCGAAAACCAGCAGGCAGCCAATCAGGAGCCTTGCCCTGTAGGTTGACGGTAGAAATCTCATGGTCCCCTCCGAGCCGCGAAGCGCTTGCTCTGCGGTCCGACTGTGAGTGCCCGAAGTGGTCGCTGTTCTTCGGCCAACTCCGCTGCCCATGGCGCGAGATCTAACGCACCGGCGCAGTCGGGCGATCGCCTTCAGGCGCATCTGCGGGCTAGCGAGCGCGTCCTCGGCGAAGCGGGCCACGGTTTGGCCGAAAAAGTCAGGGGCGGCGGGCACTAAACATCGGCAAGGCACAATGCTATGCGCATGCGAGTGCTCGAGGCCGCTTCCCAGAGCCACTGACCGTTCCATCACCCTCGGAGATCTCGACACATGAAGGATCGATCGAAGCTAGACGCAAAGAAGTTCCGAGCCATCATGATCGCTGGGTTTGCTCTTGCAGGCGGCGCCAGGCTTGCGCGTGCCGAACAGCCCAGGGACAGTAACCCGGTCGGCGAGTCGCCCGCTACAGAGGCCGCTGCGCCCGCGTCGGCCCCGGTCGAGGTTGCGCCCTCCGCTGCGCAGGCCGGGGCGTCACTGCCGGCCGCCGCCCCGCCAGCCCCGGCGGTTTCCCCGCCACCCCCGGAGCCCCCTGCCATCGCGCCGTCACAAACGGGAGCGATGAGCACCTCTTGGTTTGACCGACCGCCACTGACGCTGTCTGCGAGCGAAGGGACGCGAAAGTGGGCGGTGACTCTCTACGGCTTCGTAGAGGCTGACTTCATCTTCGACACCACGCGAAGCTACAATGATTCGATCGGCAGCGCGCTGGTGGCCCGCAGCGAGACCTACGAGGGACGCGTTGGTCGCACCCAGTTCTCCATGCGCAACACCCGGCTTGGCTTCGCGTTCGAGTCCCCGCTCGTCGGGCAAGTGAAGCCGTCGGCGGTACTGGAAGCTGACTTCTTCGGTCACCAGGACAGCCCGCCCACCACATCCGAAAACACGTATTTCAACAGCCCGGTGTTTCGCATCAGGCATGCATTCGTGAAGCTGGAGAATCCCTACCTGGACGTTTTGGTGGGTCAGACCTACGACGTCTTCGGCTGGCAGAACTACTTCTCGCCCTGTTCGGCCGAGTATCTGGGCCTGCCCAATCAGCTCTTCTCGCGTAGTGCACAGCTGCGTGTGTCTCACGCTTTCAACGCCGATGGGGCGTTCAGCGTCGATGTGGCCGCCTCGGGCGTGCGCCCTGCGCAGCGTGATGCGGAGATTCCGGACGCCAACGCCGGACTGCGCTTCAGGCTCAACAACTGGAAGGGGATCACCACGCCCGGCAACGTGGGGACAGTCGCACTGCCTCTCTCCCTCGGCGTGTCAGGTACTGTGCGGCAGTTCAGGGCGAACGCATTCACCCCACCTCCGGTGCAGAACTCGAACAGCGCGACGGGCTGGGGCTTGTCGGTGGATCTGCTCCTCCCGGTGATTCCGGCTGCCAGCGCGGACGACCGCGGCAACCGTCTGACCCTGGTTGGTTCTTTCGTCTCGGGCACCGGAATCGCCGACCTGATCACCGCGGGCGGCGGGGCGAAGTTCCCCACCCTGCCCAATCCAGCCCAGGCCAACCCACCACCCCTTTACGACGCCGACATCGACAACGGGTTGGTGACATTTGATTCGAGCGGCATTCTGCACACCATCGATTGGTGGGCCTTCCGGGCCGGTCTTCAGTACTACTTGCCGCCGTCGGGACGGCTGCTCTTCTCGGCGAACTACACCGAGGCTCGCTCGGGGAATCTGGGCAAGCTGTTCCCCAGGGGCGGCGCGGAGATCGAACTGCTGGTCAACATCGCTAACAGGTCACGCTACGCCGACGCAAACCTGTTCTGGGACGCGACGCCCGCAGTGCGAATCGGGCTGTCCGGGCAGTACACCCAGGTCGAGTATCTTGACGGGGCCAAGCCGCACAACATCCGCGGCATGGCCCAGACNNTGCGGCACGGAGCCGGCGGTTGGCGGCACCACGATGGTGAGACAAGTCGTCTGGGCCACCCACCTGAAGACGTTGTACCAGAACTGAGGCACGGTGTAGGAAGTATGCGGAGTGTACCCCACACACTGAGCGTAGGTGGCGGCATTGTCATACTGGAGATCTGGCGTCAAGCCCCATTGACTGGTGTAGGTCACCCACTCGTCGCCCCAAGCGAATACCCTGCCCTTCCCAACGACTTTCGCCACACCGACGATGTTGGACTGAGCCGTGGTATCGACGTTGTTCGTCCCCACAATCCGGCAATCCGAACCCGAACACGTGATCGACCGTCCCATGAAAATGCCAACCTTCCCCAAATTCTTCGTGATGTCGGGAACCAGACTGCTCCAGTTCTCGAACGGAATCGAGCCATAGGCGCAATAGCAGAGCGGCCCCGAGTTGAGGGTGTTGGGACAGTCGTTACTGGTGTAGGTATTGTCCCCATCGTAGGTGATGCCGAAGGGAGCAAGCAACTGATTGAGCGGCTGGATCTCGACCGCCGTATCACTGAAATAGCCGGACATCGCGATGATCGCGCCGCCCTTGTTGTTCACCCAATCGTGCAACGCCGCGGCGTCGGCAGTGCTGTACGTCCACAGTCCATTGGGATCGTATGGGTTGGTGTATAGAGCCTGCAAGATGATGACGTCGTAGTTGCTGAGATCCAAGTCCGTAATGTGTGCGAACGTCTCCAGCATCTGCATGGTTGCAGTTCCCTTTGTGTTGCTGTTCATGAACGCCTGAAAGGCATCCGTGTTGTCGGTGCTGCCGCTGTTCGCGCCGTACTTTGCTGGCTGCCCAAGCGACAGAATGCGCACGGGTTGGCAGAGCGTGCAGGTGCCGGCTTCGTCACATTGATACCCTTTGAGATCGGGAAGCGCCTCCGGACTCCCTGCGTCGGGACCACTGCCCATCACCGAGGCATCAAGGTCGAGGTTGATGATGCCGCCTCCAACGCCGCCGTCACCACCGCCCCCGCCCGCGCTTCCACCTCCACCGCTGTGAGAACCACCGCTGCCGGACGTTGCCTCCACCGTGGCCCCAGCGCAGGCCAGCCAGAGCGAGAGTGCAGGGATGCCAACCAGAAACATTCGATGAGATTTCACGACAGATACACAACCTTGTTTGGATGGAGGAGAGAATCTCCAGCAAGATACCACAGCTGGGCTGTCTCCGCCGGCAGCTGTGGTAAGAGCAAGGCCGTGAACGCGCGATTCCTCCCAACTCTCGATTGGATTTTGGTTTCCATACTGTTGTTCGCGGCGAGTCTTGATGGCGGGCGTTGAAGAAAACGCATTCATCCTGCGCGACGCTTTACAAGGACGTTGCTTTTCAAGACAAGCCCGGCATCGGTGTGGCGGTGGACGGGTATCGGAAGGTTTGCGAGGCAGCAAAGTAGCAACCATGCGCCACTGCATACCGGACCCTGCAACAGTTCTGTCAGGATGTTTTGCTCCGTTTCTCGCGTACGCAAGAATTCGGAAGATTTCCGCACGCAACTGCGCTGCCGACAGCGGTTGAGTCGCGGGCCAGCGGCGAGCGGCCGTGGTCACGCCTGGGGCGGGTCGTCCCTGCGCGAGGCTCTGCCTTGAGCCAACATCTCGCCCACCCGCCGGGTCAGCGACTCCATGCTGAAGGGTTTTTGCAGAAACTGAGAGGGCAGGACGTCCCAAGATCAACAGGGCCGCCAGGGCAATCCCAGCGGATGGGAAGACGGGAGAGATGTGACCGGGTAGAGTCGTGGTCAGATGGGCCACCTTGGCAATCACCGCATACGACACGGCAACCACCGCGATGGCAGCCAGCGATGAGCTGGGCCTACCAGGAATGGAGCCCTCCTCGGTACTGGTATGATTCATCTCTCAGCATCTCCAAAACGGCTGGCCGCGGGCCTCGCAGCGCGCTTGACTCCATCAGACGCCATTCTGCTCAAGTTGCCCGCGGAAGCAACCCGCGATGTCTTTACAGCGCTGGTCGAAGCGTACGACGCTGGGCTTGCGAAACATGGCGGGATCGTTGGGATCGGCTCCATGAGGCCAGTTTCCCGAAGGCACCTCCAAGGCCAGTATGCTATGCGCTATCAGCAGACCCGCCGAGCTGGCCAGCCAAGCCGTGTCGCCTCTGTGGAACAAACACGGACCCTCCGAGCATCACGGGTAGCCTGCAAGGGGTTGTGGTTTTGCGGGCCTTTGGTCTAGTCTGTGGCCACGCATCACAGGTATCTGTGCGTGAACAGCAACCAGGAGAGGTGAACAATGGATCGTTCGAGATGCTGCATCCCCCTTCTACTCGGTACGAGTGTTGCGATCCTCGCAGCCGGATGTTCGTATTGCCCACCTGCCCCGGTGTGCGCGAAGCCAGCGCCGCCACGACCGGTTGCGGTGGCGCGGCCGGCCTCCGTACCCGCAGTGCCCGCGCCCCTGCCACCGCCCGGACCGGCCACAATTGTGGTCAAGGATGCCGGTCTGCAAATGCCCAAATCCGTGCTTTGGGATGCAGACCAAGATGCGTATTTCGTAAGCAACATCAACGGCGAATCCGCCATCCCCAACAAGAACGGCTTCCTTTCGAAGATTGGTCCCGACGGCAAGGTCATCGCTCTCAAGTTCGTCGACGGAAGCAAGAAGGAAAGCGAGCTGAACGCGCCCAAGGGACTGGCCATCATCGGCGACATCCTCTACGTCGCCGATCTCAATGTCGTCCGCAAGTTCGACCGCAGGAGCGGCAAAGCCAGAGGCGCTATCAAGGTGCCAAATTCGGTCTTTCTCAACGATCTCTCGGCGTCGCCCAATGGCAAGACGCTCTACGTTTCCGACAGCGCGGTGACTTTCAAGGCCGGGAATTTTGCAGGTACCGGCGGCGACGCGATCTACGCGATCAACGTGAAAAAAGGCTCGGTGGCCGTCCTCATCAGCGACCCAGCCCTGCACTGGCCGAGCGGCCTGTTCGCGGACAAGGATGGGGTGTGGGTCGTCGCTCTGGGCGCGAACCACTTGTTCCACGTCGACCAGCAGGGCGGCGCGGGGCCGGCCACCAAGCTGCCAAAGGGTGGACTCGATGGGATTGTGAGGCTAGCCGACGGCTCATTCCTTATTTCCAGCTGGGAAGCCTCCGCCATCTACCGTGGTTTGTCCCGCGGAGAATTCAAGGAGGTCATATCGGGAATTCCCTCACCTGCAGACATCGGCCTCGACACCAAACGCAACACCCTTCTCATTCCCATCTTTCAGAAATCGGCCGTTCAGTTTGTGCCCTTGCCGCCCTTGGTTCCGCCCGCAGTCGCGTCGCCGCCGCCTGCCGCTCCGCCGGTCGCGACCGCACCGCCCGCACCCGTGCCGGCGCCGACCCCTGCTGAAGCCGCCTACCCGGCGTTGGGGCCAACGCCGCCACCGTCCGCGCCCCCACCCGCTCCGGTTCGCGGTCCGGCGCCTGCCAACGCCGCACCGCCGGCGCCCGGCGCCGTTCCTCCAGTTCCAACCGCACCTGCCAAGCCCGGTGTCCCAGCAGCCGCACCGACCTCAGCTCCGGCACCCTACGGGACCCCTTATGGTGCTGGCGATTCCGCCCCGCCCACGGCTCCCGCTGCGATGCCAGCGGGCTCGCCGGCACGCTAGTTTTCCGGCGCGGACCTCGGCGCCCCTCGAAGGGGTCGCCGCGCTCCCGCGCCTGTGCGAGGATGGGCGCGCCCATGAGCGTCCGCGTGCCATGCTTGGACGGCCTGCGCGGAATCTCCGTGTGCCTGGTGCTACTGGCGCACCTGTCAGGCACGCGCGAGCTAACCAGCGGCGCACGGCTGCCCGAGCTGTACGGTCTGGGCAACCTGGGCGTGCGCGTGTTCTTCGTCATCTCGGGGTTTCTGATCACGCTGCTGTTGCTACACGAGCGCGCCAAGACCGGTCGCATCTCGTTGCTGCGCTTCTTCCTGCGCCGCGCGCTTCGCATCCTGCCGGCCGCGTTCCTGTACATCGCGGTCATCCTGCTGCTGGGGGCGCTGGGTTTGCTGGTGCTGGCGCCTGGCGACCGTCTGCACGCGCTGACCTACACGGTCAACTACCACCACCTGCGTTCGTGGTACGTCTCGCATCTGTGGTCGCTGTCGGTCGAGGAGCAGTTCTACCTGCTGTGGCCGGCACTGCTGGTGTTGGCCGGTACGCGACGTGGTCTCGCGCTGGCCGCGACCCTGGTCGTCGCCGCGCCGCTAGTGCGCACGGGTATGTGGATTTTCACGCCCGCGCGACGGATCGAGATCGGTGAAGCCTTCAGCACCATCGGCGACGCACTGGCCACCGGCTGCCTGCTGGCGGGCCTACAAGACTGGCTGGCGGCCAAGCCGGCGTATCTGCGCTTTCTGCGTTCGGGTTGGTTTGCCGTCGTCCCGCTGCTGGGCATTGCCGCCAACGCCGGACAGAGCTACGCGCTCATCGACTGCCTTGTCGGCCAGACCGTGCTGAACCTGGCCATCGCACTGTGTATCGATCGCTGTCGCCGTCTACCCGACGATCGGGTGGGGCGCCTGCTGGAAACGCGCTTGCTGGCAGGGCTGGGCGTGCTCAGCTACTCGCTCTACCTGTGGCAGGAGCCCTTCCTCAACCGGTTTGCCCGCTCGCCGCTCACCGCGTTCCCGCTGAACCTGCTGCTGGTGTTCGCCGCCGCCTTCGCCTCGTATGGCCTGATCGAACGCCCGCTGCTGGCATTGCGGAAGCGATTGCGGTGAACGCGCTACGCCCGGCTGCGTGCGGAGACATTCGTGAATAACTTCGCGAAGCACAGGAGGGCAGCAGGCTACGGGGTGGGAATGTCCCCGCAGCCCATGAGAACCATGGCGGCCCTGAAAGTTCCGTTGATCACGTTGTTGCACCACGAGCCGTAGAACTGGATGGCGGTGTCGGCTGAGGATGTGTAGTCCCAGCCGTTGGTCAGCGTTGTGTCGCGCGGCGCACGCGGGCTGCTGTTCCCGTCGAATTCGACGACCACGTTGTTGGGATCTGGAGGCATTTTGCCCAGATTGAACACGCAACTCGCGACTTCGGCAGCGACGGTGGTGAGCGCCGCGGTCAACTGGTCCGGGGAGGTCGCCGGGTAGTAGTCGTTTGTTCCACCGTTCTGGGCGAAGCTGGTCAGGTTGCCAGCCGACGGTCCGATGCCGATGACGTAGGTCTTGATGCCGGCGTCAAAAGCAGCCTTGATCGCCGCGGCGGCATTCGCCACCGAGGTCGCTGAGACGATGCTGGACGTCCCCGGGTCACAATTGGGCTGGCCATCGGTGGCCAGGAGGATGTTGTGGGACCGGCCGTCATTCACCGTGGCGTAGTAGGCGACGGCCGCGTTGATAGCGGCGGTGGTCGGAGTCTGGTTTGCCGGAGAGACGGCGGCAATCGCAGCCTGGACCTGTGCCGCTGTTGCCGGCAGCGGAACATCTGCTCCTGCGTTCACCGTGCACATTCCAGCCCCTGGCGACGTGAACAACTTCAGGCCCCACTGCACGCCGGCTGGAAAGGTCGTGAGAACTTGATTGAGGGATGCAATCATCGCGGACCATCTCGTCGTGCAAGTTCCGGCATCACCGCGGAGGACGGTACCGCAGGCGGCGTCGGAGGCCATGTCGTTGATCATCGATCCCGAACGGTCCAGAACCAGGAGGAGGTCAGCCGGTACCTGGGTTAGGCTTGCCGTCGTGATGCCACAGTTGCTGGCCGTACCGCCCCCCGCTCCGCCTCCGTCTGTGGTGGGTGCACCGCCAGTGCTGATCGTGCCCCCAACCGAACCCGTCGTGCCTCCCAGGGAGACGATCGTGCCGCCAGAGGAACTGGGTGTGCCGCCCCTGGAGACGGTTGAGCCTCCACCAGTGCCAACGACGGCGCTGATTCCGCCTGCACCGCCACCCGAGCCGCCGATGGGCACAGCCGGCTGACCGCCAGGAGCGTCTGGCACCCCGGCATCACCTCCGCCGCCAGCGCCGCCCAACTCGCTGCTGCCGCCGCCACCGATGCCACCACTGGTGGTGCCACCGCCGGCGCCAATTCCGCCTGCACCAGTGGTTGCGCCCATGCCCCCACCCCCGCCCGTTCCCGCGGAGCCAGCACTGCCGCCTGTGGCGGCGGGGGCGTCCGGTGAACTGGTTGCGGCGCCGTCGCTGCCGGCTGCGGCCGCGCCTCCATCCACGGCTGGCGCCGAGCACACGCACGCCCCGAACGTACCGGCCGACATGCATGTCCAGGCCCCAAACTGGCCGGTCGGGCACGGACACTCGAGGCCGGGAACGCACTTGGCCCCTTGGCTCCCACTGCTGCAATTGCCGAGAAATGCCACGGAAAGACACGAAAACACGATGCACAGCCTGGCCACCATGTGGACCATGGTCGCTCCATTCGGGCTTCGCCGCAAACGGTTCCGGGCGGACGGTCTTGGGCGGATGTCGCTACCCCGTGGAACCGGCGGCCTTCGGGTGGAGCCGCAGCCAACCATGCGGCCTATGTTGGCTATTGTGGCTAGGTCGCCAACGCGCGACCGTGAGCTACCGGATAATGATGCCTCCCAGGTTGTTCGAGTCGCTGATCGTGCAGTGGGAGAGGTCGAAGATCATGAACTCGATGGCCTTTTCCTGGTTCAGCAGCTCGTGATTCAGGCAGCTGCTCGGGCTGGCGGAGGGCTTGGGGTCGTAGTACGGGCCGTCTGACAGACCGCTGGCGACGTGGACGTCGGTGTACGCAATCCGACCGCACTGGCTGGTTTCCGGCTGGCCTACGGGGGTGTTGAAGGTGAAGTAGTCGGCATACCCGGGGATGGAGATCCAGGGCGTGGCCGGAGGATTGATCGTGGCCGTTGCCGCGGGCTTCATCTCGCTTTCGATCGTGATGCTGCCCTTGGGATCCGGGACGGTGACGGCGGGCGATTGAGGCTGATTGGGCAGCCAGTCGGCAAAAGCCGCGCCGCTCGGGAACGCGGTGTTGATCGTGCCCGTGTTCGGAGAGCCGATGCTTCCCGAAGCGTCAATCACGCCGCTGGCCGTGACCCAGCTCGCAACCTCGCCGAAAGGCGCAGAGGCCGTGTAGTACGGCGCAGCGGCCAGATTCGTGCAATTGAAAGAACAGGGCTGGCAACTGTCTGCAACGGCGTTCGAGTTGCCCGTGCAGACCGTGGCCATGTCCGCGGTGCAGATCGGGGTCTTCAAGCAAGCCACGCCTGCCTTGGTTGGGACATCCAGCTTGAGCGGTGGGAAGGAAGCCAACCAGGTCTGCTGGTAGTGCTCGGCGAAGACTTTGCCGCCAGCGTTGGCGTAGTCGACCATGGCCTGCTTCGAGGCGTCACTGATGACACCCGAGTCCTTGTTGCTTCTTTGCGTCGATTGGCTGCCCTGGCACCCAAGCATGATCATGTCGTATTGCTTGAGATGGTCGGCCGTGTCCCACAGGGTCGTCGAGGACGGCCAGGGGACTGCGCCCGTGAAGTCCGCGGTATCGTCCTTGTACAGGTTGATGGCGCCGGTTCCCGTCGGACCGCTGGTGAACTCCGAATCCGCGATGCCCATGCGCTTGAACAAACACTGCAGCCGGTCCGCGTCGCCCACGCTGATCGCGATCCTGGGCAGGCTTCCTTGTCCGTTCTGTCCATCGGGACCGCGGCTGCTCGGCAAGCTGGTCAGAGCCTTGTCGACCTGGTTGTCCTGGCAGGCCACGACTGCAATGGTGACCATGCGCCGCCACCTTCCGATCTGGATGACCAGCGGGATATCGCTGCCGACCGGCACCGGGTTTCCCCCCGCCCAGTCCGTGCCCGTGGATGGATCGATGCCGATCTTGAAGCTGCCATCCGGGGCCGTCACGGCGTGGGCCTGGGGAACCGGCGGACCGGCGTAGGTGAAATTGGCGCATGTCGTACACTGGACGCCGGCAAACGGCATGGGATCCACGACCTGGCTGGGGTCCGACGGGATGTAGACCACGGCCCCGTAGATGGTTCGCTTTCCGGCGGGGTCGTAGACCTTGCCGCTGATGTACGTGTTCGACGCCTGGCCGTTGCAGTCATGCGGGCACTCGCCCTTTGTGAACATGACTCCGTAGTTGGCCTCGTCGCAAGTCATGGGCGATCCGCTGCCGGTCGAAGTCCCGCCGTCCGTCAGGGGCCCGATGATGCTACCACCGCGACCGCCGCCGCCGCCGGTGCCACCGCTGCCGCTTGCCGCGACACTAGCCGCATTGCAGGCTCCGCCTGCCAGCGGCGCCAGGAGGCCGACAATCAGGATCCTTGGCCTGGACTTTGACTGTGCGTGTTTCATGTTCCCCGCCGAGCCGAGACTCGCCTTTCGTGGTTTCGCGGTCGACTTGTGGGTGCCCGATGCCCTCACTGTTCTTCGCGGATTTCACCGCCGTCGGCCTGCGGCTCCCTGACCTTTCCTGACGTTCCAACTCCTTGAAATCCTTGGGGGGCGAACTGTTCCGGCAGAGCTAGCAGCGAACAGCACTTCGGCAATACCCCGGCTCGCTGGCCACCCGTGCTGTAGCATTGAGGCTGTGCAGAGACCGGTCGTCGGGTGGCTATGCGCCCTTTGCTTGAGCCAAGTCAACGTCAGTTGTCACGAGGTGTGGCGCGCCCACCGTCCTTTACCCGACTCACATTTGCCAGCCGAGGCCGGCGTGACCGAACCGCGAGGTACCGTCAATCAGTATCGGTTCGAGTCGTCGCACCAAGGCGTTGCGCTCTCCGCCAGCGGACTCGACCGAAGACCGGTGCTGGTTTGGTCCCAGGGGCCTCTGGGAATAGGCGACTACGACGCATCCAAGTCGTCGCCAGCGATCGCCGAGGACTCGGTGTACGTCGGGCAGGACGACGGTCGCTTGTGGGCTCTCAACCGCGACAGCGGCGAGCCACGTTGGAGTTTCGCCACACGCCGCCACTTCGAGGAGCTGGGTCGACCCGATCGCGCCTACACGGGGATCCATGGCTCCCCTGCCTTCGACGAAGAGAACGTGTACATCGGGGACTACTCCGGGTGGCTGTATGCCGTCGATCGTCGGAGTGGAAACCTGGCGTGGGAACGCCAGCTCGGGGGTTCGATCGGTTCATCCCCGGTGCTCGATGGTGAGCGGATTTGGATCGCCGTGGAGTTTCCCAACCCCGACGGCAAGGTGTTTGCTGTACGGGCCAGCGACGGTGCGCCGTTGCTGGCTTCCGAATACCTCGGCGGTCAGATGCACGGCACCGTTTCGCTGAGCTATCAGTCAGCAAGACTGGTCATCGGTACGAACCAAGGACGGGTCTGGGGCCTGCTGCCCGAAAGCCTCGCCGTGGTATGGACGCAATCACTCGACGGCGCAGTCAAGTCCACGGCCGCCATCGTCGGCGACGTAGCGCTGGTCACGGCGTGGGACGGAGCGCTCCACGCCTTCGATCTATCTTTGGGGCAGCCACGCTTCAGCGTGGGCACACAGGGTCTCAGCATGTCTTCACCCGCGGTGTGGGACGACATAGCGTGCTTCGGATCCCACGACCATTCACTGACTTGCGTTGCACTGGCATCGGGGCAGGTCCGCTGGAAGGCATTCACGGGTGGGATCGTCTCTTCTTCGCCCGTCATCTTGAAGGACCCGCGCCTGGTCATCGTCGGATCAGTGGACGGATCAATCTACGCATACTCCCTGGACAACGGCGCCTTGGCCTGGACTTGGCCCCTAGGCACTGCCATCACGTCCGTGCCGGTGGCGGTGGACCGCAGCCTATTCGTCAACGACAACCTGGGGACGGTATGGCGTTTGGACGCGAGCGACGAACCATAGCGTCGCGCCGCCGATCGGGTTCGGCTGGGTCGCCGCCCCGTCCAAGTTCAGCGGAAGGCGTGGTAGGCTGGGCAGGGAGGCTGTCGTGAACGACACTGTCGTACGCCCGGACCCGCGGGTTTCCATCGTCATCCCGGTCTTCAACGAAGAAGCCGTCCTGTCGCTGCTGGTGCCCCGCCTGCGTGCCGTCATGGATGCTCTGCCTGGGGGCGCGGAGGTTTGGTTCGTCGACGACGGAAGCCGCGACGCCACCGCGCGCTTGATCGAGCAGGCGCATAGCGAGGATCCGCGCATCAAGCTGGTGCAGCTCTCGCGGAATTTCGGGCCCCCGGCGGCCATCACGGCCGGGCTGGACGCAGCCCAGGGAGACGCGGTCGTGCTGATGGATGCGGACCTGCAGGATCCGCCCGAGCTGATCCCGGAGATGGTCGGGCTGTATCGACGGGGCTTCGACGTGGTTCAGGCGCGACGTTCCGCCCGAGAAAAGGAATCGCGCTTCAAGCGCGCCACGGCGTGGCTGTTCTACCGAATCATGGGCTTCCTGACCAAGAACGAGATCCAGGCCAACGTGGGCGAATTTCGCCTGATAAGCCGAGCCGTGGTCGCCGCGCTTGGGCAGTTGCACGAACGCCATCGGCTGGTGCGAGGGCTGGTTGCCTGGGTGGGTTTCTCGCACACGACCATTGACTTCGTACGGCCCGGGCGCGCGGCTGGAAAGACCAAGTATCCCCTGTTCAAGATGCTGCGCTTGAGCCTCGACGGCCTGACCAGTTTTTCCGCGGCGCCCCTGCGCATGGCCAGTTTGCTCGGCCTGTGCGGCCTTCTTGCTGGAGTCGGCTATGCCATCTATGCCGTCTACGTTCGGTACTGGCTCGGACAAGCCGTGCCTGGGTGGACCTCGCTGGTCATCATCAACATCTTCTTTTCCAGCATCGTTCTCGTTTGTCTGGGTTTTGTGGGCGAATACGTCGGCCGCATATTCGAGGAGGTCAAGCGCCGGCCGCTCTACCTGGTCCGCCGCAAGCTCGACGACAGTCCGCCTACTGCGGAGGGATCGGGAGCTCCCGGCGGCGCGAAGTAGCGGGCCCGGTTGGGTCAAATCACTTGCGGTCGCGTCGGCGCCAGCCGGCGATCAGAATACCGAGCACCAGCAAGAGACTGGCAGGTGGGAATCGATTGGAATTGCCACTGCTCAACGAGCAGCCGGAGGACGAGGAGCCTCCCCTGGTGGAGATCGTTCCAGTCGAGCCTCCGCCACCAGCACCACCCACGGATGTATTGGTTGCTGCATCGGGTGTGGCTGGCGAGGTGGTTGAGGATCCTGAATTGGCCGAGCCACCGCTACTGGAACTGCCTCCGCTTGCCACGCTGCCGCCCGTGCTGGGCGAGCCACCTGTCTGGATCACGCCGCCCGTGTTCGTCGTGCCCCCGGTGAGGACCGCGCCGCCCGTGGCCGATGCGCCTGCGGAGGCAGGCACTCCGCCGCTCGCCCTGGTTCCGCCGGTGGCCGACACTCCACCTGTCGTCCCCGCCCCACCGGAAGTCATTGCCCCACCGGTTGTCCCCGCGGTCGCCGTCGTTCCCCCTCTCGCCGTCACGCCGCCCGTGCCCCCGGTTCCGCCGGTGGCTGTCACGCCACCCGTCGCCCCAGCTCCACCGGAGGTCGTCACGCCACCGGTCGCCGTTGTTCCGCCGGTCGCCCTCGAACCGCCCGTGCCCGTGCTCCCCCCGGTGTTTCCCGCCGAATCCGTCTTGATGGAGGTATCGGGAGACGCGGTATCAGCAACCGCGCCGTCCTTCGGGGTGACCGTGCCGCCGTCGGGAACAGGATTGGAACCATCGAGGCCAAGGAAATGAATGGCCTCGCCGGCTTCGGGATCGACAGAAAGATCGCCGTGCCCTTTTCCGGTTTCCTGAATGGCCTCGACCTGGACCACGCCCGCGCTGTCGGCATAGCGGGTCCTGATCCAGCCAGTTTGCAGCGCATTGTTCTCGGTTGAGGTTGGTGTCTCGCTCACCCCGAGCACGTTGGTCCACTGTTTGATCGCTTCGGCGAAGTTGTGAAAGGCGACAGTGGTATCAACCGACCCGTGCCACAACTGAATACGGGGACGCGGTCCGGTGTATCCAGGATAGGCGGCACGCACCAGATCGCCCCATTGCGCCCCTGTCATGGTCACTTGGCCATTGGCACAGGTCGAGCTCCAGCCCAGGCTGTCGATATTGCCCTGGGCAAAACAGCCAAAGGGGACGCCGGCAAACGCGGCGCCTGCCTTGAACACGTCGGGATAGGCGCCAATCATGGCCTG
>PMZX01000172.1 GCA_003170035.1 Myxococcales bacterium | reverse complement strand
GGCTGGTTGATCGCGAGACAGTCTCTTCGACCTTCTGGAAGCTACGGTACACCTCGGAAGCGGCGGCGTCACGGACTCGGCCATTCAGTCGGTGCAGAACCATCAAACCACCGAGGTCTCGCGCCTGGACGCGCAGCTCGGCACCCTGCGCGCGGACATGGCCCGGCGAGTGACCGATGCGCAGATCAAGGCCGTGGCCATGGTGGCCGAGGCCAAGGGCCAGGTGGCTTCCAAGCTGGCACGCGCCCAGGCCGAGCTGGACGTGCAGAAGGCGCGCGTCGAGCAGGTGCGCCGCCAGTTGCGGGCCGACGTGCTGGAACCGGCACGCGCGCAAAAGGCACCCGCCGAGCGAGAACTTGGAAGTCGCGACCGGCGTGGACATCGTACAATAGGGATAAGTGATGCCGTCCAAGAAGCTGATCATGTTGGGTATGGTGGTAGGTTCGATCGTCGGCGGGTACGTTCCCTGCCTTTTCGGTGTCAGCGCTATCTCTTTCACTTCTTTGTTCACAAGCACCATAGGGGCCGCTCTCGGCATCTGGCTCGGGTACAAATTCGGCAGGTCCTGAAGGTGGATCTGTTCGAGCTTTGCCGGAGAGGTGCCGCGGCGATCCTTACTCCCGCACGGTCTTCGAGACCCAGGGTTGGATGATCTGCCGCGGCGTACACTTTGCGCTCCACCGTCCCGTTTCTCAGGCGAGCGTAGCCCAGCTTTGCTGGGCGGAGCGAGGGGGGACCGGGGGCTTGTGAGCGAGAGCGAACCAAGCCCCCGTAAGATGCCAGGCTGTAGCGGAAGGCCCTCCCAGAGTCCTCAGGTCCAGTTGCAGACCGCGATGGCGGTCTGGGGACCGACCTGCATTGTCATCTGGTTGCACGGCACCGGTGTGAACCCGTCGAAACCTGTCGTCGCTGCGACACATTGGCCGCACGACAGGCCGACCGAGAACTGGTCCAGCCACGACACCCCGGTGGGGGCGGCATTCCCGCGGAAGACGATTGCGTACTGGCCCGCGATGCCCAGCACACCGCCCACGAAGTTCGGATCGGTTACGACGCCGTTGGGGACCGACGCCGAGCTGGGGATCAACACCGGGATCCCGACGCTGACAATCCCGCCGAGCGTTGCCTCGACGGGAAGGGGGGCGTCGACGCGGACGCTGAACGAAGTCGCGGTGGCCGGGCCCTCGCCGTATTTGTAGAGGTGGTCGCCTTGGCCCGCGTCGACGGTCCACACGACGACGGCCTTCGCGCTCGCCGGCGGGGTGCCGCCACCGACTGCGGTCACCGTGCCGCTGACGTCGATCGAGCCACCACTACCACCGTTACCGCTGCACGCTCCAAGTGCACAGGCGAGGACGGCAACTCCGATCGTCACGCGCTTCATGGCGCCACTCTATCTCAGTTCCGGAGCGCGAGCATCCCCCGCCGCCGGTCGGCCCGTGCCGCGAATCCGGATCCGGAGGACCTTCGACGCGAGAGGCGCGGCGTCCCTACCGATCCGCGTAGCGCTTTGCCGCCGCCAGGTCCCGGCGGAGTTCCTCGGCATTCCGTCGCGGGCCGTAGCCAGGGGTGTCGCGCTGGATTCGCCATCCTTCTTTGAGCGGGCCGGCGTCCACGACGTCGAAGCCGAATCGATCGATGAGCCGGCTGACGGTGGTCTTGGCCGCCTGGTCGTCTCCCGCGATGACCAGGGCACGGCGGTTCTTGCTGCCGCTTGGCTGTCCCTCGGTGGTGAGGTCGGCGGCGTAGATATGGTTGAACGCCTTGACCACCTTTGAAGTCGGAAGATGCGCCTGCAGCAGCTCTGCTGTGGTGGTCGACTCGTTGTCGAGTTCGGGAATGTGGCCGTCCCGCTGCGGGTAGTAGTTGTTCGTGTCGATCACGATCTTTCCCGCCAGCGGCTGGACCGGAATGGCCCGATAGCTCTTGAGCGGCACCGTCACCACCACGATCTCTCCGGCTGCTCCTGCCTCTGCGGCCGTCGCCGCGCGCACATTCGGTCCCAGCTCCGCAACCAAACCCGACAAGGTCTCCGGCCCCCGAGAGTTGCTAATCACCACCCGGTGCCCGGCTTTCACCGCAAGCCGAGCGAGTTGGCTGCCGATCTTCCCTGCCCCGATGATCCCGATGGTTACCATAGTAGTGAGGCTAGCACCGGTCAGTCGCTCGGCAAGACGATGCAAACCCGGCTCAGGCGATGAGGCGCCAGCGTTTCGACGTCGCGCCGGCAGGCCTCGGCCCCCCGGAATGCGCGCAGTAACTGCGCACACGGCTTTGCCTCACATGAGGGTCGCGCAGACACCGCGCATTCCGCTGTCCCCGCGGTCGCTGACGCGAGATAATCGGCGCCGGCAAAGGAGGACTCCATGGCCGAGACCACATCGGAGAGCGTGCCGCAAAGGAAACACGTGCGACTGGTGCTGGCGAGTACCGGGCTGGCCGCAGTGGTGGCGATCCTTGCGGTGGCGACCGTGCGCCGAAACGTGGCGCCCCGGCGCAGCGAGCCGCTGGAGGCGCGCATGGAGTTGGCGGCCGGCGACGTCACGGTCGAGCAGCAGGGCAAACGCGTGCGCGCGGGATCGGGCGCGGCGGTGCTGGCGTTGGCCAAGGTGACGACCGGCCCCGGCTCGCGTGCGCTGCTGCGCCTGTCCGACGGGGCTGCCTTGTTCCTGCGCGGTGGGACTAGCCTGCAACTCACCGCCGACGGGACCGCGCTGGAGGCCGGCGAAATCTGGCTGGAGGTGCCGGTGGTGGATCGCAAGCCGGGCGTGCTGAGCTTGGGCGAGGCGACGGTGTCCGCAGCAGAGAGCGGGCTTTCCATTCGCCGCGACGCCAAGGAGTCGAGCGTGTACGTGGCGCGCGGACTGGCGCATGTGAGCGCGCCGGGCGGACGGGTGGAGGTGCGCGCGGGCGAACGCGCCTTGCTGCGGACCGGGGTTGCGCCCCAGGTCGCGCCGGTGGCGTACTGGGAAGACTGGACCGGCGGCATGGCCGACCAGCGCCTGGCCGGCGGCGGCGCCGGCGCGGGGCGCATTTACGGCGTGGATTTCGACCGCGCTGCAAGCCCGGCGCGCGCTCTCGAGATCACACGCCAGGCAGTGCGCGTGACCCTGCGATCCGGCATCGCCGAGACCGAAGTGGACCAGACCTTCTTCAACCCCGGCGAGCGCGAGGTGGAAGGCTGGTACTGGTTGACCGTACCCGAGGGCGCGCTGGTCACCGGCTTTGCCGTCGAGAACAACGGTCAACTGGTCGAGGGCGAATTGATCGAGCGCAAGGAGGCCGCCCGCCAGTACGGGGCTGCCGCGCGCGCCGGCTTTGAGCCCGCGCTGCTGGAATGGATCGACGGCCGCAGCTACCGCGCACGCATCTACCCGGTGAACGCCGGCAACACGCGCCGGGTGGTCACGCGCTATCTGGAACTGGCACCGCTGGTCGACGGGCGCCTGCGCTACCTCTTCCCCTTGCGCTCCGAGCCGCCGGTGCGCATCGGCGAGTTCTCGCTCAGTGTGGATCTGGGCAAGGCGGGCAAGGGCATGGAGCTGTCCACCCTGGAAGACGCGCGCATCGAGAACGGCGGCCAGAAGGTGACCATGCGGCGTTCGGGCTTCACCGCGCAAGCGGATTTCCTTCTGGAGGCGAAGCTGAAGACCCTGCCGCCGCCGGTGCGGGTGGCGCGGTTTTCCGCTGGGGCCGAAACCGCGGACTTCGTGATGTTGCGCTACGTACCCGATCTGGACTGGGCCACGGTAAGCCAGCAACCGGGCGCCGTGGTGGTGGTGGTGGATACCTCGGCCGGCATCGACGACAACACCCGGCAACTGGAAGTGGCGGCCGCCGAGGCCATCCTGCGTGCGCTCTCCGATGCCGACAAGTTCGCCCTGGTGGCGCTCGACGTGCGGCCCCAGGTGCTGTATCCGGCCTCTGGACTGGCTGCCGCCACCGAGGCTGAGGTGGGCAAGGCGCGCGAGGCGCTGGCCGCGCATCCGCCCGGCGGTGCGACTGATCTGGGCGCCCTCATCGACGTGGCCCTGGCCCGCCTGCATGGCAGCGAGCAGCCCGCGGTGATCTACATCGGCGACGGCCTGTCCACTTCGGGCGAGATCCGTGGCGAACGGCTGCAGGCGGCCTTGCGGCGCAGCCTGGCCACCTCCCGGGCGCGGCTCTTCACCGTCGCGGTGGGCGGCGAGGCGGATAGCGGTTTCTTGGATGCGCTGGCGCACGCAGGGGGCGGCAAGAGTCTGCGCGTGGGCAACGCCGAGGAGGCGGGTAGCCGGGCGTTGGAACTGGTTGCGGCGCTGAAGACACCGACCATCACTGATTTCCAGCTCGATGCAGGCGCTGGCCTGGACGAGGTGTTCACCTCGGCCGACGGCAAGGTTTCCTGGGGAGGCGAGTTGGTTCTGCTGGCGCGCTCACACCACGACCTGCCCAGCCAGGTGAAGGTGAAGGGCCGCCTGGCTGGGCAGCCGTTCGAGAGGAGCTACGCAATCGAGGAAGAGGACGAGTCCGTAGCCGCGCTGGTGCCACGCCTGTGGGCCGCGGCGAACATGAAGAAGATCCTGGGCGAAGGCGGCGGTGCCGACGAGCAGCGCGGAACCCTGGTGAAGCTGGGTCTGGACTATGGCCTGATGACCCCGTTCACCAGCTTCCTGGCCCTGGAGAGCGAGCAGGCGTACGCGGCGCAGGGGATCGCGCGCAAGCGGGGACCGGCCTTTGGACGGCTGGCCACCGCCGAGAAGAAAGAGGCTACTGAAGAGAGTGACCGTGCGATGCTCAAGGGCCATGCGGGCGAGCCACCGGCTCCGACTCTCGCGGTTGCGCCGGCCGCGCCAGCCAGGCAGCTGGCTTCCGCACCCGCCGAAGAGGAGGGCATTGGCGTTGGCGGTCTAGGCACCAAGGACAAGGGAGGCGGACGCGGCTCCATCGACGATCTGCTAGATGGGGTTGAGAAACGGCCAGCGGCATCTCGACCGCAGAGGGCGATGGCAAAGATCGCGGCCACTCGCTCCAGGGCAGACTTGTCGAGGAGCGACGCCTTAGCCACGGGCGCGCCCGAGGCACGCCGGAGCGTGTCCACCGTCGCTGCCATCATGCCTGCCGCGTGCAGCGACGCCAGCGAGCGGCCGCTTTTCGAGCGCGCTCTGCTTTGGATGAAGCGTCTGCAAACCGCGACTGCGCCGGGCGAACTGGCCGAGCGCTATCGCGCCGCCATCGCCGCCTGCGAGCTGCCTGACTGGCGGGCCGAGGCGCTCTTCCTGCGCCTGCTCGCCCATCGCATGGAAACCGAGGCGGCGGTGGCCGAGATCTTCGACTTCCTCGGCCCGCGGCCCGACGCACGCTTCTACCTGGCGCGCGTGCTGCTGCGCCGGAACGCGGGCGATGCCCTGGCCCTGGCCATCGAGCAACGCCTGTTCGGGACGCGCGTGCCCTGGGACAAGGTCGACCTCGAGCTCTCCGCCATTGGCAATGTCGAGACTCGCATTGCCCGCCTGAAGGAATACCTGGCCCGGGCACCCAACGATCCGGCGGGCGGCATGCGGCTGGTCAAGCTGCTGGCGCGCGCCGGACACGCGGATGAGGCACTGCTCTTCTCGCGCAAGCTGAAGGCCGCGGGCCTGCTCACCCCGCGCCTGGTGCTGGCGCTCGGCGATCTGCAGGCCGATGCGGGTCAGACCGACGACGCCATCCGCACCTATTCGGAAATCGTGGAATTCGATCCGCGCAACCAGGCCGCGCGCCAATTGCTGGGCGACGTGTACCTGGCGCATGGCTGGTATGACCTGGCCTACGCGCAATACACGACCCTGACTGAAATGGCGCCGGAGAACCTGCTGGCATGGCTGCGCCTGGCCGCGGCTGCCGCAGGCGCGGGCCGCACCGACGAGGCCCTGCGCATCGAGCGCAAGGTGGCACGCTCGCCAGGCAACCCGGGCCCCAGCGATCCGCGCCTCTTCGCCCGCCTGGCAGCGGCTGCGCACATGGCGCGCCTGATGGCCGAGCCACCGAAGGACGTGGACGGCAAACGTCTGATCGAGAGCATGAGCCGCGACCTGGCCGAATTGCAGCTCTTCCAGGGGCCGGGCACGATGGTTCTGCTTTCATGGGAGGATCTCGGGGCCGATCTGATCGCACGCGCGGGCGGCAAGAGCCCTGCCCTGGCTGGCGAAACCACCGACGCTGCAACCGTGGGTCTGTCAGCCCTGTTGTTGCCGGCAGGAAAGCGCGGGTCCGTGCCACTGCAGGCCCACCTGCGCAGCGCCCCGCCCTCGCGGCCACTCAAGCTGGTGGTTTGCACCATCGACCACGACGGCAAGACGTTCCAGGTGAACGTCAAACGCGTAGAGTTGGCTCCGGGTCAGGTTGACGTGGGACTATGACGACCGACGGTGTTCTCTGACGGCTGGGCCGCCGATCAGCGCTTGGCGCTTTTCTTCGGCCTTGCGCGACGGGCGCCTGGCACGCGCGCGGATGGGTTGGACGGTGGCATTTCGCCTTCGCTGACCTGCGCATGATCGTGCCCAGGCATGCCGAGTCCCGCCACGATCTCGATCCCTCCCTGCTTCACGCCGCGCAAGGCGAGCAGTCGGTCGGCGATGCTTTGCAGACGGTCGGAGCGCCCGCGAATCACGATGACCTCCAGGCACAGGTCGTGGTTGATATGCACGTGCAGCGTCGCACGCACCTGCTCGCCCAGCTCATGCTGAAGCTCGGTCAGCCTCTCGCTGAGGTCGCGCACGTGGTGGTCGTAGACCATCGTGAGCGTCGCGATGGCATCCACCGCTTTGGGCACTTTGGTTCGCCCAACCTCGGCGCGGGCCAGATCTCGAAAAAGCTCCGAGCGCGTACCCCCGCGTTCGCGAACCACGGCATCGAGATCGCGCAGCAGAGAACCTTCGAGGGCAACACCGAATCGAACCAATGCGTCCTTCATCGCGGCAAGACTACCGCGCTCCTGCTGATGAGGGAACGAGCATGTGGGCGCCGCCAATTTCGCCCGCGAGTTCAGGTTCGATGGAGGCGAAGAACCTGCGGCTGCGCTGGTTCAGTCGCTGGATGAACTTGTCTCCACCTGCGCGACGGGCCAGAAGCGCCAGGTGGCGCAGTCCGTGGGCCAGAACGTCTTCATGGCCAAGCTTGGGCGGTCGCGGTTTGTCCGGATCTGTCGTTGCGATTCCGGGGAGATCGTTCTTGAGAATCGCGTGCACGTCGTTGCGAGCCAGGGCGGATGGATTCAGCTCTTCGCCGTAGGCGAGGTAGGTAAGCACGACCGTGCCAGGTTCCTCGTACCGCCAACTCGTGGAGTGAACGATCGCGGGCGCACCGGCGAAGAAGGTCGAAACCTGGGTACCGCCCCGCAGGAGTTCCGCGACGATGCCGTCGGGACTGCGGCCATCCAGCGCGGCCACCCGGCGAACGTAGCGCAGGCTTTCGCCCTCGACCAGCGCCACCTGAAACAATTCGATGACGACCAAGGTGCCTGGCCTGCTGCTTGCCAGGTTGCTTGCCGTGGGCTTCCCGCCCGCACGAGCAAGGCGAATGGTACTCGCGACCCTTTCGTCGCCTGCAGCCGAGGCGCCGCCAGCGGTCAGTGCCAGCATTGCGGCCGACGCGAACCACAGAAGGATTGGAGATCGAACCATGCCAGTCACTGCATCCGTACCTGCACGTAGCCCATCCCATTGAAGCCAGGATCCCTGAAATTCCAGGGCTGCTCGTATTTCTTGTTGGTGATGTTGTTGAGCACCGCCCACAGGTCGACCTGGTAGGCGCGTGCGACGAATGTCTTCTGCAACTTCAGGCTGACCACCACGAATTTCCCAAATGCCTTGCGACTGGATAACGAGGTGCTGTCGTAGAACCTGCCCACGGCGTTCACATACGGCGACGCCGTCACCTGGTACGGCAAGTACGCCGTGAGCCCGGCGTTGGCGACCCAATTGGGCACGAAGGGAATGTTTGCGCCGTTCTGGTTGGCATCGAGATCGTTCGAGACCTTGCTGTTCGTGTAGGTGAAGTTCGCGAACGACGATAGCCGCTCGGCCAGGTACTGCTCGGCCGCGACTTCCACGCCTGTGGAGCGCGTGTTGCCCGCGTTCACCGACTGGCTCTGCGAT
This sequence comes from Myxococcales bacterium, assembly GCA_003170035.1. GTDB lineage: Bacteria > Myxococcota_A > Polyangia > Fen-1088 > Fen-1088 > Fen-1137. The sequence continues at coordinate 8,155 of PMZX01000172.1, read as the reverse complement.
GTGGAAGCGTCGACGCTCACGTTGTTGTCCACGATGGCGTCGCTCACCTGGGTGAAGAAGCCGCGCACGCCGACGGTCAGCATGGTCAGCGGATGTGTCTCGACGCCAACATCGACGCTGAGGCCGTTCTCTGGCTTGAGGTTGGGGTTGGGAAGTTGCCCGTTCTTACCTGTGACACCTGCATCGCCGGCGAGCAGGGTTCCCGCCACGGACTTGGCCGCTGGCGGGGTGAAGCTGCTGCCAGCGTTGGCATACACGGCCAATTGCACAAGGGCGTTGTAGCGCGCACCCACGCTCCACAGCGGCTTGTTCCACGCTTGACTGGCAAGCCCGGGCGCGCCGCCACTGATGAGGTCGTAGGAGTTGCCAACGCGGTTGAAACGGCCCCCGGCGCGCAGGACCAACTTCTCAATGGACAGCTTTTCCTGCACGAAGGCGCCCGTGGAATAGGCCGAGGCCTTGTTCTGCGTGACCTGCTGCGGACCCGGTATCGGATTCCCCAGGGCATCGACCACCGCATAGTTCTGCGGCTGCGCAGAGGTCTTATAGGTTGCGTACTGTCCATCCGCCCCAAACGTGAGGACGCTCGAGCCCATGTGGCGCACGCTGAAGGTCAGGTCGGCTGGCAAGATCGTTTGCTTGACCGCGTCGTGTTCTCGCAACGCGAACTGGTTGGCGACCGGCGCGGGATTGCTCGAATCGTAGTTGTCTTCGCCCCACTTGCGATCGTACGCGCGCAACCCGGCCTTGAGCTGAGCGCCGAACCAAGTATTGATCTGGTTGGCGTAGGTGGCATTCACGGTGTCGTAGGCATTGACGAAATCCCGATTGGGACGTCCCAGATCGCCCGAATGCGATGTGTGCTGAACAAAGAGTGACAGCTTGTGATCGTCGCGGCCCAAGAAATAGGTGAGCTTCGCGTACGCCTTGGTCTTGAGATAGTCGGGATCCTTGATGGTATCGAGCCACGAGGGGCTGGCGCCGTACCCGGTGTAGTCCGACTTCTCGTAGCTGGCTCCGAACAAGTAGTGCAAGTTCCCGGCGTGGTCCTGGTGGTACAGCTTCCCGGCGAAAGTGTCGTACGAGCCAAAGCCGGCCATGAGGCGCGTGGCTGCCGTGTCAGCTCTGTCGCGCAGCACGAAGTTGGTCACGCCCGCCAGCGGCGACTCGTTTCCCGCAAAGTCCGCGGTGAGGTAGTTAGAATACATGACGGAAGCCGGCCCACGGTGGGATTCGACACGCTCGAAGGCCCACGCATCCAGGCTCATGTCGTCGACGAACGAATCCACCGGCAGGCCATCGAGAAGGTGCACGTTGTATTTCGGTCCCAGGCCGCCGTACGAGCCCCAGTTGGCATCGTTGCGCGAAAGCGGCAAGACGAACACGCCTGGCTCGTAGCGCAGAAGCTCGGACAGATTGCGCTGACTCTCAGGCCGCTCGGCGATGTCTTCGGCGTAGAGCACGCGCACGCTCTGCGTGACGTGTTCCTGGGGCTGCGCGATCTTCGATTCGGTCACGATGATCGCGGGCAACTCGCGAAGCGTTGGCTGTTTCGCAATCGGCACCGCGGTCTTGGCCGGCGGCTCGGGAATGCCCGCGGACGGCTGCCCGGGGGCTGGCGCTGGAGCGGGCTCGCTCACTTTGGCCTGCGATGGAGCAGGTGCGAGGCCGCCCGGAGCCTCGCTCGGCGGCGGCGCATTCGCTGGAGTGGTCGGAAGATTGGCTGTCTCTTCTGCCGAAACCGGCGGAGTTGACTCGTCGTCTGCCCAGGCTGCATTCGGGATGGAGAGGAGCAGGACAGCCAGCGGGCACGCGATGTTCTTCATGATGGGTTTCACTCCTGGTGCGGAAAATCGATCGGTCGCCACGAACCTCGAATCTCTAGTAGCACGCATTTGAACTTTCGTGTTACGGTTAGTAACACAACGACTTCAAGCAGGACAAGCACAAAGCACAAGGCAACCAGCACGCAGGAGGTGCCTGCATGAGATGTGAGTCTCCGGCACCCGTGCGGCGAAGATCTGGCCGCCCTGACATGCGGCGAGCCTTGGCATTCTCCCTGGCCGGACATCTCTGTGTCGCCTTGGTGCTAGTCGATCTCGGGCCATTGCCGTCGGCTCCCGCCACGCCAGCAGCCAGCCCCGTCGAGGTCCGCGTGGTCGACGATGATCGGCTTGCCGCCGCCGATCTCACGACCGCCCACCAACCGGCGGGGATCAACGCAGTCGAGAAGACACCAAGGCCGCGCAAACCAACCACAGAGAGAACCCCGTCCATTTCTACCCGGCCACAACATTCGCCCGAGACATCGGCCCCCGCACCCTCCATTCCGCAAGTTGCAGCCTCGACGGTCGAGGACGGCGCGGCGGCACCACGGATCCTCGCCGACGGCGACATCGGCGTGGCTGTCCCCGTGGCCAACCCCGCCGCTTCCGCGGCCACGGGGAAATCCGGGTCACGGGCTCCGGCTTTCGGCAAACAGGGCTCTGGCTGGAGTCCGGGCAGCCCACAATGGGAAAGCCTGCGAGCGGCCATCCAGCGCCGCGTGGTCTATCCCGACGTCGCCCGCCGCATGGGCTGGCAGGGCAAGGTCATCGTGACCTTCGGCCTACAGAAGAATGGCGAGGTGAGGGATTTGCGCGTCCTCGCAAGCTCAGGCTTCACCACCCTCGACAACAACGCCCTCCGCGCCGTCGAACGCGCCGCCCCGCTGCCCCCGGCCGGCGAATTCGTTCAAATCGTGATGCCTATCGTGTTTGCCCTTCGCTAGCCACCTCCAGGCCGCCGGTCGAAGGCTGTCCCAATGCGTACTACTTGCCGAACTCGATCTTGCTGACCTTGATGGTCTTCTTGCCGTCCTTATCGCTGACGACACCAGTCACCTTGCCATCGCGCACGCTTTCACACATCGCCATGTCGTGCTTGCGCGCCGGATCAGCGGCGAAAAGATAGACGACATCCCGACCATTCTCCTTGACCAGAATTGCATCGGTACACGCGTCGGTCACATGGAAGGCACAGTGACCGCAGCCGATCTGCCCAACCAGGGTCACTGTCTTCTGCGCCTCGGCGGACTTGGCCGGCTCCTTCTTGTCGGTCGATTTTCCCTGTGCCGTGACCGCGAGAGTGAAGAGGCTGAGGGCAATTCCAAGAGCAATCCGCTTCATTGGAGGTTCCTTTCCGTCACAACGGGCGAAAGCTATCACCGGCCCCGCGATCTCGCCATCCCTGAGCACGATTGGGAGTGCCAACTGCTGTGACGACTAGGGGCGACTCCCCCGGCCCGCCGCGCGTTCTGGCTGCAACGGTGGCACCTTCGCTGCCAGTTCATCGTAGGCCCGGCGCGAGACCTGCCGGCGTACCTGAGTCAGTTCGTGCCAGATCTCGGCCTCGTGCTGCTGAGCGCGAACCAGCTTGTGCAGGTCGAAGCGGGAGACTCGGCTGGCTGGCAGCCTACCCAAGATGCGTCCGTGCGCCTGGCCCGCCAGATCCCTGAACACGGTGGGGCCGAAGCGGTCGTAATAGAAGATGGTGTGCGCAGTGGACAGCGAGCCGGCCCAGGGATAGGCGCGCAGCAGCCAGCCGGACGCCAGTCGGTCCAGCGCGTGCTCCAGGCGGACGCGCTCGCGGCCGGTCTTGCCCGGCTTGCGCTCGGCAAAGAACAGGGCCGTGCCCAGTGCGTCGCCTTGCACGGTCCAGATCTCGCGCAGTCCGAAGCGCGTCGGATCCCTCGCCACGCGCGAACCATGTGTCAGGTCGAACTTCCCCACGATGAAAGCCGCGATATGCGGGGCGTAGCGCTCGATGAAATGCAGAGTTGCCATGGCTTCAGTGAAGGTCTCGGTGGGAAAATCGGAAAAGCACATCACCTCGGCCGCGATGCCTGCGCGGGCCAGGTTGCGCACGGCCGTGGCTGCGCGGCCCGGCGCGATCCCCTTGTCGATCGAGCGCAACACCCGCGGGCTGGCCGATTCAATCCCCAGGCTGCACGCGACGGCACCGCCCCGGCGCAAGCCCTGACAGCGTTCGGGCGTCAGATACGGCTCGGGCCGTAAGTCAGTGCCCCAGCGCAGGTCCAGGCCGGTTTCTGCCAGTGCGTCGGCCAACCGGCAGAGCATCGCGGGCGCCACCGAGTCCTGCGACAAATAGAAGAAGCGCGTGTTGTGGCGGACGGACAGAGCGCCGAGGTGCTCGACCACGGTGTCCACCGCGCGCTCGCGGTAGCGGGCGGTGCCGGTGGCCGCCAGGCCGTAGTGGCAAAAAGCGCAGCGGCCCCAGTAGCAGCCGCGGGTCGGATCGTAGGGCAGAAGCAGATGCGGCGACAGATAGCGATCGAGCGGCAGGCCGTCAAAATCGGGCGCGGGCAGGGTTCGCAGATCGACAGCCGACGGCCCGGGGAGAATGCGCGCCCCCAGCAAGGGATCGCGCAGCACCAGGTTGGGGATTCGGCGGAGCGCCTGCGGCGTCCCGCGCCCATCGGCGAGAGCGCGGCACAGCGCCAGAAGGGTGTGCTCGCCCTCGAAGACCACCGCGCTGTCAAAGACGCCCAGCGCTTGCGCGAGCGCGGGACCCTGCAGCCGCAGCAGGACCTGGGTGATGGCCGGCCCGCCTGCGACCAGGTGCGCCTCGGGAAATGCGGCCTTGAGCTTGAGGGCGAACGAATACGCGGGTGTGAGCTGACCCGGGAAGCACACCGACAGGCCGATGGCGTCCACCCGCGCGCGGCGCAGACGGGGCACCAGCTTGCGCACGAGGTAGCCGTCGAACGGATCGCGCTCGGGATCGGCATCGCGTGCGATCTCGTCCGGCGTGGTGAGGGCAAAGGGCGTCCGGTATGCGGTGAAGTCGAGCTGCAGAGGCGCGTGCGCGGCCGCGATCGCGTGCAGGCCTGCACTGACGGTAGCCACCGCGTCGGCATAAAGTTCGGGATCGTAGAAGCGCTCGCTGGTGCGCAGGATGTCCAGCGCCGCGCCGATCCCGCCCGGCACTGTACTTGCCTCGCCGCGCACCCGCAACAGGGTCAACAGATCGAGCTGGTTCTGGTGGTCGAGTGCGCGCCGGCGTTGCAGTCCGGCGATGCGCCGCTCGATGCGTTCGGAGAGAAGGGCCAGTGGCTCGCGTTGCAGCAGGGCCAGGAAACCCTCCAGGTTGGCATCGATGGGCAGGACCTCGATGCCCTGGGGACGCAGGAATCCCGCCAGCGCCGCAACCGCGGGGTAGGGCGCCGTGGGATCGCAGGCCGGCGGAAAGATGAGAGCAAGCTTCACGCGCGCAGGACCAAACGTTAGCACCCACGCTCGCGATCACACGAATCCTGTCAAAGCGGCGGCCGGTGGCCGGCGGCGCCAGGGCCAGGCTATAATTCCATTCTTGCTGATTCCATCGGAAGCGCCTCTTGCGACCGGGCCGCCGGGCGATCGTGCGACGGTGGCCGCGGCCATCGAGGTGCTGTCGGGCACCGGCCGGCGGCGCGGACTGGGGCGCCTGCTGCCGTTCCTGGGCCCGGCCATCGTCGCGTCGGTGGCGTACGTCGATCCGGGCAACTTCGCCACCAATCTGCAAGGTGGCTCGCAACTCGGTTACACCCTGCTCTGGGTCGTCGTCACCAGCAACCTGATGGCGATGGTGATCCAGACGTTGTCGGCCAAGCTGGGCATCGCCACCGGGCACAATCTCGCGGAGCAGTGCCGCCTGAGTCTCCCACGCAGACTGTGTTTCCTGCTGTGGGGGGTGATGGAAATCGTGGCCATGGCGACCGACCTGGCGGAATTTCTGGGCGCTGCCCTCGGCTTTCATCTTTTGTTCGGGTTGCCGTTGGGGATTGCCGGCCTGCTCACCGCGGTTGTCACCTTCATGCTCTTGAGCCTGGAGCGCTACGGATTCCGTCGCTTGGAACTGGTCATCGCGCTGCTGGTCGCGGCCATCGCAGGTTCCTATCTGGCAGAGCTTTTCCTGGCCCGGCCCGACTGGAAACAGGCAGCGTTTCACGCCGTGGTCCCCGCATTCGGCGGCCGCGCCGGCCTCCTGCTCGCGTCCGGCATCCTGGGCGCCACGGTCATGCCGCACGTGATCTTCCTGCACTCTGCCCTGACCCAGGGCCGCATCCTCGCCCCGGGACTGGAGGAAAAGAAGCGCCTCCTGCACTACCAGACGCTGGACGTCGTTCTGGCCATGGGCGTGGCAGGCGCCATCAACGGCGCGATGCTGATCATGGCCGCGTGCACTTTCCACGCACGCGGTCTTGTGAACGTGGACGCGATCGAGAAAGCGGCACTGACCCTCCAGCCGCTGCTGGGTTCGGCCGCGGGAACGCTGTTCGCGATCGCACTATTGGCTGCCGGCCTGTCGAGTTCGGCCGTGGGCACCATGGCCGGCCAGGTCGTCATGCAAGGATTCCTGAACTTCCGCATTCCACTGTGGGTACGGCGGCTGGTGACCATGGCGCCCGCGCTGCTGGTCATCTGGCTGGGGGCCGAGCCGACCCGGACGCTGGTGTTGAGCCAGGTCGTGCTGAGCCTTGCCCTGCCCTTCGCTCTCGTTCCGCTGGTGGCGTTTTCGAGCAACAAGCGCTTGATGGGCCCGCTGGTTAACCGGCCCGCGACCACGGCCGTCGCGGCGGGGATCGCCACACTGATCGTCGCCCTCAACGTCTATTTGCTGTGGGAAACCTTCTTCGGGAGCTGACGCCCATGTTCCAACACCTGCTCTTACCGCTCGACGGGACCGCGATGGCCGAACGGGTGATCCCGGTGGCGCGCGGCTTGGCCCAAGCCGGCAACGCCCGCATCACGCTCTTGCATGTGATCGAGCATTCGGCTCCGAAGGAAAGACACGGGCAAGCGCACCTGCAAGACAAGGATGCCGCCGAAGCCTATCTGCGCGCCTTGGTGGCGCGCGAGTTCCCTTCCTTGCCCGGGGTCGACTGGCACGTCCACGACGAGGCCATCCGCAACGTGGCGGAGAGTCTCGCGCTACACGCGCGGGAGTTCCACCCCGATCTGGTCGTGATGTGCGCCCATGGCAGCCAATGGTGGAAGGAGCGCCTGCGCGGCAACCTGGCCCAACAATTCCTGCACGCACTCAAGAATCAATCACCGACCATGACCCGCGTGCCCGTGCTGCTGGTTCAGCCGGACGAACGGGGCCAGGTGGACTATCCGTTTCACCACATTCTCGTGCCCATGGACGGCTCCGACGAACATGAACAGGGATTGGGACCCGCTGCGCAACTGGCATTGCAGCTCAAGATTCCCATGCTGCTGTTCACGGCGATCCCGCCCTCCGATGCACTTCAGGGCAAGGATTCCGCCACTGCCGCCTTTTTGCCAAGAGCCACAGAAGAAGTCCTGCGTCTCGCCGAACAAGAAGCCGCTCGCCACCTGACCGTCCACGTCCGGGAATTGCAGGAACTGGGCATCTCGGTTTCCGGCCGGGTCATGCGCGCTGATCCCGCCGAGGGCGTGCTCGCCACCGCGCAAGAAATGCACTCCGACTTGATCGTCATCGGGACGCACGCCCTGTCCGCCACGCAGGCGTTCTGGTCCGCCAGCGTGACGCCGAAAGTCCTGCACCAAGCCCGCGCTTCTTTCTTGCTTGCCCCGGGCGAAGGCGACCCTCTGTTGCCGCCGCCGTCCCCCGGCTAGCGAGGAAGTCGGAACCGACGTCCCCGCACCGGAGGGGCGAATCAACTTCTCCGTGAAGCTTTCACTTCTCGTGGCTACGCGCACTGGAAACCGGGCGCGATCAGGTGGGCGATGCGATCGGGATCCAGCACGCCCTGCCTGGTCATCCAGCGACGGGAACTCTCGCGCAGCTCCTCGCCCTCGGGGCCACCGCGCAGCTCGCCCAGCCAACGGCGGCCCGACTCGGCCAACAAGACCGCGCCGGCGGCCTCAGCGGTGGCCACGGCACGCTCCAGTGCAATCAGGGCACGGCCGGGCGACGGTTCCAGCCAGCAGATGCCGGCCTCCAGCAGGGCGCCCATGGCCACGCCGGTCTGGTGCTCGGCCCGCGCCAGCTGGTGCGCGTGCTGGCGCGCCCGGTGCAGGTGCGGGACGCGCTCCGGCTCGGGCAGTGTCTCGGCCATGGCCAGCGCCACGCGGCCCGAGATCCAGGCGTGCTCGATGCGGATGCCGCTGATCTTCAACAGCGCGGA
>PMZX01000173.1 GCA_003170035.1 Myxococcales bacterium | reverse complement strand
TCCAGCACCAGCAGAACCGGATGGTGATCGCACTCGCTCTCCAGCCAGTCGAGCCAGGACAGCAGCATCTGGTCGGCCATCAAGCGCGGGTCCTGCCGGGCCGCGCGCAAGGGCAGCAGATCCTCGTCGGGAAAGGGCAAATTGGCCATCTCGCCGAGGAACGCCGCGATTCGTTGAGCGTCCTTTGGGGGCAAGAAGCGCGACACGTGCGCGGTCAGGCGCTTGCGCTGCACAGCCTCGGGCTCGCCGCCGGTGATGCCCGCGGCCGCCAGCAGGGCCGGGCCCAGCAAGGCGAAAGGCGCGGCGTCGCGCATGGGATCGCCGCGGCCCACCAGCAGCTCGAAGGGCCGGCCGTGGCGCTGGATGCGGTCGCAGAACTCGTGGCGCACGCGCGACTTGCCGCCGCCCGCGGCTGATGTCATCAACATCGCGCGCGCGGCAGGCTCGTCGCACGCTTCGTCCCACAAGGCTTCCAGCAGGTCGACTTCGCGATCCCGGCCAAAGCATGGGACGGCCTTGCCCATCAGGGTGCGCGGGGCTTCGCGAATTCCCTTCTCGAACAGCAAGCGGGAAACGCCGCCGGGGAGCGTCTGGATCTCGAAGCGGGTTTCCAGCAGGTGCGCGGTGAGCCCGTCGACGTGGACGGTGCCGGCCGGGGTGGTGACCAGCAGAAGGCCGGCCTGATCGATGACGTCGCCCATGGAAAGCTTGCCGGCCATGTCCGCGCGGCTAGTGCTGATGCCCAGGCTGGCGTCGGGCAGGGCGGCCTTCAGGCGCAGGGCGCAGCGAGCAGCCTGCGTGGCCTGGTCGAGCGGCGTGCCTTGCTCGCCGGTCAGCGCGATGACCAGCGAGCCGCCTCCCAGTCGCTCGACGCGTGCGCCATGGGGTGCGATTGCGTTCTGCAGATCGCCCAGGCCCACCTCGTTCAGCTCAGGATCGGCGAGTCGCTCGGCCAAGATTCCGGCCAGGTCGGCGGTTCGGCCGGGATCGAGTGCGGCCGGCCTGGCTGCGCCAGGTTGCGGTCGTGAAACCAAGATGGCCGCCAGCATCCGTTGCTCGCCGGTGGCCACCAGAGTCGGGGTGGGCGTGCGGGTGCGGTAGACCGCTACGAGGTCGCTGGCAGTGTCGCGACTGATGAACTGTCCGGTGATGGCACCCAGCGCGCGCGCGACCGCGTCGGCCCTTGCCGGACGCTGGTCGGGATCCTTGGCCAGCATGTGCGCGATCAGCGCGACCAGATCGGGCGGGGTTTCGGGCCGCTGGCGGGCCACGTCCACCGAATCATCGAGGCAGATCTTGGCCATCACCGCGGTGGGCGAGGCGCCGGCAAAGGGCGGCTGACCAGCCAGGCATTCAAAGAGCACGCAGCCAAGGGCAAAGATGTCAGCGCGCCCGTCGACGTTGCTGGCCCCACGCGCCTGCTCGGGTGCCATGTACAGCGGCGTGCCCAGGGCGGCATTGGCGCTGGTGAGGCGCAGGTTCTGCTGCGGATCGAACAGGCGGCGCGCGATGCCGAAGTCCAGAACCTTGGCCTGGCTTGGATCGCCGGCAGGCAGAAAGACATTGGCCGGCTTGATGTCGCGGTGGACGACGCCGTGCTTGTGCGCTGCGGCCAGGGCCTCGGCCACGCGGCGACCGAGCTGCAATGTCTCGGAGATGCGCAGCGGCCCGCGCGCCACGCGGTCCTCCAGGGTCTCGCCCTCCAGCCACTCCATCGCCAGGTACTGCTCGCCGCCCGCGGTGGTGCCGTGGGCCAGGTAGCGGACGATGGCAGGGTGGGCAATCTCGGCCAGCACGCGCGCTTCCTGCTGGAAGCGCAAGGACTGCGTGCCCTGCGGCTCGGCAACAACTTTCAGCGCGACATGCTCGCCGGTCTGCTCATCCTTGGCGCGATAGACCAGGCCCATGCCGCCCTCGATCGCATCGCCCTCGACGCGAAAACGATCGCCGTAGGTCTGGGGATGGGCCTCCGAACACACGCCGTAGATATTACAGCCATCTGGCGCAGCCCGCGCGAAGGTGTGCAGGGCGACCGCAGGTCGGCCCCAGCAGGAATGTGCTGTCCGAATGCGTAGGGGCGACCTACGGTCCCATCGCGCCTCGACGCGGGGCCGCCCCTACCTTGGCAGCGACCACATGAAGATCGAGCCGTCCTGCGCGCCGGAGTACAGGGCGCTGCCGTCGGGTGAGATGGCCAGCGCCGTGATTGCGGCGTCATGCCCGCGCAGCACGCCAAGGGACTGGCCTCGGTCAGCGTCCCACAGATGGATGGTTGGATCGTTGGAATGGGTCGAGGCCAGAACGTGACCGGATGGGCTGCACGCCAGATGCGTGACCAGAGGCGGGATGGGGATCACCCGCAGGGACTGGCCGGACTTTGCCTGCCACACGCGAATGGTGTTGTCGCGGCTGGCAGTGGCGACCTGCCCGTGCCCGGCGAAGCAGACGTCGATGACCGTGTCCTGGTGGCCGCGGAGTTGACTGATGAGCGCGCTGGTCTCGCCGTAGCGCACCTCGGCCAGGTTGTGCTCGTCGCGTAGGCCAAAGACCAGAGCGACACCTTGGCCGTCGCGGCTCACGTCCAGCGCCGTGCACTCGGGTTTGCCCAGCCACACCCTCTGCAAATTATCCGAGCTGCGATGAGCGATCACGCCATCCGAGCCGCAGGCCAGCGCCGATGGGCCCGCAGCCATGAAGCGCACCCGGCGAAGCTGGCCCATGCGCAGGAAAGGGGACAAGCCGTCGCTGGAGCCCAGCGCACCAAGCAGTCTGTTGCCGTTCATGTCGATGAACCACAGCCCATCCCCGGCCGCGAAGGCGAGCATGTCCCCGTCGGGCGAAAAGGCGGCAGAGGTGACTTCGCCCGGAGCCCGCGAGAAATCCATCTTGCCCTCGTCCGTGGACCACACCCCAAGCTCCCATGCCTCACTGGCGTGTTCGGGCTGCGCGCCCAGCGCCTTGGCCATGGCCAGGCGCTTGCCGTCGCGGGCAACCGCCAGATCGCGCACCGGCGCTGCGACCTGGTTGGGCGGGACGAGGATGGTGTACGACCCCGTGCCCGAGCAAGCCCCCAAGCAAAGACCGAAAAGGGAAAGCGGTGCGAATCTAGCCATGCGTCTCTCCATGTCCGCTGCCTGTGCCGGCCCCGCCGGCTCGCGGGTCAACCTGACGAACCCGCATCATGCACCAGTTTCCAGGTTCCTCCTACTGGCCAGGCCGTACGAGACGCGTCTCGCGCAGATTTTGGACACAGCCACCCGCGGCAGGCGATTCACAGCGACCGTCGCACCGCGTTTGCTGTCTTGTCCAGGGTGCGAGGGCCCGAGCGCCCCGACGGTGACAGGCACGATTCCGCATTTTCTGCCTTCCGCCAAGGCGGCTTTTATGTAATACTTGCAAAGATAGATAGCTTACAATTTCTAAATCGACAAATGCGGAGCTCGCCTCGAGGTGCTCATGAGCGTGTTCTGCTTCCTGTTTCCGAAACAACCGGGACGACCCTTGCGCTTCTTCGCCGTGGCCGCGGCGATCGCGAGTGCCATGCTTGCGACCCATTCTGCGCAGGCCGCCAGTCGGATCCACTACGCCGACACCGGCTGCAGCGAGCGGAGCGACTTGCCCGGCTGTGTGAACAAGACCTTCAATACCAAACTGCGGCCGTACACCGCGAAGACCTATCCCGACCACGGCCTTGACGACCCCATGAGCGAGGCGGGCCGGAAAGCCCGCGGCCTGTACATCACGCCCATGTATCTGTTCAACAAGGGTGCCGACCGCACGGCGACCTCGGTCAGCAAGGCGCACCTCAACGCGGTTGTCATCGACATGAAGGACGACAACGGCAACCTGACCTATCCGACCCGCATCCCGCTGGGCGAAAAACAGCGCTATCTCCTCATCCAGGATCCGGCGGCCATGGTGCGCGCCTTTCACCAGCAGGGGATCTACGTCATCGGCCGCGTGGTCGCGTTCAAGGACAGTCGTCTGCCCCTGGCCCGGCCTGACCTGGCGGTGCGTTCGGGGCGCAGGGCACAGCGGTTGTTCTCTGCCGGTGCCAAGTGGCTCGACGCCTATTCTGCAGAAGTGCAGGACTACCTCATCGACGTTGCGCTCGAACTGCAGGGCTTTGGCTTCGACGAGGTCCAGTTCGACTACGTGCGTTTTCCCAAGGGACATGCGGGAACGCTGGGCACATGGTTGCACCAGGGCCAGCATCAGGTGGATCGTTCTATCCTCATCGCGGAGTTTCTGGAAAGGGCTGATCGGGCGCTCCAGATTCCCATCTCGGCTGACCTGTATGGCTTGACCACGCTGGTGGATGGTGATCCGCGCACCCTCGGCCAGACCATCGAGAACGTCGCGAAGTACGTCGAAGCTGTGTCGCCCATGATGTACGCCAACGGCATGGGCACGTATTTTCGCAACCAGCGGGTCACCCCGGACGTGGTGTACATCATCGAATGCGGCCTGCGGCGTGCGCGCGCCAAGGCCCCCGGGATCGCGTTGCGGCCATACCTGCAGGCGTACGCCAACAGCATCGAGAGCTTCTGGGGGCCTGACTTCATCAGCAGCCAGGTGCGTGCGACCGAGCGCGCCGGCTCCGACGGGTTCCTGCTGTGGAATCCCACCATGCACAACGAGATTCCTTTTGAAGCGCTTCGCGAGATGAAGAAGACAGCGCGCGCCGCCGCTGCTGCGAGGCCCCGGCGCAGCGGATTCTCCAGCCTGGCCTGGTGCCCGCAGAAGGGCAACGTGTTCGACGTAACCGTGGGTCGCCGGCCGCCCAAACAGCTCGCGAGTCGATAGTTGGCCGGCGCCCGCAAGAGTACTGGCAGGCACGGTCGGCTCTGCACAGAATGGCCGGGTCGAGGCCTCTCGCCCGGTGACTGCCCACGTGCCGCCCATATCTGCTCTTGAGCTTCTCGCACCCGCCAAGGATCTGGAATGCGGTCAGGCGGCCGTCGATTGCGGGGCCGATGCCGTGTACATAGGCGCGCCTCGCTTTGGCGCGCGCGAGACGGCGGGCAACTCCATCGCGGACATCGAGAAACTGGCCGCATACGCGCATCGCGTGTGGGCACGCGTGTACGCCACCGTCAATACCCTCTTGCGCGACGACGAGCTGGCCGAGGCCGAGCGCCTGTGCCGGCAGCTTCATGGCGCTGGCGTGGATGGGCTCATCATCCAGGACGTTGGCCTGCTGGAATGCGATCTGCCGCCCCTGCCGCTCATCGCCAGCACGCAGATGCACAATTGCAGCGTGGAGCGGGTGGCCTTTCTGGAGAAGGTCGGTTTCTCACGCGTCATCCTGGCCCGCGAGCTGGACATCGATCAGATCCGCGCCATCCGCGCCGCCACCCGCGTCGAGCTGGAGGCCTTCATCCACGGCGCCTTGTGCGTGAGCATGAGCGGGCAGTGCAGCCTGAGCTACGCGTTCGGCGGCCGCAGCGGCAACCGCGGCCAGTGCGCCCAGCCCTGTCGCCGCCTGTACTCCTTGCACGATGCGGGCGGCGGAACGCTGGTGCATGACAAGCACGTGCTGTCGCTGCGCGATCTGAACCTGAGCGAGCACCTGCGCGAACTGGTCGGGGCGGGGGTCACGTGCTTCAAGATCGAAGGACGCCTGAAGAACAAGGCCTACGTGATGAACATCGTGGGGTACTACCGGCAGAAGCTGGACGCCCTGCTGGCGGACGTCGGGGGCAAGCGCGCGTCGTCGGGCAAGACCACGCTGGGGTTCGCCCCCGATCCGGACAAGACCTTCAATCGCGGCTACACGACGTACTTTCTGCACGGCCGCGGCGTCGCGGTGGCATCGCCGAATTCTCCCAAGCACGTGGGCGAGCCCCTGGGCCGCGTGGCCAGCGTGCGCCGCGACTCGTTCGTCTTGCAACCGGCGGCGTCTTTGCAAAGTGGCGACGGCATCAGCTTCTTTGGACGCGACCAGGAATTGCACGGCACGGTGGTCAACCAGATCGACGGTACAGCCGTCTTTCCCGAGAAGCTGGGCAGCATCGAGCGAGGCCTGCGCGTGTTCCGCAATCACGACCACGCCTTCGTCAGCCAGGTCCTGCGCAGCAAGAACCAGCGCCGGATCGCGGTGAACCTGCGGTTGAGCGGGACCGCAGCGGGATTTCGGCTCGAGGCCACCGACGGGGACGGGGTGACTGCTAGCCAGGAAATCGCCTGCGCCAGGGTGTGGGCTGACAAGCCCGTCCAGGCGCGAGTGGTTCTCGAACGTCAACTCGCCAAGCTGGGCGCAAGCGAATTCTGTGCGTCGCACATAGATGTCAACCTGTCCCAGATGCCCCATCTGCCGCTGGCCACGCTCAATGCCTTGCGCCGCGGTCTGGTCGAAGAGCTGCGCCGGCAGCGTGCGCGCCTCCGACCGGTGCGCACCATCGCGCACGCGCCCAGTCGCGTGGGGAGCCGGCCGGCTCAGCCGGCCGCGGACCGTCGCGGGAGGGTTTGGGAACCCTTCCAGGGTTCCCATGTCAACGACACGCCCTTTCCCGAGCGCGAACTATCGTTCCTGGGCAACGTGCTCAACCAGAAGGCTGCGGTTTTCTATCGGCGCCACGGCGTGGGGCACATCGAGCCCGCGGCCGAGAGCGGCCTCGACATGCACGGCCGCAAGGTGATGACCACCCGCTTCTGCATCAAGTACGAGATGGGCTTCTGCCCGCGCGCGCCCGGCGATGCGTCCCGCGTGTGCCCGGTCGAGCCATGGGTCTTGGTCGATGATGAGGGCCGACGCCTACGGCTGGACTTTCGATGCGGTGAACGCAACTGCGTGATGGAGATCGTTTACGAGTAGCTTCAGTTAGTGAAAGTCGCGCGCCCAGCTGTCGTCGACTGGGCCTCCCGGCAGGGCCGAGAAGCGATCCGGCTTCAGGGTGACGACGTGGTCACGGTTCTGCACGCGGCCTTCGATGACAAGGGCGGGATGTCCCAGGATCACGCTGCGCCAGCGCGCAAAATCGTCCGGCATCACGACCGCGTTGGCAAAGCCGGTCTCGTCTTCCACGGTGACGAACACGATCCCCTTGGCCGTGGCCGGCCGCTGCCGGACCACCACCACGCCGGCCACGCGGGCGTGCTCGCCGTCGCGCTTGTGGGCAAGCTCCGCTGCAGAAATGATTCCTTCACGTTTCAGCATCGGCCGCAAGAAGGAGAGGGGATGAGGCCCGGTGGTCACCGAGGTAGCGCGCAGGTCAGTCAGCATCTCTTCCTGCGGGCTGGCTTCGGGCAGCCAAACGGCATCGGTCCACGGCTCGGGCGACACGCGTGCAAACAGTTCGCCCGAGCGTGCAAGGGCCTCCACCTGCCAGAGCGCCTCGCGCCGGCCGAGTTCCCCCAGCGAGGCAAAGGCCCCGATCTCGGCCAGGGTCGCGCACAGATCGGCCGATGCATTCACCCGCGCGCGAAAATCAACCAGTGAAGTAAAGGGCCGCGCGTGTCGCTCCGCCACGATCGCCCGCCCAATCTTCGCTCGCATACCGCCCACATATTTCAGCCCCAGCCGCACAGAAAGCTCACCGCCGACTTTCCTTTCCAACGTGCATCCCCACTCCGATCGCTGCACGTCGACGGGCAAGGTGCACACCTCGTGCTGGGCGGCATCGCGGATGAGGGTGGCCGGGTGATAGAAACCCATGGGCTGGTTGTTGAGCAGGGCGCACAGGAAGGCCGCTGGGTGGTGCGCCTTGAGAAAAGCCGAGGCGTAGGCGATGAGCGCGAAAGAGGCGGCGTGCGATTCAGGAAAACCGTAGAGCGCGAACGACTTGATGCCAGCCACGATCTCCTCCTGTGCAACCGGCGCAATTTGCCGTGCCGTCATGCCGGCGCGCAGATCCTTCTCGATTTCCTTCATGCGCTCCGCCGAGCGCTTGAACCCCATGGCGCGCCTGAGTTCCTCGGCCTGCCCGCCGGAAAATCCCGCTGCTGCCATGGCCATGCGGATGAGCTGCTCCTGGAACAGCGGCACGCCCAGGGTACGCTTCAGGATGGGCTCCAGGCAGGGGTGAGGGTAGGTGACCGGCGCGCGGCCTGCGCGACGTTGCAAGTAGGGGCTGACCATTTTGCCCACGATGGGACCGGGCCGGATGATGGCCACCTCGACCACCAAGTCGTAGAAGCGTTCGGGTCGCAGGCGCGGCAGGGTGGCCATTTGCGCGCGTGACTCCACCTGGAACATGCCCACCGTGTCCGCGGCGCGCAGCATGCGATAGACCTGAGCGTCGTCGGCGGGCAGATGGGCGTAGTCGAGGACGATGCCCTCGTGCTCGCGGATGAGAGGAACCGCATCCTCCAGCACGGCCAGCATGCCGAGGCCGAGCAGGTCCACCTTGACGATGCCCAGATCCGCGCAGTCGTCCTTGTCCCACTGGACCACCACCCGGCCCGGCATGGTGGCGGGTTGTAGCGGCGCAACCTCGTCGAGCGCGCCGCCGCAGATGACCATGCCGCCTGAGTGCTGGCCCAGATGGCGCGGCAGATTGAGCATGGCAGTGGCGATGGTCGCGAGATGGCGCGTGCGCGGCTCGCTGTCGGGGAACCCGGCTTCGCCGAGAAGAGCCGCCAGCGGCGTGTCGCCGTCACCCAACCAGTGGGGCAGATGGCGGGACATGCGGGAGAGCTGTTCTTCGGAAAAGCCCAAGGCGCGGCCGGCATCGCGCACCGCCATCTTGGGCCGGTAGGTGATCACGTTGGCGGTCATGGCGGCGCCGCGCGCGCCGTACTTGCGGTACACGTACTGGATGACCTCTTCGCGCCTCGTGCCCGACGGCAGATCCAGATCGATGTCGGGCATGCGATCGCGCATGTCCGAGGCGGTCTTGACCCTTTCTTCGGACAAGAAGCGTTCGAAGAGCAGGTCCATGCCCACCGGATCCACCGCCGTGATGCCGAGCGCGTAGCAGGTGGCCGAGTTGGCCGCAGAGCCGCGCCCCTGCACCAGGATCCGGCGCGAGCGCGCGAACCGTACGATGTCCCATACCACCAGGAAGTAGCCCGCCAGTCCCAGCCGGCCGATCACGTCCAGCTCGTGCGCGATCTGGCGGCGCGCCTTTTCGTGGAGCGGCCGATAACGTTCCGCTGCGCCTGCCCAGGTGAGCTGGTCGAGCAGGCTCTGCTCGCTCTCGCCCGCGGGCACAGGGAAGCTCGGGAAGCTGTAGCCCAGGTCGTCCAGAGTGAAAGCGCAGCGCTGCGCGATGGTGCGCGTGGCGTGTAGCACCGCCGGACAATCGCGGAAGAGTTGCGCCATGTGCGCGGGCGATTTCAGGTGGCGTTCGCGGTTGCGCAGGAGGCGACGGCCGATCGCGTCCACGCTGGTTCTTTCGCGCACGCATGCAAGCACGTCGTGCACGCGCGACTCTTCAGCCCGGGCGTAGCGTACGTCATTGGTGGCCACCAGGGGCAGGCCCAGCGCCTCGGCTTGCGCCACGGCAGCGCGATTGATATGGGCCTCCTCGTCGTCGAGATGGCGCTGCATCTCCAGGTACAGGCGGCCGGGGCCGAAGATTTGTGCCAGCCTTTGCAGATCGGATCGCGGGGTTGCCCCGCCGAGAGCAATGAGCCCGTTTTCGTGCTCGGCCAGCCAATCGAGAGTGGCCGCGCCCTTCGAGGCGTGCATGCGGGTCAGCAGGCGGCAGAGGTTTCGGTAGCCACGCTGATTTTCGACCAGCAGCAAAAGCGGCGGCGCGCTGGTCAGCGTGATTTCTGCGCCGACCAGAGGCCGCAGCCCGCCCGCCTGTCGGGCCGCGCGGAAGAAGCGTGGCGCGCCGTAGAGGCCGTTGCGGTCTGCCAATGCCAGCGCGTCGCAGCCCAGCCCCGCGGCTGTCGCTATCAGATCTTCAGGAAGGGATGCGCCGTCGAGAAAACTGAAGGCCGAGCGACAGCGCAGCTCGATGTACGGCGGCGCAGGCACACCGCAAGTATACCTGAACTAATGTTCAGTTGGCTTAGAACTTCGAGGTATCGGTACAGGGACCGCTGCAGTTCTTGCACACCAGGTCCACGGAAAGAATATGCCCTGGGCTCACACCCATGTTCGCAGAACCCTCCAAGATGGGCTTGGGATCCGTGTCCAGCATGCTCACGAAGAACTGCAGCGTGCCACTGCTCCTGGCCGTGCTGTAGTCCATGACACCGATGTTGGGGTTCTCTGCAAGTGTGCCGGGCTGGCACGCGAGCGGGCCCGCTATCGTCTTCAAAGGCTGGCCGTTTTCGATCTTCTTGCCACCTTCAAGCACGAAAACCGTGCAGGAGGCGACGTTGAACCGGTCCTGGGCGCTGACCGAACTGTCGAGGCTGACGTTGACGTTGAAGTAGGTGTAGGGGTCGCAGCCGCTGGTCGCCAGGAGCAGGCCGGCCGCCAGACCGATGAGGTAGACTGAGCGATGGAGGCTGGTCATGGCTACCTCCCGTCTCCGAAGCAGTTCAGCGGAATGACTCCGGGGCCTTTGGTGGTGCAGCCGCGGCCTTGACGGGTGAGCGGCGTGATGGCCAGGAAGACCACCGCTGCGGTCACGNNTCCCGCGCCTTCTTCGTCACCGCGGGCTTCTCGGCGCCAAGATTCTTGACGCCCTCTGGTTGCTCGTCGGTGACAATGGTCGGGTCTACATACTCAGTGGGTGGTTCTTCTGCCCAGGCAGGGACCGCGGTGGCAAAAGCCAGCGCCGCGATCACGCCGAAGCACACCGTTCGGATTCTGAGGGTGGAGTGCGTCATGGCAAGGAGAATATTAACCACACGCTGCCGGTCGAGGGAAGGGTCTGCGAGGTGCCGGGTACCGATTTCTCCTGCCGGTTGCAAGACAGGTCCGGCTAATGCAGCGGTGCAAAGCGGTCATGGGACGGCGGGCGACGCAGCCGTGCGGTACAGTGTCGCCATCGGTGCCGACCACCCCACTCATTTCGATCAGCCGCGAGTTGGCACGCCAGGTTGCCGGCATGCGCTTCGCTGCGCCGGTCAGCCACGTCTACCTACCCCTCGACTATGCGGCCGTGCCGCATGAGGCATATTTGCGACGCTACGGCCAACCACCGCGCCGAGTGGTGCTTGTGGGCATGAATCCCGGTCCCTTTGGCATGGCGCAGACTGGAGTGCCATTCGGCGACGTGACCATGGTGCGCGACTGGCTGGGTCTGAACGGGACCGTGGGCAAGCCTGGTAGCGAGCACCCAAAGCGCCCAGTCATNNGGTTTTTCGCGATGTTTTTCGTTGCGAACTACTGCCCGCTCGCGTTCTTCGAGGCGAGCGGGCGCAACCGCACGCCGGACAAGCTGCCTGCTGGCGAGCAGGCACCACTCTTCGCTGCCTGCGACGAGGCCCTGCGGCGGCTGGTGG
>PMZX01000065.1 GCA_003170035.1 Myxococcales bacterium | reverse complement strand
CTCGGCCGTCTGGAAGAGATGCACGAGGGCAGCAGGGGCAAGGCCCTCTCGTGGTACCAACGCTACCTTGAAGAAGCTCCCTCGGGCGCCTATGCTTCGGAGGCGCTGGGGCGACAAATGATAGTAACGCAAGACCTGATGGGAGTTGCTGCGGCCCAGAAGGTCGCCGAAGACTATCTGCGGCGCTTTCCAATTGGGACCTACGCAGGCGCAGCGAGGGCGCTTCGCCAAGGGCCTTGAACGCGAACGCTTCACGGCGACTTTTCGCTGCGGGCCTGGCGCTGGTCGCGACCATGGCGGCGCAGGCGGCCGGGGCAGCGACCGTCATCTTGGTGCGACCGGAGAATCCCAAGCCGATCACGGCCGAGGCGCTGGTGCGCATGCACGGCGAGTTGGTGTCAGTGGGGTTTGACGTGCAGATCGTGGCCAGCTCGGCCGGGACCGACCCGCGCGCATCGCTAGAACAGACCGCGAGTGGGAGCAACGTCGACGCGGTGGTCGCGCTCCTGGGCGACGCCACGCCTGGTCCCGTCGAGGTGTGGGTCATCGACCGGGTGACCGGCAAGTCGGTGGTCAGGCGCATTCCCAACCAGCCGGAGTCCAATCGGGCGGCGGAGATCCTGGCCATCAGGGCGATCGAACTTTTGCGCGCGAGTCTGCTGGAGGTCGCCATGGCCAGCGGCAAGGAGCCTCCCATCGTGCTCAAGCCGCCGCCCGTGGAGGTAACCCGCTTCGTGGAACGCGCGCTCGAGCCACGCAGAGGCTCGCGCTGGGCGATTGAGGTCGGCGGCAGCGGGGTCGGCAGCTTTGACGGGGTGGGCCCGGCGCTGCTTCCCATGGTTCGGCTCGACCTGGCGCTGGGTTCCTATGGCCTCATGCGAGCCACGGCGGCTGGACTGGGCACGCGATCGCACGTCGAGGCCCAGTCGGGTTCGGCTGAGGTGGCGCAGCAGTTCGGGCTGATCGAGGCTGGCGTCCGACTGCGGCCGCAGCGGCGCGTGCAGCCGTTCTTCTCCCTGGGCGCGGGCGTGCGGTACACTTCGGCCGAAGGGCGGGCGTCGTTTCCCAACCAGGGACAGACAGCCGCGCAATGGTCCTTTGTGGCTGACGTGGGAACTGGGATTCGGCTGTCCCTGCACAGCCGATTCGAGATTGCCCTCGAAGTCCACGCGCAGCTCGCCCAGCCCTATCCGGCTATCCGGTTTCTTGGTTCCTCCGTGGCGACCGCAGGGCGGCCGGATCTGCTGCCCAGCCTGACCCTGATCGCATGGCTATAGACATGGCATTCCATCGAACATTTGTTTTGCTGGCGCTGCTGCTGGCCGCCTGTTCGTCGCGCGGGCTCGACGTGGTGATCCCGGACCCTGACAGTCTTAAACACGACATGGTCGCGTATTGGCCTTGCGACGAAGCAAGTGGCGGCATGCTAAGGGATCATTCGGGCTTCAACTACAACGGCTCCATCATCGGCGCGACGTGGCTCCCGGATTCTGGCCACGCTGGTTTTGGCGGCGCACTCCATTTCGATTCAGGGAACTCGGTAATCGTGGGGTCGTTCCCCGACGCGAAAGACAGTTGGAGCGTATCACTCTGGGTGCGTCCCTACAGCAGCAACTCGGGCGATTGGGCTACCCTCATCAGTACCGAGATCGCCTTTGTGGGCGGATGGGAAATGAACTTGCACTTGCCGACTGACTACACCCCCTTGCAATACCACTTTGCATATCCGCGCGAGAGCGATGCAGGGCCTTACGAATACTACAGTTGCCCCTGTGTCGACGTTGACCAGTGGACCCACCTCGTGGCCGTGGTGGACGGCGGCGCGAACCGGCTCTCTTTCTATAAGAACAAGGTCTTGCAGAACGAGAGTCCCATCACGCACCTCATTCTGCCGGGAAGCAACGCCCTCTACTTGGGCACCTGGTCGGACGGCGGGCGGTACTTCGTCGGGGATCTGGATGATATCGTGATCTACGGACGGGCGCTCACACAGTCTGAGGTTGACAGGCTCTACAAGCAGCCCGCCCCGAATCCCCGTTGAAACGACCGCGAGCCGGAACGGGACAGACCATCAATGCCCGCACAGGAGGAAGCCCTGCCGTGCTACGCTTGAGGCACGGAGGCAGCCCGATGGCCACACCGCACAAGCACCTACCCGCGACTCTGGAGGAAGCCCTGGCTCGGCTCAGGCGCGACCCGGTCCATCCAGTGCGCGCCCAGGTGGAAGACCTGCAGTTAGAGCTGCGGGTGGTGACGGTCAGTAAAGAGGAGACGACCCCTGGCCTGGGTGATCGCATGGCAGCGGCGGGTCCGTGGGAGGGCGAGACTACCGAGGAACTCATCCGGATTCTGCGTGAAGGTCGGGATGCCGGCGGGAGCGCGGAACCTCCGGAGGGCCTGTGACCTGGTTGCTCGACACCAACACGCTGGTGTACATCCTGAACGGTGAGGCCCGTATCCGCGCGCGGGCAAACGAGGCAGGACGAGCCGGGCGGGTGGTGACCAGCATCGTCGTCGTGGCGGANNGAGAAGGAGCTGGAGCCGATCGAAATTGCGCCGCTGAGCCTGGGGGCAGCGGGGCATTTCGGGCGGCTGAAGGCGGAGCTGCGAACGAAGGGTGTCAACAAGACGGACCTGGACCTGTTGATCGCCGCGACCACGCTGGACCTCGGGGCCACGCTGGTGACGAACGACCGTGCCTTGCTCGACGGCACCATACCCGGACTCAGCGTCGAGAACTGGGTCTAGGGCGCCGGGCATTCCTTCTCAACCGCCTTCGCACGCGCGTAGGACTCACCCCACGACTTCTAGGAACTCCGCGATCGCGCGGATGTCGCCGGTTTCGGGTTTCATGCGCAGTGATTCGAACGCCGGATTGTCAGGGCGAAGCTCGATCTCGGCGGCACCACCATCGGGCCCAGTCCTGGCCACGCGCCAGCGCTTCAGCGTGTAGCTGCCGCCGGTTTCTGGGTCGGTGTCGCTTCGCAGTTGCACGACCACTCGCCGGCCGTCGAGCGCGGTGGCCGCGGGCGCCACGCCATCGGGAAACAGCCGGAACAAGGCCTAGCAGCCGTCCGGGATCGCAGTTTCCATCGAACGCCCGGTCACCTTGGCCACGAACATGCGGCGGTCGAGCAGGTGCTGGGCATGCACCTTGGCCCAACCGATAGTCTGCGGCGCTTGCGACTCGCCAAACCCGCCGGCCGCTACGGCCAGGTCGTGGACCGGCAGGGCGGTCCGATATTCCTCGACTGCCGGGACGCTGTCCACGATCTCCAGTCTCGACGCCTGACCGCTCAAGTCCATCTTGGGCAGCAAGGGCAGTTTCTCCTGGTGGCGCAGCAAGTCCGCGATTTCCTTGCGCGACTGATGGCCCCACCAGGTGATGTCCGTTCGCCCGGCGGGATCGTTCTCCAACAGCAGGATGTAGTGCCATGGCTCGCGGTCGTGTTCAGTCAGCAGCTCGCAATAGCGCTGGCCGCGGCGGGCTTTCTCCTTGTCGCGCTCGTCGTAGCGGCCCTTCACCTCGATGATGAAGTTGTGGAAGACCTCGCCGATGCGGGCACGGGCAATGAAGTCCGGGTAATAGTGCGACAGCAGCCCCTGCCAGTCGTATTCGATGAAGTACCCGACGCCGCTTCTGTGGTTGTAGACCCAGCCGGTCACGTCCGGGGCGTCCGACGCTTGCCTTCGCATTCTTGAGCGGTTGGGCCGAACCCTTGGCGAGGCCTGCCTTGAAGGCCAGTTTCCAAACCTCTTCTGGCGCGGGGCAATCTCGATAGGGGGAAGGTTGTGTTGCAGGCGGAACAACACCGTCTCGGCCAAGGCTTCGTTCAGCATGGTGAACTGGCGGAGGCACACCTGCCCCGACGCATCCAGTAATGAACAGATGCGCCAGGCGGGTCGGGGAAACTTCCACATCTATGCTACTTGCGGGTTAGTGTAGGCAGCCAATTCCCGTTTCACCCTGGAAGGATCAAAAAACAGGAGCGAACCATGCGAAATCTCAGTTCCCATCGTTCCAAGCCACGCGTGATAGGGGCCTTTGCGTTTTCTTTCGTGTTTTTGGCTTTCGGATGCACGTCGAGCAACAA
>PMZX01000218.1:4894-6463 GCA_003170035.1 Myxococcales bacterium | reverse complement strand
GGCGGGATTATCAGCGCACGTTCGCGTCCAGCGTGCGCACCAGGCTGATCGCATCGACCAGGGCCACACCGAGCGATAGTCCGTGTTCGAGCAGGGGCTCGGACTCGATTGACTTGCGCGGGATGTAGCCGGCCTTCTCCAATCGTGGGTACATAGACAGCACGGCCGCCGTGGCGGTGCCCAAGGGAAGAAGATCGAGGCCCATCGCCGCCCCCTGGCAGGCACCCGCCACGGCAACGGCACGCCAAGGCTGGATCCCGATCTTCCAGATCGCATCGAGATCGAGGAACGGGAAGCTGGTATCGACCTTCCAACAGGTTGCGCTGCTGCAGTCATCGGCGGGCTTGGCAGGGTTGACCTTGCGCCAGCCAGGCAGGGCTTGCCAGGTCTGGGGCTGGGCGAGCAGGCCCGAGGCAGCGCCCGTGGCAAGTCGTGACAGAGCAAGAACCTGGACCAGCGCGAGGCGGCCGTTGCCGCGGCTACGAACTGCAGCCAAGAGCGCGGGCGCCTGCAGTCCCGCGCCTGCCAGGCGCGCGAGGCGTCCGCCATCAATCTCCGACAGCGCCGGCGGCGATGGAGCCGTTGCCGGGCGCCGGCGCACGTCCTGCGCGTCGCCCACACGTTCGGCCTGCAAGCGCAGGGCTCGCAACATCACGTAGAAGGCCGCTGCGGCCAGGCCTGGCTCGGCCAGGGCGTTGCGCTTGACCATCCGCCGGGTGATCCAGTTCACGTCGCGCAGGTTCGCCGAGGCGTCCATGGACAGCAAGGTGGTGCCGGCTGGCTCTGCCGTGGCGGAAAGCCGGACCAGGCCCGGCGCAAAATCGCCCTCCATGACGATGAGGTCGGCGCCCGCGGGTGTTGGCTGCAACCACAGCTTGCCTTCGAGATTCCACAGCGGTACCTCCAGCTCCCAGGTCACCCTTCCTTCTGACCGCGGGCCAGGCCCGGCGTGGCGCTGATCCTTTCCCTCGAAGTCGAGCCGACGGAGTGCCGGCAGGGCGGATCGGTAGGCAGCCAAATCTACCAGCATGGCCCGCACGCGGTCGACCGGGGCGGCCACCCGCGTGGCCAGGCGCAGGCGCGCCGGCCGGCGGCTGGGATCGGCCAGTACAACCAAGTCAGCATCGCCAAGAACGTCGAGCGCGGCAGTCAGCTCGTCGGGCCTAGCCGGGCGCGACTCCGCGCCTGCGCCACGGTCTGGCACCAGCACACAAGCCAGCGTTGCCAGCCAAAGAGCTGTCCTTGGGACTGCCGGAAGCAAGCGCTTGCAACTGTCGACTGGCAAAGGTCGAGGGCCTCACTTCAATGACGAAGTGTCGATCTTCGCTGCGCTTCGGCGCAGCACGGATCGGCGGCGGTCGTCACCTCGGTGCCTCAAGCGGAACTTGGCTAATCCTTCTCGACCATGTGGTCGTAGAAAGCCAAGTACGCGTCCTTTTGTTTGCCTTCGCGCACCTGGATGGCCGCGCGCGGGTGTTCGTTGAGCATGCCGGTGATGAGGTACGGGATGCTGTAGCCCCAGTCCAGCTCTTTGGCCAAGGGTACGAAATGCTGCTCGATGCACTGGAT
>PMZX01000218.1:0-4884 GCA_003170035.1 Myxococcales bacterium | reverse complement strand
GGTGTTGGCGTAGGCAAGCTGCATGTTGTTGTGGGCGTGGATGCCGACGTGTTTGCCGGTGCCGTCCAGCGCCGCCAAGAAACCGAGCACCAGGTCATGAATCTGTTCGGAGTAGAGCGCGCCGTTACTGTCGACTACGTAGACCGTATCCACCGGGCTCTTGGCGAGCACCGCCAGGGCCTCCTCCAGCTCGCGATCTTGGACCTTGGAAATGGCCATCAGGTTGAGCGTGGTTTCGTAGCCCTTGTCGTGGGCGTCCCTGATCATGTCGAGCGCGCCCGGGATCTGGTTGATGTAGCAGGCCACGCGCACGCAATCGATGACACTCTTGTCCTTGGGCAGAATGTCGGTGTGGTAGTCGGTGCGATCCACATCAGCCATCACCGAGATACGAAGCGGGCGCGGCGCTTCGCCCACGATGCGGCGGAGCACGTCCTCGTCACAGTACTTCCATGCCCCGTGCTCGCCCGGCGCGAAGATGCGCTTGGACCCCTTGTAGCCCAGCTCGCAGTAGTCCACGCCGGCGGCCACGCAGGTATCGAAGACGGCCTTGACGAACGCTTCGTCAAATTGGTGGTCGTTCATCAGACCGCCGTCGCGGATTGTGCAATCCAAGATCTTGATGTCGGGCCGAAAGGTCACCCAGTTGCCCTTCGCGTCCACATGTTTTCGGTGCAGCATCGTCTTGGGCCTTTGCTAGAGGCCGTTTCATAGCACGTCCGGGAGTTGGGCGCCTTTGCGGCTGGCGGTTCTGGGATTCAGAGTCGCGGGCCGGGCCTGCTTTTTTCGCCCGCGGGTTCATGCGGCCGGAGAACTCCCCAGGCCGCGGCCGCCGTAGTAGGGTGGGCCCAGACGATGCCGGTGTGCTCGTCGGGGGCAGTTGGCGTGAAAACACAGAGACTCGCGTATCGTGAGGTTCGGGAGCGAATCCAAACGGGTGACTTGCTGCTCTTCAGTGGTTACCATCCGATCTCTCGCATCATCCGTTGGGGGACCGGGAGCCAGTATTCCCATTCCGGAATGGCTGCATGGTGGCGCCCCTGTGACACGGACGGCGTGCGGCGACTGATGGTATTCGAAGCGACTCTTCCCTATGTCACGATCCGGCCGGCGAGCGAAGCGGTGGGCGCCTATTGGGGCTCGGTGGACTGGTACCCGCTCAAGGACGAATACCGCAAGCAGCTCGACAGGGAACGGTTCGAGCTGGAGGCAGTCGATCGACTGGGGTTGCAGTTCTCGGTTGGCGGGCTCTTCGACAATCTCCTGGCTCTCCTGCACCTCAAGTTCTGGGCGGCACGTCGGGGAAATCGGCTGTTCTGCTCCGAGTACGTCTCCGAATGCTTCTCCATGGCGCTGAAGGATCCAGTGGTCAACGAGCCGCATCACTTCACCTCTCCCGAGGCACTCAGCAAGAGCCCTTTGTGGTCTTGCGAAGGGCGTCTGTACCTGCCCGTTCACGAGAAGAACAGCCAGCTCGCTTCGCGCCGAACCTCGCAGCGACAACGTCTTGCCGAGCGGCCCTGGATGGGAAGTCGATAGCGGCTCAAGGAGTCGAAGCGGGGACAGGGGCGGCGAGCACATTCGCGACATACACAATCACGCAGGTGATGTTGTCGTCACCGCCGCACTCGTTGGCAACGCCGACCAGGGCCGAGCCCGCTTCGCCGTAGAAGTGTTTGCCGAGCACGACACCGACTTCCTCAGGGGAAAAGTAGTTGCTGAGCCCGTCCGAGCACAGAAGGAAGCAGTCGCCCGTTTCCACCAGCATGGTCATNNGACATCGTCAGCAGATACCAGGCCCGCGCGCACCTGTTCCTGAACCCACGAGTGATCCTCAGTGAGCTGGCGCGCACGCCCATCCCTGAGCAGGTACGCGCGCGAGTCCCCCACATGGCACAGGGTCACGCTCCCGCCGTGGAAGCACAGCCCGGTCAGCGTGGTGCCCATGCCTGCGTAGTTCGGCTCGGACTGGGCACTCGCGAAGATCGCCTCCGACGCAGCGGCAGTCGATTCCCTCATAGCCAGCGCCACGGCGTCGCTGGTCATCTCCTCTCGTGGGCCCTTGGACAGGCGCAGGGTCATCTCGCGTTCCAGGATTTCGGCCGCCATGTGACTGGCACGCTCTCCCCCGAGGTGGCCGCCCATGCCGTCGGCCACAGCGTAGAGCTGCAGCTCATCGCTGCACAGGAAACTATCTTCGTTGTGCTCGCGCTTGCGGCCAACATCGGTGACGGCCCAGCCTCGGGGTTTCATGTCGCTTGAGCCAGTTTAGACTGTTTGCTGCCCTAGGGCGCCTGGGGTGGCGGTGTCTCGGACGGAGGCACCGGGGATGGCGGTGTCCCTGATGGAGGCACCGGGGGTGGTGGCGTTTCAGGCGGTGGTGCCTGCGGCACGCCTGGGAAGGGCGCTCTGATGGTCTTGGGCACCACGCGGCTCTCGATGATGAACTGGANNCCGACCGGAACCGGTGCTCACGTTGCCTAGCTTGAGCCGCTTTGCATCGACGCCATGGGCTGCAAGAGCCTTGGCCACATCCTGGGCGCGCCCCCGCATGGTGGCCTCTGTCACGCCCTCGGCGCGCACGTCGATGCGGACGCGCGCCAGTTCGGTGTGCCCGCGCATGACCATGGCCACCAGCTTGACGATGCTGAGGCCGGCGGGACTGAGCTCGGTCTGGCCAGGCAAGAAGGTGATGCGCTCGACGATGTCGATCTTGTCCTCGCGAAGCACGACGATCTCCGCGCCCGGGTCAGGACAGCCGTCGTCGTCCCTGTAGCCGTTGAGGGTCTCCGGTTCGTTGGGACACTTGTCCTGCTTGTCCGGGATCCCATCCTTGTCGTTGTCCAGATCGGGGCAGCCGTCGTTGTCTTCGAACCCATCCATGTCTTCGGGGTCGTTGGGGCAGGCATCGTAGATATCGGGTACGCCGTCGTTGTCGTTGTCGGGGTCAGGGCAGCCGTCGTCATCCTGGAAGCCGTCGAAATCCTCTGGTTGGTTGGGGCACTTGTCGACAGCGTCGGGGATGCCGTCGTTGTCGTTGTCTTCGTCGGGGCAGCCGTCGTCGTCTTGGAAGCCGTCCTTGTCCTCAGGCTCGTCGGGGCAGCGGTCGACGGCATCCAGGATGCCGTCATGGTCCCGGTCACGGAAGTCAGGGGCCCAGCCCAGACCCACGAAACCGCGGAACATGGGACTTCCGATGCCATGGTCGAGGCCCACGCCAGCGCCCATCAGGAGACTGAACATGCCCGGCAGGTGGGCGCGCATGGCCACGTCGAGTTCGGCCGGATTGGCGTCGACGAAGCTGAATGAACCGACCCGCCCCGTGAACTCAGCCAGCACGGACATGTCGGGCAGCACGCGGTAGTCGACCGCTGCGCCATACAACATCTGGTCGCCTATCACGGCGTGGAAGGCGCGCGAACTCCCCCGCAGCAGGGCTCCCAGCATGACCAGGGCGCGGAAGCGATCCGAACTCTGGTACTCGAGCAGGGCTCGACCGCGACCGGTAACGGTCTTGTCGCCGAGGAAATTCTCCGAACCGCCCGTGGGAACGGTCGCACCCGCGGAGACGCCAAACACGAAGGCCTGATCGCGGCCGAAGGCCCACAGCGCAGCCTTGGCCTCGACCCGAACGTCACCGATGCCACGGCCGTTGACGGAGGTACCTGTGGGCTGGCCGGTCGAATCGAAGTCGTCGCCAGAAAGGTACAGGGTCATGGGCACGGCGACGCCCACCTCGAACAGGTTGAAGAGGCCCACCGCCCCATAGAGTTCGGCCATGGCCTGGTGGCGCACGACGTCCAGCCGTGTGGTGCTGTCCTTCACGGTGGAGTCGAGCGCGAAGGCGCCGTATTGATAGTTGGTCAGAAGGCCGACGTTGTAGCGGAGGTGACCAGGAACGTCGGCGCTATCCAGGGTGACGTAGCTCTTGGGGCCAACCGCCGGGTGGAAGAGCTGGACGTCGAACGACCGATCCGCAAGCGGGATGCTTGCTGTGCCCTGCGCCCAGGCCAGCGGGCTCAGGGCGCTGAGAAAGAAGGCTAGGATGAAGGGGGATCCACGCATGGCGCGCAGGAAAATCCACATCGAGGATACCCGGCGCTACGCAGCCTTGTCCACCTTTCAGTCTCGCAGCTCAAACGTGTAGGTCAGGGTGACGACCTGATCGACCACACGGCCGTCGCAGGCACGGGCGGGCTTGAACGGGGTCCGGGCCAGGCCCAGCTTTGCGGCTTCGTCCAGGCCGTAGCCGGCGGACTTGATGACTCGTGACCACCGAATCTTGCCCTGGCGATCGATGGCCACGCGGAGTTTCACTTGTCCCTCGATCTGCAGGCGCCGTGCCTCGGCCGGGTAGTCGGGCTTGACCTCGACGACCCTGGCGGCATCCTCGCAGATCAAGTTGTCGGCCACCGGCGCAAACGCGTTGGGGTCGACCGCCGGTGGCAGCGGCGCAGGTGGTGCCTTGGCCGGCGTGCGGTCCTTGGTCATGAGCGTGTTCCCCACCGGCACCGCCATCCCGCTTTCGCCCTCAACGACTGATTCGGGCGTGACGCCGAAGACCACCGGCGGGGGTTCTGCAGCGGGTGGCGCCGGGGGCACCTCGCGGTTGGGGGGTGGCAGCGGCGCAGGCGGCTTGGCCGAGGGCGATCGGGGTGCCACGCGCGGTGCGGGCGTCGGGCGCTCGATCTTGGGTTCGGGTGGCGGCGGCTCAGGCGGGATGGGATGCCTCTCCACTGTGTCGATTTCGACCGCGACGGGCGGCCGTGCAAGCCTGGGCCGAAGCAGGATCGACGAAACCGTCAGTGCGATGGTGGCGTGCGCGACGAGCGCCACCAGCGTGCCCCAGAGGGTCGCATGAGCACGCCACCCGCGGAGCGCCAC
>PMZX01000170.1 GCA_003170035.1 Myxococcales bacterium | reverse complement strand
CGGCGTCAGCACCGGCACCGGCGGCAGCACGGGCAATGGTGGCAGCACGGGCAGGGGTAGCACCCCCGCCGGCGGCGGCAACACAGGTGCCGGCGGTGGCAACACAGGTGCCGGCGGCAGCACCGGCAGGGGCGGCAGCACAGGCATCGGCGTCAGCACAGGTGGCGGCGGGGCCTCTACGGTGGCGACGACTGGAGCCACCGGTGGCGCGGTCAGCACGGGAGGAAGTGTCATTCCGGCGACCGGCGGTGCAACGGCAACCGGTGGCATCATCGCCACAGGTGGCGCCAGCCAGAGCTCTGGCAGCAACACTGCAGTCGCCACCGGAGGCACATCGAACGGGACTGGACCAGCCATTGGTGGAGCGACTGGAACAGGCACCCCCGGCGCATCGACCGCAGGTGGGACCCCAGTCAACTCGAGCGGCTGTGGATGCGTCGTCGGCTCGCGTTCCCCGCGCAGCGGAATGGTCGCCTTCTTGATGGTGGGAGCGCTTGCCCTGCTGGCGCGACGGCGACGGAATAGAACCTAGATCGCACTACACCACGACAGGACTCAAGTTCGACTTTCCCGGCTAGGGGCGGACATTTGGAGGCTTGGTGGCCCAAGCCACGGCACCAGCGGTTGTCGAAGGGCTGTAGCAGGTCCGCGGTTCCTGGCCGCTTCGCCAGGGGTATGCTTCGCCGACCAGCTCTACTTGAGAGGCCGCTTCTTGGGGATCGCCTCCGGCTGGGGCACGCGCAGTTCATCGAGGTACTTGCGCGCCGCCGGCAGGTCGGGATCGTCGGGGTCAGCGCGCGCGGCGAACCTTCGGCAGGCAATCACGAAGCGCAAGGCGTACTCGGCGTCGATGCGAGAGAGGATCTGGTAGGCCAGGCTGAGATCCCTCCAGACCATGGGGCCTAGGTTGATCTCGCGCAACCCAGGCCCGGCGGCGATGCCAAGTTCCTTGTCGCCGCCAGCCTTGGCAACGATGTCTTCCAAGAGACGAAGCGCGGTTCGCGCCGGATCAGGGGATTCACCGCGCTCGTGAGCATAGTGAAGCGCCAGGTTCGCGCGCCCCATCTGGATGTCGAGGACCCGCTGACCAAGGGCCTTCTCCCAAGAATCATCCGGCGCGCGGAGTGCCGGCGCGACATCGTAGGCACCGATCGCCAGGCGATCCCGTTCGGCCCACTCTTCGTAGCTTGGAAACTCGCTCGCCCGAATCAGAGAGCGAACCAGGCCGTAGACTGCCAACTTGTATCCGTCTTTCCAGCTTTGATCCCAGTCGTCCAAATGACCGATGACCATGACGGGCCGGTTGGGATTGCCGTCGAGCAGTTGTTTGATGTTCCAGCCGGGTCTGCCGTAGACACCCTCGGGCAGGTGCACATAGGGAACCAGGCGCCGCTTGCGTGCCACGTACCAGGTTTTGGATAGGTAGTCGCGATCCAGGTGAATGACGTCGGGGCGAAGCTTCTCCACGTCGTGGAAGTAGAAGACCGAGCCTGTGACATCGTCCCCCATCGTGGTGAGAACGATGGCGTTGGGTGGAAGCGACGCGAACGCAGTGGTTACGAAATCTCGGAACACGGTGTTGTTGCGTCCACTGGCCTGCCCTGCATTGGCAGCGACACCCATCAAGAACAGCGCCCCGACACATGCGAGGACCAAGCGCTGCCATGGACTACGCGCACTCAGCCTTTGCAAGAGAGCGGCAAGACCAAACCCGGAGGCAATCGCCAGTAGCAAATCGGACTGGATGCAGAATCGGCCAAGCACGCCCAGCAAGAGGGGCCTCGATGTTGCCAGGTTGGAGAGGGCGCAAAAGGTCAAGCAGTAGAAGCAGAAGACCAAGAGAAGAACCGAGGCCGCCTTGCGGGTTTGGCGACCTTTCATGCCGAGATAGAGGCCTGCCAGGGCGAGAAGGGGACCAATCCAAAGAAGACGGGGAAACGAGCCGCCCCACATTTGCCAGAGAGTCGGGAAAAACGTGCCCTGTGCGACGAAGATTCCCTCCGCACCGGTCCGGCCCATGCTGAAGGTTCCATAGTTGAGTCGCAGAACGTGGGCGAGCAGGCCGCTGATGCTGGTCTCATCCCCCCATGACACGGCCGCTGCCGAAGCAGAGGCCGGCACGAGGTAGAGATAGGGAAGCAAGCCGGAAAGCCCGAAGGCGAGAGCCAGGAGCACCCCCTTTGCACCGAGGGTGCGCCGTGCGACCCACAGCGCGTGCAAGACCAAAGGCGCGGCGACGAACACAAGGCTGTGGTGGTTGCACATGCCCAGCCCGCTGGCGAGAAGCATCGCAAACACGTCGCGGCGGGAAAGCGACCGTTGCACACGCGACCAAAGCAGGAAGACCAGGGCCACAAACATGGCGTTGAGCCCGAAGACCTCGGCGCTGGTCGCGTGCGACCAGACCAGCGCGTTCGTGCCCAAGAGCGCCGCTGCCATCAGCCCGGCCGCAGCGTTGCGCGTCCACGACTGCACCACGGCGCACAGCAGGCCGCCCGCCGCTGCGGTCGACACGGCAGAGAGCAGATTCACCCGCCAGGCAGGCGAGTGCCCGAGCGGAAGCGCAGCGAAGAATCGAGCCAGCAGCGCGAATAGCGGATAGCCCGACGGATGTGGAACCCCTCCGGTTAGCGCCGCCGCCGTGAGTTCACCGCTATCACCGCCCGCCATCGAGGGATTCAGTGTCGCGATGTAGAGCGCCGCCAGGAACACAGCCGCCAGATACGGAGCGAGCCGAGCCCACGCTGGCGGCTCGTCGGTGACAGCCGGAGTAGAGGGGTTGCTGTTCGCGGCTTCGGCAGCAGCGCGCTTGCCCTCTCTCGGTGCGGCCTTGCGTCTGGTAGTCGTGCCCATCGCCAAAATGGTACACCGGTCGAGTCTCGCCGGCCCCAACGGAAAAGGCTATGCTCTGGCCCCACCATGCAATCCTTTGCTCTTCCCCTCGCCGCACTTTCACTGGCTGCTGCCCCGTCTGCGCCCTCGGGCCAGTCGGCTTCCAAAGAGATCGAACGCAGTCACATCGACGACAAGTACAAGTGGAAGCTGGGTGACCTCTATGCCTCGGACCAGGCCTGGGCCAAGGCTAAGGCGGCCCTCGGCAAGAAGGTGGCCGGGTTCGAGCGGCACAAGGGGCACCTGAGCGAAGGGGCCAAGGCTCTGGCGGATGCGCTGTCTGAAATGGGGGCGTTGCAGAACGAGTTGCAGCGGATCGCGGTCTATGCCCATGCGCGCAGCGACGAGAACACTCGGCTGGCCAAACCGCGCGCCATGCGGGCCGAGGCCGATTCGCTCTCGGTCCAGCTCGACACGGTTTCCGCCTGGCTGCGCCCCGAGCTTCTGACCCTGCCAGAGGCGAGCATCCGGGCCGCTCTCGACCAGGAGAAGCGGTTGCGGGAATGGGCCTTCTATCTGCAGGACGTGCTGCGCTGGAAGCCGCACACCCTTGCCGCCGAAGAGGAACGCATCGTCGCCATGGCCGGCGAGCTGAGCATCGCGCCCAGCAGCGTCTACGGCATCTTGAAGGACGCCGACCTGCCGTACCCCACGGTCAAGCTATCGACGGGAGAGGAGGTCCGGCTGGATCCGGCTGGGTTTGGGCGCACGCGCGCCTCGCGCGACCGGACCGACCGGGTGAAGGTCTTCCAGGCCTTCTTCGGTGTCTTCAAGACCTTCGAACGGACCACCGGCGCAACCCTGTCCGCGCAGCTCAAGGCGCATATTTTCGATCGCGACGTACACCACTTCAACTCGACGCTGGAGGCAGCGCTGTTTCGCGACAACATCCCGCTGGGCATCTACCGGC
Source organism: Myxococcales bacterium (assembly GCA_003170035.1). Taxonomy (GTDB): domain Bacteria; phylum Myxococcota_A; class Polyangia; order Fen-1088; family Fen-1088; genus Fen-1137. The sequence goes on along the minus strand of PMZX01000170.1, from coordinate 1,059 downwards.
AGTTGATCAAGGACGTCAACGCCAACCTGTCCACCCTGCACCGCTATCTGAAACTGCGGCAGCGCANNATGACCCTGGCCGCGGTGGCGCCGCTGGGACCGGAGTACGGCAAGAAGCTGGCCCACGGTCTGCGCTCCGGGTGGACCGATTTTCTGCCCAGCACGGGCAAGCGCGCGGGTGCGTACTCGACCGGCGCGTACGGCGTGCATCCCTACCAGTTGCTCAATTTCAATGGCCAGTGGGACGACGTTTCCACCCTGGCGCATGAGGCGGGGCATTCGATGCACACCCTGCTGGCTGGGGAGAGCCAGCCGTTTGCGACCTCGAGCTACGCCACCTTCGTCGCTGAGATCGCCTCGACGCTGAATGAAAACCTGCTGGTTCATCGCGCGCTGGCCGAGGCCCGCAACGACCAGGAACGGCTGGCGCTGCTGGGGGAGCGCCTGGAAAGCCTGCGCACGACCCTGTTCAGGCAAACCATGTTCGCCGAGTTCGAGCTGGCCATCCACGAGCGCGCCGAGAAGGGCGAGGCCCTGACCGGGGAGGCGCTGAGCGCCGCGTACCTGGAACTGGTCCGGCGCTACTACGGGCACGACAAGAAGATCTGCAGCGTTCCCGAGCTGTACGGGGACGAATGGAGCTTCGTTCCGCACTTCTATTACGACTTTTACGTGTACCAGTACGCGACAAGCCTGATCGCCTCGACCGCGCTGACCAAGGCTATCCTCGACGAGCAGGCCCGCGGTAGCACCACGGCCCGCGACCGCTATCTGGCCATGCTGTCAGCCGGCGGCTCCGACTTCCCGGGCAACCTGCTCAGGCGGGCCGGCGTGGACCTGACCACCTCGGCGCCCTTCCTGGCAGCCATGCAGGAGATGAACGAAGTCATGACCCAGATCGAGGCAATCTTGTCAGCCGCGCCCACGAAGTAGACACCACGGCAGCTTCCGTGCAGCCTATTCGAGCTGCAGCCCGCATCCCGTGCAGGCGCCGTCCTGCAGAGGCGCGGCTGTGCCGCAGGCGGGGCAGGGAGGATCCTCGCATTCCTCCGCAGCGGCG
>PMZX01000465.1:19158-20650 GCA_003170035.1 Myxococcales bacterium | reverse complement strand
GACGCTGTGCTGGGACGCTGAGCTCGCGGCGTCCGTCGGCCTATTTCAGAACTTCTCTGAGGCGGGCAGCGTCGGCGAGATCCTTGGGGCGGCCGGCTGCTTGTTTGTTGAGTAGAAACATCTCGCGGCCGATGAAATGCACAGCTCGTCCACTGAGTTCGACGCTCACATGGGAACTCCACGCATCGTCAAAGGTCACCCCGGAAATGGAAGTGAGCAGATCTATGCGACGGGGCGGCAGGCCAATCTGGTAGACCAGATCGGGCTTTTCGAAATCAGTTTGAAGCACGCCGGCGGACTCGACAGGAGCGCCGAACTCGATAAGGGCCTCCCAGACCCGGGCGGCATTGCCGCGGCTTGGCCGCACGAAAACATCGATATCTCCACTGGCACGCGGGGCTCCGTGAAAGCTCAACGCATAGGCCCCCACAATCAGGAATTCGGCATCGTGATCTGCCAAAGCCAGCAAGAGGTCACGAAAATCGTCGTTCAGGCTATCGAGGATCATCGTCGCACGGGCGTGGCTCGCCGGCGCGGAATACGCGCGAGGGTGTGTTGGCCCTAGAATAGGAAGGCAGGGCAAGACCTGCTAGTTGCCACGCCTCGACCGCCAGCGGCCACATCATTCGAATGCGCTGGACGGGATCCGTGACGTTGGAAAGATCGTCGTCCGTGCTGTCCGCGAGAGAGCGCACAACCACTGGCCAGGCTGCACGGGCGGTGCGGCGAGTCTCTGCGTCCGAGGCGCTGGTGCGCGACATGCAACGAGTATAGCGCAGACCCGCCTGGCTATCCCTACTGGGTCAGCGGTCGTCATTGGCATCGCAGGTGGGGGAACTGGTGAACTGTGGACTACAAAATGTGGGGGCCTGGATGCTACAACTTCTTGCATGCGTCTCTGCGTATCCGTCCTGGCCCTGACCGCGGTGATGGCGGCGCCGGCGCTGGCGCAGGACGCGGGCCCGCCGGTCGGGCGCCGCATCCTCTACCTGCAGCCCTTGGGCGACTGCCAGCGGCCCCAGCAGGGCAGCGAGGCCGTGGAGCGCGCCCTGTCTGCCTTCTACGATTTGCAGGTCCGCGCGCTGCCCTGCGTGCCCTTGCCCATCGCCGCGTATTACCAGCCCCGGCACCGCTACCGCGCCGAGCGCTTGCTGGACTTTCTCAACCGCCGCATGCCGGCCGATGGCTGGCGCATCCTCGGGCTGACCGCGACCGACATCTCCACCACCAAGGGAAGGGTCGCGGACTGGGGTATCCTGGGCCTGGGCGAGATGCCGGGCAAGGCCAGCGTGATCTCGTCGTTTCGCTGCAAGAGGAAGGCGCACAATTCGCAGCACGCCATCATCCGGCTAGCCAAGGTGGCGGTGCACGAGATCGGGCACACCCTCGGCCTGCCCCACTGCCCCACCCGCGGCTGCCTCATGGAAGACGCCGAAGGCAAAGTCGTCACCGTCGATCGCGAGCGCAATTTCTGCGCGCGCTGCCGCCAGCA
>PMZX01000465.1:0-19100 GCA_003170035.1 Myxococcales bacterium | reverse complement strand
TTCGAACGCTTCTCGCTGCGTCTCGGGGACTTGCTACTCGACTACTCCAAGAACCGCATCACCAGTGAAACCATGGCGCTGCTGTGCGAGCTGGCGCGCGTTGCGGGCGTGGAAGCCATGCGCGACAAGATGTTCGCAGGCGAGCCCATCAACCTGACCGAGGGCCGGGCTGTCCTGCACGTGGCCCTGCGCAACCTGTCGTCGCGGCCCATCTTGGTAGGCGGCCAGGACGTCATGCCCGAAGTGCGCGCGGCCCTGGACCACATGCGCGTCTTCAGCGAATCCGTGCGCAGCGGCGCCTGGACCGGCTTTTCGGGCAAGCCCATCCGCGCGGTGGTCAACATCGGCATCGGCGGTTCGGATCTCGGGCCGGTCATGGTGTGCGAGGCGCTGAGGCCCTACCGACGCGACGATCTCGAACTGCATTTCGTGTCCAACGTGGACGGCTCACACGTGGCCGAGGCGCTCAAGCGGGTGGACCCCGAGACCACGCTGTTTCTGGTGGCGTCCAAGACCTTCACCACACAGGAAACCATGGCCAACGCGCACAGTGCGCGCGCATGGTTTCTGCAACACGCGAAGGACGAGCGCGCCGTCGCCAAGCACTTCGTCGCGCTGTCGACCAACGCAAAAGAGGTCACCAAATTCGGTATCGCCCCGGAGAACATGTTCGTGTTCTGGGATTGGGTCGGCGGCCGCTATTCACTGTGGTCGTCCATTGGATTGTCCATCGCGCTTGGCATCGGCTTTGACAACTTCCGCGCCTTGCTGGAAGGCGCGCACGAGATGGACGAGCACTTCCGCACCACGCCGCTGGAAAAGAATCTGCCGGTCACGCTGGCGTTGCTCGGCGTCTGGTACAACAACTTCTTCAGCGCCGAAACCCACGCCATCCTGCCCTACGATCAATACCTGTCGCGCTTCCCGGCCTACTTCCAGCAGGGCGACATGGAATCCAACGGCAAGCGGGTCACCCGCGATGGCCAGGTGGTGAACTACCAGACCGGCCCGGTGATCTGGGGCGAGCCCGGCACCAACGGCCAGCACGCCTTCTATCAACTGCTGCACCAGGGGACCAAGCTGGTGCCCTGCGATTTCCTGGCCTCGGTACAGACCCACAACCCGATCGGCGAGCACCACAGCATGCTGCTGGCGAACTTCCTGGCCCAGACCGAGGCGCTGATGCAAGGACGCAACGAGGCCGAAGCGCGCGCCGAACTGGAAGCCGCGGGGATCAAGGGCGAAGCCCTGGCCGCACTGTTGCCGCACAAGGTGTTTCCCGGCAACCGGCCCACCAACTCGCTCCTGTACCAGAAGCTCGACCCAGCCACGCTGGGCAAANNGAGCACAAGATCTTCGTCCAGGGGATCATCTGGAACGTGAACTCGTACGACCAGTGGGGCGTCGAGCTGGGCAAGAAGCTGGCCAACGCCATCCTGCCCGAGCTGCGCGCGCCCGGCGCGGTGTCCGCGCACGACTCGTCGACCAATGGCCTGATCAACGAGATCAAACGCCGGCGTTCGCAGTAACAATCGAGTCCACCGATGAGCGCCCTCACCCTGGCACGCGCGCAGTTCGCCCTGACCGTGATGGTGCACTACCTGTATCCGGTCCTCACCATGGGCCTGGGCGTGGTGCTGGTCATCGTGGCGACCCTGCGCCTACGCCGTCCCGACCAGGTCTACGACCGCATGTTGCGCTTCTGGACCCACATCTTCGGCGTGGTCTTTGCCGGCGGCGTGGCCACCGGCGTGGTCATGGAATTCGAGTTCGGCACCAACTGGGCCAGCTACTCCCGCTTCGTGGGCGACATCTTCGGCGCGCCGCTGGCGGCCGAGGCGCTNNTGGTTTGCCACCCTCATGGTCGCCCTGGGAGCGACCCTGTCTGCCTTCTGGATCGTCGCGGCTAATTCCTGGCAACAGACGCCCGCCGGCTTCCACCTGATGCACGGCCGCGCGGAGCTGACCGACTTTGCGGCTGCGGTGTTCAACCCGTCGACGCCCTTGCGCTTCCTGCACGCCGTCCTGGGCTCGTGGGTAACCGCCGCTGTGTTCGTGGGATCGCTCAGCGCGTACTACCTTCTGCACGGCCGGCACCGGGAGTTTGCCCGACGCTCGCTGCGCCTGGCCCTCGTGTTCGGCTTGGTCTCGCTGGCGGCCGAGGTCGTGGTGGGTGATGCCCACACCCGACAGGCGGCCCGTACCCAGCCCGAAAAATTCGCGGCCATCGAGGTTCTGCATCACACGCAGACCGGCGCGCCCTTGGCCGTGGTGGGCCAGCCTCTGCCCGAGGTGCTCTTGCCCAAGCTGCTCTCCTTCATGACCTACTTCGACTTCAACGCGCGGGTCACCGGCCTGGATGCCTTTGCGCCCGAGGATCGGCCGCCGGTGACCGCGACCGCGATGTCGTTTCACGCCATGTTGTGGCTGGGCCTAGGCCTCGGCGTGGTGCTGGCGCTCGGCGTGTTTCTCTGGTGGCGCGGCCGCCTGTTCGTGTCGCGGCGGTATTTGAAAGTCCTTCTCTATTGCCTGCCGATTCCCTTTGTGGTCAACGAGGTCGGCTGGTTCACGGCTGAAGTCGGCCGGCAGCCCTGGGCCGTGTATCACCTGCTGCGCACCGAGGACGCCTTTTCTCGCACGGTGCCGGCAGCGCATGTGGCCGTCTCGCTGCTCATGTTCGTGGTCATCTACATCGGGCTGCTAGGCCTGACCCTGCATCTGGTGCGCAAGCAGGTGCTGCAAGGGCCCGGCGGGGCGGAGGACGTCCAGTCATGATTCTGGACCTGATCTGGTTCGTGCTGGTGGCGGCACTGGTGGCCGGCTACGCGATTCTCGACGGCTTTGACCTGGGAATCGGTTTCCTGCATTTCCTGGTTCCGCGCTCCGAGGAGGAACGTCGCCTGTGCCTGGCCAGTGTGGCTCCTGTTTGGGACGGCAACGAGGTGTGGCTGCTGACTGCAGGCGGCGCCTTGTTCGCCGCCTTCCCGCCGGTGTACGCCACGGTGTTCTCCGGCTTTTACCTGGCCATGATGCTGGTGCTGCTGGGGCTGATCGTGCGCGCGGTGTCCATCGAGGCGCGCAACCGGGGCGCATCGCCGGCTTGGCGCCGCTTTTTCGACCGCAGCTTTGCCCTTGGCAGCACCCTGGTTGCGCTACTTTTTGGCGTGGCGGTGGGCAACCTGATGCGTGGGCTGCCTCTCGATGCGAGTGGCGAATACGCGGGAAGCTTCTGGGCCCTGCTCAATCCCTTCTCTCTCTTCATCGGGGCGACCACGGTGGCCATGTTCACCATGCAGGGCGCTTGCTGGCTGGCCATGAAGACCGAGGGAGAGTTGGGCAAGCGCGCGGTCACCGCGGCCCTGTTCTCCTGGGCTGCTTTCGTGGCCTTGTACCTGGATGCCACGCTGTGGACGCCCTCAGACGCACCCTGGCTCTTCCTGCGCGCGCGCCATTCCTTCTCAACTTGGATTCCGGTGCTGGTCATGTTCCCGTGCGTGGCCAGCATGCCGATTCTCTTGCGTCGCGCACGACTGCGCCTCGCATTTCTCTGCTCGTCCATCACCATTGCCTGCGTGGTCGCCGTTCTGGCCATCGCGGCCTGTCCAATCTTCGTTCTTTGCACCAACGACGTCACGCGCAGCCTGACCGCCTTCAACGCCTCCTCGTCGCCCCTCACCCTGAAGACCATGCTGATCATCGTGCTGTGCGCCTTGCCCCTGGTGCTGGGCTACACGGTGTTCATCTACCGGGTCTGGCGGGGCAAGGTCAGGGCCGAGCCCGAGGAGTACTAATCGCGATTGGCACGCCCTCTGGCCTGTTTCTTGCGTTAGGCTGCCATGGAGCTGTCGCTCCGGTTCATCCACGAGGAGGGTTTCCATGACCCATCGTCCTTCACGGTCCTTACGCCTGCGCTGGGGGCTGATCATCCTTGCTCTGCCCGCAGCTTTCTGCGCCTGCACGTCCCGATCTCCGTTGGAGCAACCGCCCGTCAAGACGCCGGACGCCGCTACGGGACAGGGCATCGACGTCCCCGGGCTGCCTGCCCCGACGTGTGCGCTCGATGTCCTGTTCGTGGTTGACAACTCCCCGTCGATGGACCCGAAGCAGACCGCGCTGGCTCAGTCTTTCCCGCAGATGCTCCAGCAATTGCAGCAGTCTCCCGGCGGTCTGCCTGATCTGCACATCGGCGTGGCCAGCAGCGATATGGGGGCTGGGTCAGAGGGCATCGGCGGTAACTGTGACCGACCCCTCGGCGACCGCGGCCTCCTGTGGGGGAACGATCCCACGTTTGGGGCGATTGCAACTGTGGCGGGGACGCCAAACAACGGCTGTGGCCTCAACTCTGGTGCCCGCTGGATTGAAGATATCCAGAGCTCCGATGGAATCGGCCGCCAGCAGAACTACACCGGCAACCTTGCTGACGTCTTCTCTTGCCTGGCCAAGGGTGTGGGAGTCAACGGCTGCGGCTACGAGCACCAACTGCAAGCGGTGCGCGTGGCTCTCAACCCCCAGGCTGGAATCAACGACGAAAATGTCGGATTCGTGCGGAACAAGGGCTACCTGGCCATTGTTCTGGTCACCGACGAGGATGACTGTTCGGCCAATCCCAGTGACGTGGACAACGACGGCATGTTCGTGCGGAGGCCCAAGGGCGAAGCCGCCAGCATGAGATGTGCGATGCGTGGCGAGCTCTGCCACGGCGCAGAGATTCCAGACTACGATCCGGCGAACGGCTACTCGGGCACTGGCTTCTCGTCGCCTCTTTCCGATTGCGCGCCCAAGGAACCGAGGGATCCTCCCGACCCCGCCTACCTGCCGCTCATCGGCGTTCAGGACATCGTCGATTGGGTCAACAAGGTCAAGGCCAGACCCGCGCAAGAGATTCTCGTGTCAGGCATCTTCGGCTGGCCCGCGAACAATGACCCGAGCACGGTCAATTTCCGGATTGGCGTGGATGCCACCTCGCTCCCGCCCCCGCAGAACACCTACTGGGACTACATGCCCATTTGCACGATTCCCTCGATGAGGTCCGCTGATGGCAATATCTACAAGGCCTATGGCGGTTTTCGCCTGAAGAAGTTCATCGATTCCTTCGGCAACAACGGGCAGCGCTTCAGTATCTGCAATCCGGACTTCAGCGACGCCATGACCCAGATTGGCAGTGCGATCGTTCGGGCAATGGGGTCCGGCTGTACTCCAACCTTGCTGATGTAGGTTCACTACCAAGTTGGCAAGGATGCCACCAATGTTGGCGGGCGGAAGAGTCTGCGACGGTCCTTGCCCTTCTGAGTAGGCCGCCGAAAGTCAATAGTTTCACAGGGGCGAGAGTCGACGTCGGCACTCGCAGGCCTTTGCCACCCGAGCCCGGGCTGCAGACTTGTTGGGCCCGCGTCTTGCGTAGGGTTGCCAAGGAGCAGTCTCTCCGGTCCTTCCACGAGGAGGGTTTCTTTGGCCCGTCGTCTATCACTGATCCCCTCTCTCACCTTCGTCCTGTGGGGCTGCGCAATCGAACCGCCGACCTGGCCGCCACCCCATGTCGCGCAGGAGAGCAATTTTTCGATCCTGAGCACCCCGGATCGTCAGCTCGACATCCTGTTCCTGATCGACAACTCCCCGAGCATGGCCAGCAAGCAGACTGTGCTCGTTCGGAACTTCCCCGAGATGATGTCACGGTTGCAGCAGCTTCCAGGCGGCTTGCCTGAAGTGCACATCGGCGTGGTGAGCAGCGACATGGGGGCTGGAACCCAACCTGCCGGGAGCAACTGGCGCTTTCTGGGCGACCGCGGCCTTCTGTGGGGCAACGATCCATCGCCCGGGGCGATTGCCACGGTCGCAGGCGGCACCGCCAATGGCTGCGGCCTCGACCCAGGTGCGCGCTGGATTGAAGACATCTGGAGGCCGGATGGATCTGGACGCGAGAGGAACTACACCGGCGAACTTACAGACGTCTTCGCCTGCCTCGCCAACGCCGTGGGCGTCAACGGCAGCCCCTACCCGCACCCATTGCAAGCCTTGCGAGTGGCCCTCAATCCCCAGGCCGGCATCAACGAGGCAAACATCGGCTTCCTACGTCCAAATGCCTACCTCGCCATTGTCCTCATTGCCGACGAGGATGACTGCTCTGCTGATCCTGACGACACAATCAACAATGGCATGTTCCAGCCTCTACTTCCGGGTGAAACGCCCCGGCTGCGATGTGCGGCGCGCGGTCATGTCTGCAATGGCCAGCCAATTCCTGACTACGACCCGGCGACGGGCTACACCGGCCAGGGCTTCACCGCGATTCTTGCCGACTGTGCGGCCAAGCAACCGAGCAGGCCGGCGGACCCTGCCTACCTTCCACTCATCGACGTTCAGGAGGTGGTCGATTGGGTCAAAAGGGTCAAGGCCAGGCCCACGGAGCAGATCCTCATGTCAGGCATCATCGGCTGGCCGCCGAACTACGATCCGGCCAGCGTTCAATACCAGATCGGCAAGGACCCCATTGCGCCCAGTCCGCAAAACACTCTGTGGGACTACCTGCCGATCTGCGAGCTTGCACCCAACGCGTCCGCTGATGGCAATACCTACAAGGCCTACGGCGGCCTTCGTTTGAAGAAGTTCATGGAGGCATTCGGCGACCACGGACAGTCCTTCAGCATGTGCAACTCGGATTATGCAGCCGCAATGGCGCAGATCGGTGATAGCACCGGCATGGCCCTGAAGACCGGGTGTCTTGATTCCCCATTAATCGACACCGACCCGAGTACCCCTGAAATCGATCCCGAGTGCCAGGTCATCGAGCAAATCCGGTGCGAAACACCGGGCCAGGGCACTTGCCGTCGCAACGGATACCAGGAGCAGTCTTTCCCCCAGTGCACGGACAGCCAGGGGAGCCGTCTTGACCCTGCAGATCCTCAACTGGACTCCGTACCCGAGGATGGTCGGCCCTGTTGGTACCTCTTCTACGATACGAGTGCGGCTGGGTGCATGAACGCGCCCAACGGCGCGCGGATCCTCGTCCTGCGCAAGCCGGGAACCATCGCGCCCCTGGGCTCGCTGTTGCGGATCGCGTGCCTGACCTGCCCACGAGTAGACCAACCGTGCTCCTTCTTGGACCAATAGCGGCGTGCTCTCAACGCCGCGGTCCAGGGTGACAGCGAATACTGGAATTCGGACGGCCGCGGTGGGTGCGCGCGCCCGCGGGGCGACCGCAGGTCGCCCCTACCCAGGACGTGATGCGGGCGGCACGCACACGGCCACGGTCATCCGTTGATCTTGACCATGCCGCCGCTGATCTCGGTCATGGCGTCTGCGCCCGACAACTTCGCCCCGGCGGATGCCAGCTCGAGTTTGGACTTGGCGCCGATCGCGCTCAGCGTGTTTTTTCCCTGGATCGTCACCGTGCCATCCTTTTTGAGACTGAGGCTCGCGTCGCCGCACACGAGATTGATCTCGTTTTCGGCCGTGATCGTGACCACGCCCTCCTTGAGATCCACGTTGCACGTGCTTTTTCCACCCGATGTAACGCTGTAGTGCTCGTTTGCCACAACGTTGTATTCGCCCTCAACCGTGGTCGTCTTGTGCGAGCCAACCACGAGCAGAGTATCGCCCGTCTCGACAACCTCTGTCCGGCCGCCGTAGTAGATTCCGGTGTGCGCGCCTTTGATGTCGTCGGTGTTGGTACCCTCGACCGTCATCTTGCGGTCGAAATTGAAGGTCTGCGTCTCGTTGTTGTTGATCTTCGTGTCCCGCGTTCCTGTCACCTCGATGGTCTCGTTCCCATGCACGGTCACCTTGCGATCGGCCTGCACGGTGAGGCTCTGGTCGTGCTTCACCAGGGTGGACATGTTCCGTTCGGCCTGGATGTGCAGCTCCTCGTGGCCCTTCTTGTCCTCGAAGCGGATCTCGTTGAAGTTCGCCTCGGTGCCGCCCTTGCTGCTGTGGGTCTTGATCCCACTCTGGGTCTTGTGCTCGGGCAACGTGTAGGGCGGCATGTTGTCCGCGTTGTACACGCTGCCCGTGACCAGCGGCCGATCCGGATCGCCCTCGAGAAACTCGACGACCACTTCGTTGCCGACCCGCGGGAGGTGAATTGCGCCCCAGCGGTTGCCTGCCCACGGGTGCGCCACCCGCACCCAGCACGAGCTGTTCTCGTCGCAGACCCCTTCGCGATCCCAATGAAACTGCACCTTGATCCGCCCGTACTTGTCGGTCCAGATCTCTTCGTCCTTGGGTCCCACCACGCGCGCCGTCTGCGGACCCCGCACAATAGGCTTTTCCAGCCGACACATCCGGAAAGGCGTGGCGTGATCGATGGCCGTCAACCGGACGTAGCTTTTGTCGTTCACCAGCCCGCCGGTTTCAACCGCCGGATTGCGAAACATGACCTCGGTCGAAGTGATCATGAACTGCCGGCCGGCGAGTTCGGGAACCTCGGAGATGCCGAACAAAGAGCCCACGCCCAGCCCTCGGGCCGTGCCCTCACCCACAAAGATCTCCACGCCGCTCTGCTTCTCCTCCAGCCTCACTCTCGCGAGCCGCTCACCCTCGGCGATGCCGGCCCCTGCATCGGCGCCGTCACTATTCTCGGCCATCACGAATCCGCCAGGGTATTCGTACCTCTGCAGCGCCCACTTTTTCTCCGTGGCCGCCATACCCTTCTTCCCCGCCAGAATGGCGGCCCCGCCCTGAAGACGGAATTCGAAGTCCCGCAGGACAACGTCACCGGTTCTCACCTCGCTGGCTTCGCGCCATTGTCGCAAGCAGTCTGGGTTGGCACCGCGACTCACCTGCGCGAGCAGCGGAACGGTTTCCCAGCCTTCACGGGCGTGGTGCGAGCTGATTGAATCCGCGAGGACCATCTCGTGGCCGTCTTCGAGATGGTTGAAGTAGAAGTAGATCCCTTCCAGTGCCAGGATTCGCCGGACAAAGTCCCAGTCGGATTCCTGGTACTGCGTCAAGTAGTCCCAATGACGGTATCCCTCGCTCTCATACAGTGACGTTTGGAGGGGACGTAGCTTGTGTTTCTCTAGGATCTGCCTGACCACCTCGACCACCGGCGCGTTCTGAAAGATGCGGCAGTCGTGGCAGAAGCTCAGCAGGTGCTGTTCTGGAAGCAACGTCACTCGGTACTCGGTATGCGTCACCCTTCGTTGGCCGCGCTCGGCTCGAAAAACAATGCCGCTCAAATGGCGAACCTGTTCCGGCCCCAGCGGAACGTGCACCGTCATCGTCTCTCCCAGCAAGGACTTCAGATCGATGTCGTGCCGGTGGCTGACCAGGTGCAGATGATACTCGAACAGACAACCCAGCTCTTCGTGCCCTCCGATCTCCTGTACGTCGAAGCCGCAGTCTTTCAGGTTCGGAGAACACGAGACGGTGATCGGGGGCTCAGAACTGTCGGTCATGGCGGTGGCCCTACCTTGCTGGGTTGTTGGCTTGCCGCGCGTCCGTCGCGGCAAACCCTGGTTGTCGTTCCGCGATCGTTCAAGACCGTTGCGCAGTCGCCGACCTGGGTGATCGCGACCACTTGGCCTGAATCCCCAGCGCAGGCCTCGGCACGTAGGACGACCTTGTCGTTCACCAGATAGAGGAGCAGCTTCTCACTCGGAAAAGAATGCACCTCCTCGCGCTTGCCGGAAGCGCGATCCGGGGAACGGCATGTGTCGGGACCGGTGGCTGGCATGGGGAGAAATCACGCAGGGAAGTCCTAGGCCTGAGAGAACAACTGCAAGACGTCGGCCAACGACGCGTCCCCTGCCGCCAACACCTGCCTCTGGGGTGGCGAAAGTCTTTCAAACGCGCCACTGCGCGCACTCTGGTTGGGCGAGCGAAGCGGCCAGAAGCGCGAGCCCTTGTGTTCGGGATCCGCCAGGTACGCGAGCATCAGACTGGGCGCCGGGCCGAGCGCCACCAGTAGCTGGCCACTCTCTCTCGTCCACAGGAGCGATGGCATCTGCGCCTCGGCGCCCAGGTGGCGCCGCACCAGTTCCAGCCAGAAGATCCGTAGCTCGTCAGTCGGGGCCGGGCAGTCAAGGGTCAGCACGCGAGCCGGCGATTCGCACGCCTTCGCTTGCGAACACGCCGCAATCAGCGTGGTGAGCGCGCAAGCCGCAGCCCCTGCTGGCCCGCCCACTGCAGCGCGAAGGTCGGAGCAGCTCGTCCGGACCAGGACCGCATTGATGTCCGGCGCCTGGACAGCCGTCCGAAAACCGGACGCCAGCGTGTCGATCTGGGCCGCCAGTTGGACCGCGGCCAGCGCTTGAGCAGCCACGGCCAGTCGGGCGCTCGCCTCCAAGAAACTGGCAAGCCGCACGGGAAGAAGCGGAAAGCCCTCACGCACCCGCTGCGAATCCAGTGCCGCGAAGATCAACACCGGAAAAGCGCGGCCCAGGGCGTCCTGGCTGTGCGCAAGGACGCCGACGAACGGCTGGGCGCCCGCAGCCGGCGACAGCAGGAAACACGCTGGCTCGGCAGGCAGTTGCGCGCCTCGCACATGCTCGACCCCCTCTTGCAACCAGCGGTCGAGACCAGCCTGCAAGAACCCGCCGGCATTGACGCGGACGAAGTCGCGCTCGGCAGGAATCTTGCCGAAGAACCCCACTGGTGCGGGCGCAGCAGTCGTTACTTGCGACACGCGGCAGCCCCGGGGGTGATGCTGCGTGGAAGCGTGAAACGCGCAAACAAGTCGCGTACCGTATCGGGCTTGAAATCGATTTGCGCCCTACCTGGACCAAGCGCGGACGCGAACGAGAGCGAGAGCACGTCCCCCGTCCGGCTGGGGCCTCCGCCTTGGCCCAGCAGGTGAAACAGGGCCCAGTCGCCGTCCTCACGCGGGCCCAGGACTTCCACTTCGTCGGACTTGACGTACAGGCGCACCAGCGCGCGCCGGGATGGCCACAGGATCTCATCCCAGCGCTCCACCGCGTTGAGGCCCACGACCTTCTTGCCGCCGGTGTCGAGCACGATCTTCGAATACTGCGCCGACGGGCGAATGCGGACCTCGACGGGCATGCCGAGCTTTCCCTGCTCCTTGGCGAACAGCCGGCTCGACATGTCCTGTGCGCGCGACCAGAACTTGAGGAACTCGTCCTTGTATCGGACCGCGGCCTCCTCCTTCAGCCGGAAGATGGAGCCTGCGCGTTCGATGTCGGCTTGCAACGCTCCGGCGAAGTACTGCCAGAGAATGCCGGTGGCTGGCTGGAAGAACTTCTCCACGTCGGCCAGCCGTGCCTCGCCGGCCGGCTTGTCCGTGGCAAAGGGGAACTTTTTCGCCAGCAGCTCGTCGTAGGCGACCACCACGGTTTCGCACCACTTGCGATTGGCCANNGCCCCGCGCAAGGGCGGCATCAAGATGCGTTCCAGCAAGGCCCGCTCCCAGCCCTGGTCGTTATAGCGTGCAATCAGACCCGAGAGGGCGGCCCGCTGGGTCTTGAGCACGGCCTGGAACGCCTTCGGCTCAGGCGTGCCCTGCTCGCCCATGGCGGCCGCAACCTCCAACAAGATCTGGTTGTACTGCTCGAAGCCGGTCGGCTTCACCGAGCCAAAGCGCAGCAAGCTATCGAACTCGTTCGACACCCGCTTGGCTTCGGGATCCTCGGGGGCGGGGGCGTCGTGCCTGTCACCGAGGCGCTCCACCGGCAGCGAGTCACTATTGAGGCTCAGACTCTCACCCAGGTTGCGCCAGATGTTGCGCCAGATGATCTCGAAGGGCTTGTCACTCGCGAGTTTCTTGAGAAGCGCGCGGGCTTGCTCCAGCGTGGTTGGCTCGCGCACCGCCAGGGTCAAGAGGAAAGCCTTCCAGGCACCCACATACTGGGCAAAGTAGTCGGTCTTGATTCGCGCAATGGCCTTCGCATCCTTGGCCTTGCGCTCCTTGCCCAGGATCCACGCGTCCTGTTCGGCATCCTCCGCCTTCTGCAACTGTTCCAGGCGCTGCTTGACTACGCGATAGCCGGCCGGCGTGAAGGCGCCGCGCACCGCGGTCGCTGGCCGCTTCTGTCCTTCCTCGACCTGGAAGAACATCACCGCGCCTCCCAGCACGTCGACCAGCTTGAGATCGCGCGGCATGCCCGGATCACTGAGCAAGTCTGCCAATGGATCGTCGCCCGCCCCGATGAGGGTGGAGCGAGCCACACTGACGAACTTTCGTTCCCGGTCGATAAGGTCGGCGGGATCCTGGATTCCCGTCGCGTAGAAGCGCACCAGGCTCTCCACCACGCGCGGAGCCCGCGAGGCCGTTGCCGGCCCGGTCAGGCTCTCCCAGCGAGCCGCAGCTTTCTGCCCCGCGCGCTTGGCTGCCTCAGCCCAGCGCGTGGTGCGGGGCGTGGGCTCGTCGGGTTGCTTGGGCTCGGTGAGCAGCAGGTGCAGGACCAGGGCATCCATCAACTCCGCAGGCCCGAGCCCGCCTGGAACCGCAGCCTTGGCCACATCGGCGCGCAGAATCGGACGCAGGATCAGGCGTTCGATGGTCGCGTGCAGGCTCTGGTCGACCGCCGAATGGGGAAAGAGAACGGAACCCTCGTCCCCTTCGGCCAGGGTCCTGGCCATGGCCTCGACTGATTCCAGCGTTGCGGCCGAAGGTAAAGGCGGTGCCTCCCGTCCCTGCCGGCCCGCCGCTAGCTTGTCGACGAATCGGCGCGTCTCGGAGATGAAATTCCGGCTCCTGCTGTACGATCGGATCGGCAAGAAAAGGAATGCGCCCGCTGCCGCCAGCGCGAAGACGGTGAGGACCAGGCGTTTGATTCGCTGTTGTATCAGGACCCGGGTGCTCCGGATGGCGACGTCCTTGTCGGCAAAAACCACCTCGGTGAAGAGGTCGCGCAGGAAGTAGCTCTTCGGCTTGCTGACCGCCACGGCCGCGGCCCGCGCGGGCACGCCAAAGGCCTCGGCCATCGACTTCATGATCCGGTCGATGGGACGGCCCTCCTGGGTGCCGCTGGTAAAGTAGACCCCGCGCATGATGGGCGCGTCCTGGTACACGTTCTCCGCGAAGAGGTCAGTCACCAGATCGGTCAGGGGCTGCTCGAGCGCTGCAAGCTGTCGCGGGAACTCGACGATCGAAAAGCGAGCGTCCACCCGCCGTTCCTCGTGCACGCGGTCCGCGGCCTTTTGCTCGATCACCTCACACAACTCGTCGAAATGTCCGCCGAAGATCTCGACCCGCTCGTCCACCGTGGCGGCCAGCGGTAGGGTGAAACCCCAGATCTGGCCGCGCTCTTTGTCGCGCAGGTCGCCGAACATCTCCACGAACCCGGGAACCAGATCCGACTTGGTGACCAGCAGGTACACGGGCAGCACCATGTCCAGGCGCCCCATCACCTCGTCGATGCGTTCACGCAGGGACTTGGCCAAGACCGCAATCTCGTCCGCCTCGCCCTGCAGATCCGTCACGCTCACCGCGACCAGGATGCCGTTCACCGGCTTTTTCGGCCGCGTCCGGCGAAGCAGGTCGAGGAACGCCAGCCATTCTTCGCGATCATCTTCCTGGGTGGCCCAGCGTCCGGCCGTGTCCAGGAGGACGGCGTCGTTGGTCAGCCACCAGTCGCAGTTGCGCGTCCCGCCCACGCCGCGCACCCGTCCCCCCTTGGCGTGAGGGAACGGCAAGCCCGAGCTTCGTAGCGCCGTGGTCTTGCCCGCCCCGGGCGGCCCCAGGATCACATACCAGGGAAGAGCGTTGAGCGCATCACCGCCCTCGTGCGCCAGGCGCGAGGACTTGAGGCTGTGCAAGGCCTTGTTGAACTCGGCCTGCATGGCGTCTATCTCGGCCTGTTGATCGGGACGGATGCCGGCCGCCTGGCCAGCCAGGCCGCTTTCCAGCGCCAAGGACGCGCGCCGGGCCGCCCGCATGCGAATCAGATCGATCGCGACCAGGCCAAGCCCCACCACGGCAGTCACGCCGACCGCCGTCCAGAGCACGGGCGTGACCCCCCGAAAGACCAGCGCAGCCGCCCAGACCAGCGCGACGAAAATGATCCCGACGATGTACTTGAGCACGAAGTGACTCCTACGGCGCTATCTCGTCCACGCGGCTAGAGAGATCGCCGACCTCGTGATCGAATGAGACTCGCAGCCCGACGAAAAGCGCGAGGGCCAGCGCGAAGATGCCGAGCGACGCCCAGAGAAGAAGGTTGCGACCCGCGCTGCGAACCAACGGTTCGTCGGGCGCTTCGCCGGCGGGCGAGAGGGCGCCGGGCACCTCTTGGTTGCGTTGCACCTGACTGCGTACGGCTTCGGCAATGCGTATGAGCTCGACCTCGCCACCAGAAAAGCCGTACCTGCCCTGGAACCCGAACAGCAAGCAAAGCTGGTAGACGCGCAGGACAGCCGGCCGACGCCCGTCCGCCAAGAGACTGTCCAGCCGGGCAAAGAACCCCTCGCCCGCCACGTTCTCACCGAAGAAGTGGAGTTGCAGCGGCTGGTTCATCCAGTAACTGCGCAGCGGCTCGGGCGCGCGCAGCGCGACCTCGTCCATGAGCGCGACCAGGGCATAGGCAATATCCTGCGCGTCTTTCCCGGAAACCGCAGCCTTGCGCGCTCGCTCCTTGAAACTGTCGACGAAGGCGCGTAGTCGGTCCTGCACGACCTCCGGGGAGGCAGCCGGTTCATCCAGCGCGCGCAGGCGGCCGATGGCACTGAAGCAATCTCCGGTCAGGTCAGATACCAGATCCATGGCCTAGGCTTTGGCGGGAATCGCGAAGATCTCGAGCTTGAGCTGCGCGGGATCGTAGGGCGGCGGCAGGTAGATGGCGACGCTGCGCTCGCCCAGTACCTGGCGCCAGTGTTCCGCCCCGGCGGCGACATCGATGAGGAAGTAGGCCACGTGGGGCCGCACCGGCACCTCGGCGGGCGGGCGGTGGGCGACCTGCAGGCCGAGCCCGCGTGTGGCGGATCGCAGAAGGAACGGCAATTGTTGCCGGGACGCAATCTTGGCCCGGCCTGGCAGCTCGCGTGCCAGTTGCTCCTCGGAAACTCCCCGCGCCTGGGCCGCCAGGACGAACTGGGAGCACTTGAGGATGCGCTCGTCGCTCAGGGTACCAACCTGCAGTCCTTCACGCACCTCCATGGGCACGGCCAGGCAGGCCTCGCGCACGCTGGCGCGCAGGAGGCTGGTGAGAAGCGCGAACAGCTCCTCGAAGGTGGAGCGCAGAGCGGTGAACTTGAAGGCGGGCAGCGACGACGGATCCGCATCGGGCACCAGGGTCGAAAGCTGGCCGGCGATCTGGATGAGGTAGAGGTAGAGTTCGCGCGGACTCAGGTCACCGTCGCGGCCGGCGTGTGCGAGAATGGGAATGGCCGCGTTCAGGGCCGAGAGTTGCAGAAAGCGGGTGACCTCGCCGGTCCCGAATTCCACGGTCACGGCGTCGCGTTGCCGGCGCTCCTCGGAAAGCTGGCGCTGCTTGGCGATGGTGAGCGCGAGCAGCCGGCGCACGCTGCTGCCCAGGAACGAAGAAGCCGAGATGGACAGCACCGAGGGAATGAAGGCTTCGCTCGCGACGAGCGCGCCGCTGGCGTTGCGCGCGATCTCGGCAATCTTGATGGAGTCGAAATCGTCCCGGGCTTCATCGCCGAACAGCAGCGAAACATTGCGCCGGGCGAAGGCGATGGGCATGTCTGCCGACTCCCCGGTCATGTCGCCCACCGGCCGGGTGGCCGCGCGAAAGCGCGTGCGTCGAACCGCTTCCTCGGCTGCGGGCTGGCTGCAGTCCGCGTCCTCGGCCGCGACGCTGGGAACCCCATCGCGCTCCTTGGGCACGGCCAGGAACACTTCGAGCACCGGCTGGGCCGGGGGGAAGTGCACCCCGATGGGCCGCGCGGCCGGAGCCTCGGGATCGCCGGCGGCAAAGTCCAGGCAGAGGCCGTCGGGCAGGATGCCGACGAAGCGGCTCACCCTCAACTGCTCGGCTTGCAGAGCGGCCATGTCTAGATCGAGGGACAGGATTCCCCAAGTCTGGGGCGCCAGCGCGGCCAGCCGCCGGTCCAGCAGTCGCTCGTGGTACAGGTCCGCCTGCTGCAGATGCTGGGGGGAGATCAGCAGTCCTTCCGACCAGACAACTCTATGCGGGGCAGTCATTGCCTGCCCTCACTGCAACTCCACGCGGCTATCGACGAGCCCGATGCGCAGAACCGACCGCGCGGCCTCCGCGTCCCCGCCGGTGGGCGCGTGGCAGTACTGGGCATCCGGCGGGGCCAGCTTGCTGGCAACCCGCCAAGAGGCGCCGGAAGGATGGCGAAAAAATGCAACCACAGCGACAATGAGGGCTCCTTCGCGCCGGTCGAGCGATGGTGTGACCACATCACCCGGGTACAGCGTGATTTCTTTGACCGATACCAGATCATCGGCAAGCACGGCCCGATCGTTGTCAAGAATCTGTTCCAGGTTGGCGGTTTGAAGCTTGCCCGCATCCTTGAGCTGGTAAAGCCGCACCGTGGTGGCGAGCGATTCCCCATTCTCGCCTGGGTTGAGTCGGTCCGAGGCGCGGATGCTCACCCGGATTGGTTCCGGCGTGGGACAGGGCAATGGCGTGTGGGCACACGACAGCAGGGCCGCCCCAGCCAGCAGCACAGACATCAACCACCTTCCTCGCATGAAAAGAACCACGGGAGATTGCCAGCACATCTTGCTTGGCGCAATAGGTGTGGTGAGCCTCACGAGCCAGCGCTATGGTCGCTGGTCGCCAGGGGCTCGCCATGGTCATCAAGGTTAAACTCACGGATCCCCAAACCGGCAGCGATAGGACGTTCGAGTTCGATCAATCACCGATCCGGGTTGGGCGAAACGCGCTCAACAGCATCGTCATCGAGGATCGTTTCGTCTCGCAATGGCACGGGATGCTCAGATTCGACGAGACGAGCATCACCTACGTCGACCTGGGCTCCACCAACGGAACTCGGTTGCAAGGAGAGCGGCTGGCCAAGAACACGACCATTTCGCTCCCTGATCCTGCGCAGCTGGGAATCTCGCGCTTCGAGCTTCGGGTCACAGCCGGCCTGGCTGGCCCCGCCGTTTCCAACTCCCCCTCTACCAAAATCATGAACTGGGGCGAGTCGCAGCAGAACGAACCCCACGCGGCGCCGCCCTTGGCTGCCCCAGCCCAGAGCAACGAGCCCGATCGGCTGGCCCGCTGCCAGCGCATTCTCGAGGGCTTCAGCGACGCCTTTGTCGCGCTCAAGAAGGGCTACGAGGAATTTGGCTCCGAGGTGGGGGTCAGGCCGCTTGCGGGAAACACGCCCCTGCACCGCGCTCGCACTGGCCGCGAGGTCATTGACCACTTGCTCGCGTCCTCGCGAGACGTGGAAGGCTGCCTGCGTGAGCTGAAGGCCGTGTTCGCAGACATGGGGATTCACCACCTCGCCCTGATGGAGGGGATCACGCAGGGAATCCGTGCCTTGCTCGAATCTCTCGATCCCGGCATGCAAGACGCTGGCTCGGGTCTTTTCCCCCGATCGCGGACAAAGGCCCAGTGGGCAAGCTACCGGGATCGCTTCGCCACCCTTATCGCGGAAGACACCGCCTTGCATGCGGAGATCTTCGGCGTACAGTTCGCGCGGGGTTATGCCAGCGTCGCGCTCGGAGCGGATCGCGTGCCTGAGCACGGCGACAAGTAGAAGTCAGCTCCTCTCATCCTGTGTGTCCGCTGTTGAACAAATCGCGGCCTATGCCAGGGCCGGCTCAGGCGCGCCCGCAGAACATCACCGTCATCTCGGCGGGTTTACTGGGGTAAGAAATCATCCCAGGTGGACGTCCATCGCTTGACGGAGTATTTCACATATCACCACTAACTCGGTGTTTGACGTACTGGACATGATTGGAGGTCGACTCATGGAAAAGAGGCGGTTCGCTCTGGCTTGGTCTGCTCCCCGGTTGTTGTTCGCCTGCGCGGCGATGGTTGCGCTGGGGGCATTGGGATGTTCAAGTAACTCCAACTCCCCCGGTGACGCCGGTCCGAAGAAGGACGGCGGCCTCGGTGGAGCCGGAGGAATGACTACCGCGCCCGGTGGAGCAGGCGGAACACCCACCACTACTGGCGGGGTGCCGATAACCGGGGGAACCACCGTTGCCACAGGCGGCGCGGCTGGAACGACGACCGCCGCTGGAGGCGCGGCTGGAACGACGACCGCCACTGGAGGCGTGGCTGGAACGACGACCGTCATCGGCGGCAGAGGGGGTACCACCGCCACTGGCGGAGCAGGCGGCACAACCGGCGTCACCGGCGGTAGAGGCGGAACCACCGCCACTGGCGGTAGAGGCGGAACCACCGCCACTGGCGGAGCAGGCGGCACAACCGGCGTCACCGGCGGTAGAGGCGGAACCACCGCCACCGGCGGAGCAGGCGGCACTGTCGTCAGGGATGCAGCGGCTGATTCACCGGCGGATGCACGTGACGCTCCTGCTGATGCCCCCGCGGATGGTCCGGATGCGGATGCAGGAGACGCATCAGGCGGCTGCGGTGCCGCTGGCCAGGCCTGCTGCGCGGGCTCGATTTGCAGCGGGGGAGGCTGCTGCGGGGCGAACGATCGGTGCATCGCCGCTGGGAATACCTGCACCGGCGGACTAGGGGGCGGCGTGTGCGAGAAAGGCGTTTGCACGTCGGATGCCGAAACTTGCGGCGCTTCAGGTGATCCGTGCTGTGGTGGAGCCGGAGCAGGGTTGGGCACCTGTACGGCTGGGAACGTCGTTTGCGCTGCCACCGATGCGGGGGAGACCTGCGTTGCCTGTGGTGCCTCCAGCGAACGTTGCTGCGGGGCCGCCGGAAACCGCACCTGCACAGCCGCTGGCACGGTTTGCAATGGAAACACGGCTGGGTCTACTTGCGAGCCGTGTGGAGCCAACGCGGAACGGTGTTGTTCAGGTCGCAGCTGCGACACCGGACTGGCCTGCACAGGCACCGGCGGCGGCACCTGCGGGCCGTGAGCTGCTAGCCAGGGGCGCCTCCACCTGGGCGCCCTTCATTCAAGGCTCCACGAGGAGGGATGGCCTGCCTCCCACTTCGTGGGGCCTTTCTGTTGGATAGAGTTCGGAGAGGGCCGGGCCCAGGATCTCCTAGTGCCTCCGGTCAGAAGAGCGGACATGTTTCGGTGGACGAGGCGCCCGGACGGCAAGGCGCGACGAGGGCGCA
>PMZX01000333.1:2040-5946 GCA_003170035.1 Myxococcales bacterium | reverse complement strand
CCTTGTTGCCCTTCCCTTCTCGAACAATCAACTGCTGTCCGCCGAAGTCCACATCCTTGACCCGAAGGCGCAGGCCCTCGAGCAGGCGCAGACCGCTGCCGTACAGAAGGCTGGCGCACAGTTTCTCCACGCCGTCCATGTGGGAAAGGACGCAGGCCACCTCGGCCCTGGTCAGCACGACGGGAATCCGCTGGGCGCGCTTCGCGTGAACGAGATCGTCGAGCCAGTCGAGGTCTCGCCCAAGTACGTCACTATACAGGAAGAGGACTGCCGCCAACGCCTGGTTCTGCGTGGAGGCGGCGACCCGCCCCTCGGTCGCCAGCGCGCTCAGGAATCGGCTGACCTCTGGCTCCGCCATGTCATCGGGATGGCGCTTGCCATTGAAGATGATGAAGCGACGGATCCACCCAACGTAGGCCGCTTCAGTCCGCGCGCTCATGTGACGCATCCGGATCGCCGCTTTCACGCGATCAAGCAGGCGGGGTCCGGCGGTCACGGGTCGAAGGGGCGATGACGGGCCGACCGGCGCGCCGGTCGCGGAACCATCCACCTGGCCGGGAGCCGGACGGTGGAACGGGATGACGCTTGCGACTCGTGCCGATTGTCGGTGCATGCGACGCATGCACGAATCGGGCTGCCAGATACGTGCCAGCGCGGTGAGCAGAAAGTAGTGAACCCTCCGCCTCGGCCGTTCCGGATGAGTTCCTAGCCCCTACTGTCGTAAGGGGGGAGCCACAGAATAACCGTATCGGGCTTCCCGACTCTAGCGGGCGTGCACTCCAGCGGCCAGAGGCGGCTCCCAGAATTCAATTTGTAGGGAAAAAAATCTCGTCCGGGTGTCGAACCGCACAGAGGGTTCACTTACGATCATGTGCTTCTGCTCAGCGACGGTCAAGAAAGAACTCTTCTACCTCTTCTCTCGCCAGAAAATGCCTTCGCCGGCCTGCATCGCGACGGAAATCTCGCCGCGCGAGAGCAGTTCTTCCTTGTCCAGGATCGCATCGGCGCGACGGGTGGAAGGTGGGGCGTGAATGCCCGTGTCCATGCGGATGGCGTCGCAGGGGCAGGCCTCCACGCACAAGCCGCACACCACGCAGCGAAGCTCATCGATCTGAAAGATGCGCGGCCGCTTCTCGATGCGCGGGTCTTCCGATTCCTCGGAAACGATGCTGATGCAATGGGCGGGGCAGGCGGTGGGACACATCATGCAGGCCACGCAGCGAACCTGCCCGTCGGCTCGCTTCATCAGGCGATGCAGGCCGCGGTTGCGTGGCGGGTAGGGCCGTTTCTCCTCGGGGTAGGCCAGGGTCGCGATGTCGGAACGTGCGCGCCGGCCGAGGAGATTGCGCGGCCAGTTGCGCAGCAGATGCCCGAAGGTCACGCCCAGCCCTTGCAACGTCCCCCAAAGATAGCTCTGCCGCTTCCATCCCTCGGGCCGGCTGACAATTCTCACCGTCGTGGCCACTAGCGAATCCACATCTGCCAGCAAGCAGCCAGCACAACGTTAGCTATCGANNAAGACCTTGCCCCCCCACACCAGCATCGACACAAGAACATGGGCCCAGTTGGGCAGGACGCTGGCGCCCCAGATCTGCCAGCCGCCCAGGAAGATGGTCACCATCAGCGCGGACGAGCTAATCACCTCGAGAAACTCGCCCAGATAGAACATGCCGAAGCGCAAGCCCGAATACTCGACGAAGTAGCCCACGATCTCGGATTCGCCTTCGGGAATGTCGAAGGGCGTACGCTTGGTCTCTGCCAGAGCCGCGACGAGAAACAAGAAGAACGCGATGAAGTGCGGGACACCCCGAACGATGCCCCACTGCCAGGGGGCCGGCCCCTGTTGCAGCACCATGGCGCCCGGCTCCAGCGTCCCGTACGAGACGAACATGGCTAGCACGGCCATGCCCATGGTGACCTCGTACGAGATCATCTGCGAGGCAGCCCGCATCCCGCCCATCAGCGCCCACTTGTTGTGCGAGGCCCAGCCCGCCAGGGTTGTGCCGTACACCGACAACGAGGCAAACGCAAAGTAGAACAGCACGCCCACGTCCAGTCGCGCGATCTGCAGGTCCACCGGCCGCACGCAGGCGCCCGGCGGAACCGCCGCGCGCATCTGGCCCCAGCACAGGGGCGCACCGAAGGGAATGATGGCCAGCACGATGAATGGGGGCGCGATGGCCAAGATGGGCGCTAGCGTGAACAGGAACCGGTTCGCCTTGGCCGGGATGAAGTCCTCCTTGAACACCATCTTCAGCGCGTCGGCCACGAAGTGAAGCAGCCCCCACGCCCGCCAGCGCCCGAGGTTGGCGCGGTTGGGGCCCAGCCGGTCCTGCATCATGGCCGACTGGCGCCGCTCCAACCAGGTGAGCAGGCTGGCCAGCCCCATGGCGAAGATCACGACGAACACCACGATCTTGATGAGCGCCGCCGCAATGCCGAAGCCGGGCTGACCGTATGAGAACAGTTGCGCGCCTGACATGTCCCCTACCCCCTCGAATTGGCAAAACGAAGTTGGACCGGAATCTCTGGTTTGCCCCAGTCGGCTCCGCTCATCAGCGTGGCTTTCTCGCAGACCGCGCTGAACACCTGCCTTGCATTGGCATAGGTCCACGTGGCCCCCAGCGCCTCTGCCAGCCGAACCGCAATTTCCCAGCCCGGCCGCGACTGCCCCGCCGGGGCGACAGCAGCGTGCAGGCGCTGTACTTTGCCTTGCCGGTTGGTGAAGCTGCCGTCGACCTCGGCCCACATGGCCAAAGGCAGGGCCACAGAAGCCGCCGAAACTGGCGGGTCTCGATGCCAAGCCAGGACCACCAAGATCGGCAGCGAGTCGAGCGGGCCAACTGAGTTCGCTTCACCGATGACCAGCAACGCTGTCACAACGCCCGCCTCCAGGTCTTGCTTCAGGTCCGCGGCGCTGCGCAGGGTCGGCCCGCCGATCAACCTGGCACCGGTGGTGTTGGGGTTCTTGTCAGCGCTGACCAGGATGTCGTCGCACCAACCCTGCTCAGCTCCCGTTAGGTAGACGCGATCGATTCGCAGGTTCTCGCCCGCCAGACGTGAGAAAGCAAAGAGATCCTCGTTGGTCATCTGGGCTGACAAAACCATCCCAAGGGTCGAAGGCGACTTGTCGCGGGCCGCGGCGAGCAGACGAGCCGCCTCGGCCAGGGCCGCGTCCCAACTCGCCGGCGCACCCGCCACCGTGGGCGCAGCCAGCCGACTCTGGTGCACCGGCTTGTAGCTCAGGCGCCCTTCATCGCACATCCAGTACTTGTTGACCGCCGGGTTGAGGCGCGGAACCAGGCGCCGGATCCGGTTGCGGGCCGCGTGAATCTCGATGTTGCAGCCAGTGGCGCAGCCTGGACACACCGAAGACGTCGCCCACAGCTCCCAGGCCCGCATCGAGAAACGGAAATCCTTTGCAGTCAGCGCACCCACCGGACAGACATCCACGGTGTTGAGCGAATAGGGATTGTCCAGACGCTTCCCCGGCGCGGTGGTCAGGAGCTGGCGATCCCCGCGAAACGCCATCACCAGATCCGCCTGGCGCGCCACCTCGTTGCACACGCGGATGCAGCGGGTACACAGAATGCAGCGCTCTTGATCGAGCACGATGTGCCGGCCCAGGTCGACCACCTTGGCCTTGCGAACCTTGCTGCCGTCGTTGCGCGCCAAGCGGGCGTCCCAGTCGAAGTAGTGCTTCTGCAACAGGCACTCGCCCGCCTTGTCGCAGATGGGGCAATCGATGGGGTGGTTGAGCAGGGTGAATTCCAGCATCTGGCGCCGGACATCAAGCACCTTGGGCGAGTTGGTGATGATCTCCATCCTGTCCGCCACCAGCGTGTAGCAGGATGGAATCGGCTTGGGGAAACCTTTGATCTCGACCAGACACTGGCGACACACGGC
>PMZX01000333.1:0-1948 GCA_003170035.1 Myxococcales bacterium | reverse complement strand
AGCCCGGGCAGGATCTTGTTAAGCACGGCGAGGTTGGCGAAGCAGGGCGGCCGCACGCGGCACTTCCACGGCTGACCAGTGCCGTCGGATACGATGTAGAAGCCCAACTCGCCGTTACCGCCCTCGGTGAACGAGTAGATCTCGCCCGGCGGTACCACGATGCCGTCCATGATCAGCTTGAAGTGCGCGATCATGGATTCGATGGTGTTGTACACCTCGCGCTTGGGGGGCAGCGCCACCCGCGCGTCGTCGAGCAGCACCGGACCGGCCGGCAGCCGTTCCATGGCCTGCTCCAGGATGCGCATCGACTGCCGCATTTCTTCCAGGCGAACCGCGTAGCGATCGAAGTTGTCGCCCTTCGAGCCNNAGCCCGGCCGAGCGGCCCACCGGCCCGGTCAGGCCCCAGCCGATGGCATCGTCGCGGGTGATGATGGCAATCCCGTCCATGCGGTCGCGGAAGATACGGTTGCCGGTCAGCAGCTTGTCCGCATCCGCGATGGCAGCACGACAGCGGCGCAAGACATCGCGCAGCTTGGGGCAGAAGTCATCGGTCAAATCAGCCACCACACCGCCGATGCGCACGTAGCTGTGGGTCAGGCGCGCGCCCGAGACTTCTTCGAGAAGTTCCCAGAACCATTCGCGCGCCTTCATCAGGTAGAAGAACACGGTGAAGGCGGCCAGTTCCATCGCGCTGGCCGCCAGGCAGGTCAGATGGTCGGTGATGCGCGAGATCTCGCCCACGATCACCCGGATGAACTGCGCGCGCTCGGGAATCCTGCCGTCGATGTCGAGCAGCTTCTCCNNTTTTCGCCATCGACTTCGAGAACCATGCGCACGGTCCCGTGCATGGCCGGGTGCGAAGGCCCCATGTTGAGCGGCATGGATTCCGTGGGCAGCTCATCAGCCTCGGGAAGATTGGCGGCGTCGCCCAACCCGATCACCACGCGGCGGGCAGTCTGGGATGGGGCGCGCTCGTCCATGGCTTTCCTAGTCCACGCTGCCGGGCAACCGGCGCAAGAGCGGCTGGCGCCCTTCCTTGGGAAAGTCTTTGCGCAAGGGATGACCCACGAACTCGGGATACATCAGAATGCGGCGCAGATCGGGATGACCCGCGAAGCGCACGCCGTAGAGATCAAAGGCCTCGCGTTCGAACCAGTTGGCGCCTGGCCACAGAGATACTACAGAATCGATGCTGGGATCTTCCTCGGGAACCCCGGCCAGAAGACGCACCCGGTGCTTCTTGTCGACTGAATAGATGTGCAGGACCACGTCGAAACGCGGGGTGCGGCCCAGTCGATCCACGCAGGTCAGATCGATAAACATGTTGAGCGCCATCGTGGGATCGTCACGCAGAAACTGCGCCACCGCCCGCCAGTGCGCTGGCGCCACGCGCGCCCACTCGTTGCCGTGCTGCGATCCGGTCTCCAGGATTTCGCCAGTGACGAACTGCTGAGCGAGCCGGTCGAGGATGATCTTGGCCATGGCTGGCAAAGGGCCTAGCGGCCCGCCCCTTCCTTGCCATCGCCGTCGGGCCGAATGGCCGCGTCGGGCGCGACATAGCCCCGCTCGGCCCGCAGCACCACCTGGCTGTGGCCCTCGCCTTTCTGGATCCGTTCCTGCAACAGCACCAGCGCATCCAGCATCTGCTCGGGCCGCGGCGGGCAGCCGGGAATGTACACGTCCACTGGAATCACCTGGTCAGCGCCCGGCATGGCCGAGTAGTTCTGGTAAAAACCGCCGGTCGATGCGCACACGCCGAACGCGATGACCCACTTGGGCTCGCACATCTGATCGTAGATGCGGCGAAGCACCGGTCCTTGGCGCTCGGTGATGGTTCCCACGATGATAAGCAGATCGGCTTGGCGCGGGGAAAAGCGCGGGATCTCAGCCCCGAAGCGCGCGATGTCGTATTTCGGTGCCCACAGCGCCATGAACTCCATGCCACAGC
>PMZX01000303.1 GCA_003170035.1 Myxococcales bacterium | reverse complement strand
AGCGGCTGGCGCCCTTCCTTGGGGAAATCCTTGCGCAGGGGATGGCCCACGAACTCGGGGTACATGAGAATGCGGCGCAGGTCCGGGTGGCCAGCGAAGCGCACGCCATACAGATCAAACGCCTCGCGTTCGAACCAGTTGGCGCCCGGCCATAGCGCCACCACGGAATCGATCGAGGGATCGTCCTCGGGAAGTCCGGCCAAGAGCCGCACCCGGTGCTTCTCGTCCACGGAATACAGATGCATGACCACGTCGAAACGCGGCTTGCGACCCAGACGATCCACGCAGGTCAGATCGATGAACATATTGAGCGCGGTCACAGGATCGTCGCGCAGAAATTGCGCCACCGCACGCCAGTTCGCCGGCGCCACGCGCGCCCACTCGTTGCCGTGCTGCGATCCGGTTTCCAGGATTTCGCCCGCGACGAACTGCTCGAGGAGTCGGTCGAGAATGATCTTGGCCATGGCCTGCCCCGGACCTAGCGGCCCGCCCCTTCCTTTGCGTTGCCGTCGGGCCGGATGGCCACGTCGGGGGCCACATAGCCCCGCTCGGCCCTCAGCACCACCTGGCTGTGCCCCTCGCCCTTCTGGATCCGTTCCTGCAGCATCACCAGCGCATCCAGCATTTGCTCGGGCCGCGGCGGACAGCCAGGAATGTATATGTCCACCGGGATGACCTGGTCGGCCCCCGGCATGGTCGAATAGTTCTGGTAGAAGCCGCCGGTCGACGCGCACACGCCGTATGCGATCACCCACTTGGGCTCGCACATCTGATCGTAGATGCGGCGAAGCACAGGTCCCTGCCGCTCGGTGATGGTGCCCACCACGATGAGCAGGTCGGCCTGGCGCGGGGAGAAGCGCGGCAGTTCCGCCCCGAAGCGCGCGATGTCGTACTTGGGCGCCCAGGTCGCCATGAATTCCATGCCACAGCAGGCGGTCACAAAGGGATACTCGAACAATGAAAACTTGCGCGCCCAGTTCACCGCCTGGGCCAGCTTCGATGTGTAAACGCTAAACGGCACTTCCTAGTCCCATCCAATGGCGCGTTTGCGCCACACGTAGGCAAGAGCGACCAGCAACACCGCCATGAACAGCCCCAGCGCGCCCAGGCCCAGCCACGAGACGCCGGCGGTGCAGGTGTCTTTCACCAGCGGCCCTGCACACGACAGGGACGCGAAGTTGACCGCCCATGGGTAGAGGAACGCTACCTCGATGTCGAACACCAGGAAGAGGATCGCGACCGGATAGAAACGAACCGGCGTGCGCGCGCGCGGGCTGCCCACGGGGTCCGAGCCAGCCTCGTAGGGGATCTGCTTGGCCCGGGTCACGCGACGCTCGCCCACAAATCGGGCCAGCGCGCTGAAAGCGACGGCCATCCCGACCCCGGCCAGGATTGCGAGTATGGCGGCTGTGTAGTCCGACCGCATGGTGGTGTCGCCAGGCCCAGGCCCGGCGACGGGCTAATACTGGCCGGCGAGGCGAGCTTCGTCAATTCGGGGCCTCGCCCCTACCGGTCAATGCCCATGGGCCACCGTCACCCTCTCGCCACCGCCGCTGTCACCCACACCGCTCCCACTGCTTCAATTCCCAGGGTCCGCATCGGCGTTTGACTTGTACCGCGGCGGTTTCTAATCTTCGCTTCGATGCACCCCGTCCTATCTCGCTCTGGTGTGGTTTCTGCCGTCCTGTGCGTCGTCCTGTGCGCCTGGGGCCAGCCCCTGGTTCGGCCGGCCGCGGCCACGCCCGCCGATCAGAAACCGGCGGACGGCAAGGGATCGGGTGAGCTTGACACCTCGCCCCCGCCCGGCATCGACCTCAGCAAGCTGGACGAGTACGAACGCAAGGTCTTCTTTCGCATCGTCAACCGGGAGCCATCGAGTTGCGGCAAGGGTCACAGCCTCATCTACTCGGTCAAGCACGACCCTGGTTGCAAGCGCTCGGTCTACGCGATCAAGTATGCGGCGAAGCTGGTCGACTCCGGCTACACGGACTCCGAGGTGAGCGAGGAGCTGCAGAAGCGATACCGCGACGTGGTCCACAAGGAGATCGACGTGAACCGGGCGCCCAGCAAGGGTCCGCCCGAGGCGCGAGTCACCCTGGTCGAATTCGTGGACTACGAGTGCCCGCACTGCCAGGCCGCGCAGTCGCTCATGCGGCAGGTGCTCGACACCTACCCCAGGCAGGTGAAGCTTTGCTTCAAGCACTTTCCGCTCAGCGGCCACACCAACTCGCGTCTGGCGGCCGAGGCCGCCACCGCCGCTCAGAAGCAGGGCAAGTTCTGGCCCTACAGCGACAAGGTGTGGGCCCACGCCGACAGTCTGACCCCGGCGGTGCTGGAGAAGATCGCCAAGGAAGTGGGACTCGACGTTGCCCGATGGCGAAGCGACATGAACTCGGACGAGGTCAAGGCCGCCGTGACCCAGGACAAGTCCGAGGGTACCGCACTGGGAATCAACTCCACGCCTACCATCTACATCAACGGTCGCAAGTACGCGGGCCGCCACGACATCGAAAGCATCAGCGACTGGGTCGACGAAGAACTGGGGAAGTAAACTCCGCGTGGCTGACCGAATTCTCGCCGAGACCCCTTTTCTTCGCCTGGTGGACCACGATGGCTGGGCCTTCGTGGAGCGCACCAATGCCCGCGCGGTGGTGGTCATCGTGCCGCTCACCCCAGAACGACGGCTTTTGTTCGTCGAGCAGCACCGAGTGCCGGTGGGCCGCAACGTGATCGAGTTTCCCGCCGGGCTGGTGGGCGACGAGCCCGGACACGAACACGAAGACCTGATCGCAGCGGCGCGACGGGAATTGCTAGAGGAAACCGGATACCAAGCCGCGACGCTGCGTCTGGTTTCCACCAGCGCCACCTCCCCGGGGATGACCAGCGAACTGGTCCGGTTCATCCTGGCCTCCGACCTCACCAAGGTCGGCACGGGCGGCGGCACGCCCAGCGAAGACATCCGCGTGCATGAAGTGGCGCTGCGCGAGGCACGCGCCTGGCTGACCGAGCGCGAGCGCCAAGGCACACTGCTGGCAGCCAAGGTCTTTGCGGGGCTCTACTTCGCCCACGAAGCCTGGGGGCCCGGATAGATATTCACCCTCAGCTCTTCGATTCACCGACGGCCGGCTCCCGAAGGCGGATCTGATGCAGGGGAACTGCGGCACCCTTCACCGACGGGTGAGTCTCCGATCGATCACGCCCATGGGCGAGACGGCCCGCCCGCGGGGCGACCGCAGGTCGCCCCTACGCGCAGGATCTCCTCTACTGATAGAGGAAGATGATCTCGATGCGGTTGTTGCGGCTGCGGTCCTTGCCGCTGGCAACTTGCTCAGCGCCGCCCTGGCCGGTGGCCATGACCCGCTTGCTGTCGACCCCGCGTGACATCAGCGCGGTCGCCACCGACTGTGCCCGGGCCAGGGTCAGTGCCAGAAGTGAACTGGAGCTTCCGCGCGGGTCGGCAAAACCGACGATCTGCACAGGATAGTTCTGGTACTCCCTCTTCTTCATCAGGGTCGCGACCGGGTCGAGCATGGCCTCCCGGCCCGGCGTGATCACGGTCTGCTTCTTGGTGAAGAGCTGCTCTGCCGGGATGGTGAGCACGATCCGTTGCAAGGCGCCGCGCGCATCGCGACGAACCTCCACACCTGCTATGGTGCTGGCCTCTCTGGTCAGCGTGTCGGCGCGCGCCCGGTTGTCGTCCGCCTTGGTCTTCTCGGCATAGATCGGCTGGGCCGCGGCCACCGCCTCATCAGCCTTCTTCCGGGCGATGTCCGCACTCATCTGTGCGCCCCGGAAATTCCCCTGCTGCAGCTCCGCCTGTGCACGCGCCAAGGTGTCGGCGGCCGCCGTGTACTCGGCCTTGGCGTAGGTGGACGCCTGCACCGTGTCCGCCGTCTTGAGGGCCAACTCGGCTGCGCTGATCTTGTCAGCGGTGTCGGCCTTGTCGGTCGCCAGCTTCTTGTCGACCTCCATCTGCGTCTCCATCGCCTTCTGCTCATCCTTCGCCTGCGCGGTCTGATGGAGCAGACCGATGGTCTCGTTGACCGCGTCCAGTTCCTTCTGCACCTTCTCCTGCTCTTCCGCCACGTCGTCCAGATCGTCCTCGGCCTTGGCAATGCGACGCTTGGCCGAATCCTGGTCGGCCAGTGCGATGGCATGCTTCAGCTTGGCCTGTCCCATGAGCGCCGCATCGGTCGACTCGTCCAGGTCGCTGCTCTTCCACTTGGCCTGTGATCGCTTGAGCAGCTCGTCCGAGCTCTTGACCAGCGGCGCGGCGTTCTTGAGCTTGAGAGCCGCCGCAGCCGACGGACTGGCCCGCAGCTTCTCCAGGGCTTCCAGCTCGCTCGGCTTGGGCGCCAGCGCACAACCCTGGGACAGCACGCCCAGCAAAAGCATTGCCGCCAGCGACAGAATCGAAA
>PMZX01000036.1:8415-9230 GCA_003170035.1 Myxococcales bacterium | reverse complement strand
TTGTTATTGATCGAGGCCCAGCATCGGTGCTGGCCCGTCGGGTTCTTGCCATGGTCGCGCAGCTTCGCTTCGTGCGCGCCGCAATTGTTGCCGCGCTTTCCACTGATATTGCCCTCGCAGGTATATATCTTGAGCTTCGCGACATCGAGCAGGGTTACGCGCTTTCTTTCTTGTCTCAAGTGGTCCTTGATNNCGAAGCGCGAGCTGTGTGGTCTTCGGGATATCCCAGGTGTGCTCTTCGTACCGATTGCTCGTGGTCAGCAGCAGGATATCATTCTTCGATTTGAGATACCTGATGAGCCGCGAGCACGGCTCGATCAACTGGATCTTTCGGGCGCCTGATCTGTGTGCATCTGCGAGCTGCTTCATCTGCCTATGCCCGTTCCGAGGACCTAGCNNCACGTGAGTGAATTCGGCACCCATGAGAAAAATCTGGGACGAGTAATACACCCACGTGCATAGGAGGGACAAGCCCATTTTGCTCCATGCCGCACGTCACGGTTCCACCAAGGCATTGGTGGCCAACTCATCAGAAACGTCGGTCCGACGAATGACAACGGGGCAGATGGCGAGGTCGCCTGTCGCTCGCGCGTCGGCGGGATGCTGAACTATTACTATCGGGAGCCCGCATGAGCCTCGGCGACCAATCTCTGGACAGGACGCCAGCCGGCATGGCTCACGCACGGTCGGGCGCAAGATACCGGCTCAAGAATCGCCGAGTCACCATTCCTGCGGCGGTCACCGCCACGGCGGTCGCGATCTTCTTGGCCACGCTGGGTGCCGTCGTGCGCATAGCCTATCTTTGGCCCCACTTT